>JBFFMM010000236.1:0-4670 GCA_041554075.1 Draconibacterium sp. | reverse complement strand
TGGCATAAATATTTTTAAACATCCCTTTTTTAGTAAATGAAACACCCAGCCTAAAATTAATATCTGAAACAAAAGTATTTTTTATCCAACCCGATCCAATTCCACCTGAAAGAATCAGCATGTCCAGATTCTTACTCATGTTGTCTTGAAAATATCCTTTAGCAGTATCTCCTCTTAAATCAATCCAGGCACTTAATCCCTTTTTGTATTTCTCCCCAAACTCCGCTTTCAAACACTCTTCGGCCTGCCCTTCTTTGGTACGAAAACTATCCTCAAATAGCCTATTTAAATCTGCTAAATCATCAACATAAATTTTAGTTACAACCGCTTTAAACGATAAATAAATACAGTAACGACCATAGTCTTTTTCAAAAGTGGTTCCATCCTCAAAAACAACCAGAGTTTTAGTGTTTCTTTTCGACCGGTTCAACTCCACTTCCTTGAAATTCCAAGCATATAAATCGTCACCCATTTCTTTAAACGTGATGGTAATACGCTCATCTTCTGCAGGAGGAAGAATTGTTATTTCATCCAATATTGTCTGAATCTGTTTGATTCGATCTGCATTTGTTTCTGCTGCTAATCCTTTTTGAATGGCGTCTGTACTCGCTACTTCAATAAGCATTCTGTCGAATTTATAACGCACCGTATCTCCTTTGTGAAATCCCTCCATCGACAATGCACTTGCCGAGATAATAAATAATAAAAGCACTGTAATAATTGTTTTCATGGCTTACTTTTTAAAAATTGTACTGTTTAAATTGTTTCTGTTTTCTATGAAGTTTTTCTGAAATATTTTAATTTCCATTTCCGGCGTTTTAACTGTTGGTTTTTTCAACAGTTCCACTTCAACTCGTTCGCTTTTTAATTGAAATGGAGCAGTCAGTTTGTTTTCAGATTGAGTTTGTTCCTCCATTTCAATTTTAGCGAGTTCTTGTTTTGCCTCATTCAATTCAGTGGTTAATTGGCTAATTTCCTGTTTGTACATTTTCCCGCTATTGGCAAGTACCATTTCTGTAGAATCAACTAATCTCTGGTACTTCAATTCCCAGTCTTTTCCCGCCGTTGTATTCCCTCTAATAATTGATCTGTCTCGATAAACAATCTTTTCCTTTTCAACTATTTGTATCTTGGTTTCTGTCTTTGCCGGAAGCTGAAGTAAGGAATCGATGGTACTTAAAAGTTGTTCATTCACCAGTTTTGCCTTTTCTAGCTCAATGTGCTGCAACGAGCGATTGTGTAAAGCGGCAAAGGTGCCGGAAAAAAGAACAATCCCCAACAATACAGCAGCTACCCGCCAAAATGCAGCAACTCCTTTTTGCGAATGCATATGGGTATCCAATCGGTTCCAAAAGTCCCCTTTATTGGCCAATTTTGTTTTGGTATCCCGCCCGGCAAAAGCCTCATTTATATTATGTTCCAGATTGCCCATATTCCTGATTAAGTTTCTTTTGTAATAATTTTCGTGCTTTAAAAAATTGCGTACGAGAGGTACTTTCCGTTATTCCCAAAGTCTCTGCAATTTCTTTGTGCGCATACCCGTCAACCACATTCATTAAAAAAACGGTTTTGTAGCCATACGGTAGTTCATTCACCAGCTCAATCAGAGCTTCTCCGTTTGTTTCATCGTAATAAACTGTATCGTGTCGTTCTTCGTCAATCGTTTCAACTTTGTACAGTGTGTTTAACTCTTTTCGCCTGTCCATTAAAGCCTGATTGATAACAATTCGTTTTAACCATCCCACCAGTGCAGCTTCGTTTATAAATTCAAATTCAGACAGTTTTTCAAAAATTTTCAGAAATGCCTGAAACAAGGCTTCTTCTGCCATTTCATAGGTATTCGAATAGCGTTTGGCCACAGCAAACAAGCGGTCGGCATACAAATCGAAGAATTGTTTTTGCGCCCTTCTGTCGCCTTTCGAACTTTTATGAAGTATTTTTTTTAGTTGCACCAAAAGTGGAATTGAGTTTTTATTTTGTTTACACCCTAAGAATGCAAGGTAAATATAAAACGTTGCCTGAGGGTGAAAATAATTCACATCTTTTTCTGATATTTAGGTCCATCAAAACAATAAACCAACAGCAATCAAATGAAAAACCTACTACTTGTCCTCTTACTTCTTGCACTCTTTTCGTGCCAGCAACATTCAGTTTCAGTACAAAGTCCCGATGGAAAAATTGTGGTAAACTATTGGATTGATGAGAATAAAGACAATTATTATTCAGTCAATTACGAAAATGAAATTGTAATTCAACCTTCGTTTTTAGGATTGCAGACTGATGAAGAGCCTAATTTTGGTACGAATGTGAAAATAGTTTCCGTTTCCGAAACAAAAGTTGATCAGACCTGGAACCCAGTATATGGAGAGTTTTCTGAAATTCGCGACAATTATAATCAAGTAAATATTCATTTAAAACAAACCGTGAAACCGGAGCGTGAACTTGAAATAACATTTAGAGTTTACAATGAAGGCGCGGCATTTAATTATTCACTTTTACAAGAAAACGGAAAAGATTCCATTCTGATTAAAAACGACCTCAGCAAATTTACTTTCACCCGGGATTATGAAGCGTGGGTTTCAGACAAGGCGCAATCGGAATACAGGAAACAAAAAATTAGTTCCATCGACAAACCTGCTGAACGACCTTTGCTTGTAAAGGCCGGAGCATACTTTGTGGCACTGGGAGAAGCCAGACTGATTGACTTTTCCCGAATGAAATTTATAGCCGGCGACAAAGAAAATTCGTTGCAAGCTGAACTTTATGGCGAGGCAAAAGTAGCTCTTCCGTACACCACTCCCTGGCGAACCATTATGATTGGAAAATCGGCAGGCGAGTTACTGGAAAATAATTTCATGTTGGCAAATTTGAACGATAAATGTGCCATTGAGGATGTTTCGTGGATAAAACCCGGGAAAGTGATTCGTGAAGTAACTTTAACTACAAAAGGTGGCAAAGCCTGTGTTGATTTTGCCGCCAAAAATGGACTACAATATGTCGAATTTGATGCAGGTTGGTATGGATTAGAATACGATGATGCGTCGGATGCAACAACGGTTACGGTTGACCCTAATCGCTCGCCCGGCCCACTGGATTTACAAGAAGTAATTAAATATGGTGAAAGTAAAGGAATTGGCATTATTCTTTATGTGAACCGCAGGGCATTGGAAAAACAACTGGATGAAATTCTTCCATTGTTTAAATCGTGGGGAGTAAAAGGTGTAAAATATGGATTTGTACAGGTGGGTTCGCAACAGTGGACCGCCTGGCTGCACGAGGCGGTAAAAAAGGCCGCCAAATATAATTTAATGGTTGACATTCATGATGAATACCGACCAACAGGATTTTCGCGAACCTACCCGAACCTAATGACGCAGGAAGGAACAAGAGGCGATGAAGAAGCACCTTCGAATGCACACACTTTAACCACTTTGTTTACAAGAATGCTGTCCGGTGCCGCCGACAACACCAACTGCTATTTTGCACCGCGGGTGACCGAAAAAATGGGAGGTCATGTATCGCAACTGGCAAAGGCAGTAATGATGTACAGTCCTTGGCAGTTTCTATTTTGGTACGACCGCCCTCCCAACTCTTCCGATGTAATCGGAGGTGTTCCCGGCTCCGATGGTTTTATTCAAATTGTGCCTGAGCTTGAATTCTTTAAAAACATGCCAACCATTTGGGACGAAACAAAAGTATTGGAAGGCGAAATAGGTGAATTTGCCACACTTGCCCGTAGATCCGGCGACGACTGGTTTTTAGGTTCACTTACAGGAGAAAATGCACACAAACTCTCCTTTAAAACCGATTTTCTTGACAAGGAAAATAAATATGAAGCAAGAATTTACTCTTATGATCCGGATTCAGAATCAGTAACCAAGGTAAAAATTGAAAAAATAGAAGTAGGAACTGAGAACAGTTTAAGTTTTGAAATTGCGGCAAATTCAGGACTGGCAATTCATTTCAAAAAAACAAATTAAAACTCCAGAGAAAGCTGCTCGTCGAGCAAGCGGAAAGTCATTCGATGATATTTGGTAGGACCAAATTGTTTTATTCCTTCCCTGTGTTTTTTTGTAGGGTAACCTTTGTTTTTGTTCCAATCGTAATTTGGATATTCTTCATGAATTTCAGCCATATAATCGTCGCGATATGTTTTCGCCAAAACCGATGCAGCCGCGATGGAATAAAAACGACCGTCTCCTTTTATCATACAGGTATATGGAATTACACTTTTTGTTCGAAACCGGTTCCCATCAATCAAAAGATGTTCAGGTGTAATTTTTAATTTCCCGATAGCACGGTTCATTGCTAAAAATGAGGCATTTAAAATATTTACCTCATCAATTTCTTTGTTATCCACTGCCACTACCGCCCAGGCAAGCGCTTGTTCTTCAATTAGAGGCCGCAGTTTATAACGTTGTTTTTCGCTAAGCTTTTTGGAGTCGTTCAAGAGATCATTTTCAAAATCGGGTGGTAAAATTACTGCCGCCGCATAAACCGGTCCGGCTAAACATCCGCGCCCGGCCTCATCACATCCTGCTTCCAGTAAATCTTTTTGATGGTATTGAAGTAGTTTTGATTTTGCCATTTGAGATTTTACCATTCGTTTTTATTTGCTGCAAACTAAACCTGCAACTGCAAACTATTGTAATGCTTTTTCTACGCTCATC
>JBFFMM010000235.1:0-4674 GCA_041554075.1 Draconibacterium sp. | reverse complement strand
CAAAAGCAGTTGTTGTGGCTGAACACAACAATACAAGAACGACTTGCGAAATTTTAAAAATCATGGTAGTCTCCCGAATATTAGGTATTGTAAAACAGTTGGTTTTTTAAAAAGTAGTATTCATAACAAATACCGTGCTAATATATACTTTCGCGGCAGATAATAAGAAGGGAAATTAAACTTTAGGATGACGTTAACAATTTATTATAGGTTTGTTTAATATGCTCTCCTGCTTTTAGTAAAATGAGTATTTTTATCATTAGTATTTTAGATAGGAACTATGGCAAGACGCGAAAAGAAATTGAGAAGCAAAGGCTCGGCAGGAAATAACCGGAAAACTGCTGAAGATTTTTTAATACAAAATTTGCAAAAGGAAGGCATTTCTGAAAGCGATTCAGGATTACAATACCTAGTGGTGGAAGAAAAGCAAGGGGCAAAACCCGGAGTGTTTGACACCGTTCTACTTCATCAACGCGCGTTGTTACTCGATGGGAAAATACTGGAAGATACATACCGTAAGAACCGCCCTGATGAAGTGAAAATTGACGAACTAATTGAAGGATTGCAGGAAGGTTTACAAATGATGAGTGTCGGTAGTCGCTATAAATTTTGGGTGCCGGCCAATTTAGCCTGGGGGCGAAAAGGTACAGGGAATAAAATACCTCCCAATGCTTTGCTAAGTTTCGATATTCGTTTGGTGGAGATTTTGTAAGTATTTGTTCGTGTATTATTTATTGTGTTCCTGTAGCTTTTTATCCATAAAAGTTCCGGAAAACAAAGGGCCGCCAATTATTCCCATAAAAATGTATAAAACTTGTTCCCCCATGTTTCCGGAGGCATTGGCTTGGTGAAGGAAAACAGTGCTTAAACCAATGAATGCTTTACTTCCCGGTACCAGCATAATTATACCCGGAACCAAAAATACAAGGCGCGGGGTATTGGTTAGTTTACTAAACAATTTGCTGACCGTTACGGTAACTATTGTGCCCATAAATATACTGACCAGTATTCCTGTAAAAGCAAATAGGGTGGTGGTTAAAAAGCTCAGAAAACCGACAAGCACGCAGAATAATAAATCTTTGTGTCTGATTTTAAAAGCCGGAGTTAAACTTAGAGCCAGAATTATTATGGCAAAATAATCGGCCCACCGGGGTATGTTGTTTATTACCACTTGCTGGTTTAAATCAACAAACAATGGTAAAATAGCCAGAGCAAGTACAACTCCAAAAAACTGCTTAAATAATGAAACCAGGGCATCGAATAACTTGGCAGTCCCTGATACCAGGTTCCGGGCTGTAATCTCTTCCAGAGCGGTGGTTATCGAAAGTCCCGGAATAAATACAATAATGGAAGCCAAAATGGTCATGGAAATATTTATCTGATCAAATTTTAATGATAGCAGGCAGGTGACTACTGTGGCAACAAAAGCTACCAGCGATTCGAGCGTACTGCGTATATATACCGAATGTTTTGCCCAAAGTGTGATCAGATAAACCAAACCACCAACAAACGATGCTGCAATGGCAGATGTCCAGCTGGTATCGAGAATAATACTAAAGGCTCCAGCCGACGTCATAAAAGCAACAAACTCGGTAAGTTTGCCGTATTCAAAGGGTGAAGTTTTAAGCGACTCAATTTCTATTTTTGCATTCTCAAAATTAATTTTATTGGAGAGTAGATTATTGGCAATTTCTACAATTCGCGACAATGCACCCAGGTTCAGTTCTCCCGGCTTTACACTTTCGGTATGGCTGTAGGTTTGTTCGTCTTCCTCGTAAAACACATATTGAATTGAAGTAGGCAAATCCATAAAACTTGCCTTAATGCCTTTTTTATCGGCAATCTCACTTAAATACATTTCCGATTTGTAGGACGGAACACCATAATAATGTAATGCTTTTCCTAATTGAACAATAAATTTGTATTTCTGTGGTACTTGCATCGCGATTGTTTTGTATCCGAACTTTCAGATCTTATTGCACTTGCAAAAATAGAATTAAAAAGCATGGTATTATATGTTGTTCCGCATGCCGGGTTTCGATTCGACGTTAAACAAGTACTCCTTAAATGATTAAGCAAAAAAAAAGCCGTTCCAAACGGAACGGCTTTTCAAATATCTTTTCAAGCTTTCTATTAATAGAATTTAGCTCTGTTGTCTTCAATTTCAACTGAGTTGCGGTGAGCCTCGAAAGCTTGTTGCGCAACACGGTAGCTATTTGTTTGTGCCAAACGCATTTTTTCGGTAGCGATGTCGGCTCCGGCACCTTCGTTTTCAGAAGTAACTTTTACCACAAATACTCCGTTGTTACCTGCAATTGGTGTTGAAATCTCATCAACTCCCAAAGCCGAAACAGTTCCGATTACTTCTGGTTCTAAACCAATTCCAGGAATGGAGAACGAGTTAAAGTTAATGTTATTTGCGCTTAGTACTTCCGAACCAAGAGCGCTTGCAACAGCAGCTAAATCAGTAGCGCCATTTAATGCAGCTTTCGCTTGTTCAACTAGATACTCTGTTTTTTTCTCCTTCGTAACTGCTAACTCTACACGTGCTTTCACATCGTCGAATGCTGCAATGCCCTCTTCGGTAGCTTCTGTAAGAACTGCAATTATAAAGTTGTCGCCTATTTCAAAAATTGGAGACTCCTGATTCGTTTGTAGAACATCGTTTTCACTTGCTTCGTAGGCAGCTCTGATAAGCGGTCTTGCGTTTTCTAATCCAACAATCTGACGTTCGTTTTGTCCAACACTGGCAACACGTTTTGTCAATTTTTCTTCAGCAACCGCTGCATCAAAAGCTTCTTTTGTTGTGTTTTCGCCGGCAAATTTACTCGCTTTGGCATAGGTATTCTGGTATGTTTTTGTGCTGGGAACAACATTCCTGGTCAAATAGGCTACCTGCACTTGTGGAGTTAATTTTCCGCGTTTTGTAGTTTGAATAAGGTGAATTCCAAACTGAGTTCCAACAATAGTGATACTGTCGGTAGTATTATTAAATGCAGCATCTTCGAATTCTTTTACCATTTGATTACGTTGGAACCAACCCAAATCGCCACCATTAAGAGCAGAACCCTGATCCGAAGAATTTTCGCGAGCTAATTTTGCAAAATCAGCTCCGTTTTCGATTAATGTTTTTAAGCTGTCGGATAACATTTGTGCAGGTAGTACTTGTGCCTGTGTTGTAACTGGCAACAAAATGTGTCGAGCTTCAACCGAGTCAGGCATCAATTCCATTTTGTGCAATATGGCCAATATAAAAGCATCGCCATTTGCATACGATCCAAAAACGTCATTAACTTTTGCTTTTTCATCAAAAATCCATGTTGCAATATTTTCAGGAAGATCGTCTCTTTTGTTCCAAACGTTTTCGAAAGCTACATCCGAATTTGAGTTTACAAACTGAACATTATCTGCTGCCTTTTCAAAATCGCTTTTAATATCATTAATCCAACTCTCAGCATCTTCATAGTCTGCAGTGGAAGGAGATACAGTGTAAGTTATGTATTCAATTCTTCTGATCTGTTCTTCCTTGTAGTCGTTCTGGTGTGCGTTGTAGTAGGCTTTTAAATCTTTCTCGGTAATGGTTATTTTATCGTCGGCAACCGAGTTCTGAGGAAGTGTTACGTAGTCGAAATTTACAGTTTTACTCCCAGCAGTAGCACTTGCCTGTGCTTGTTCGTTGGTAACATAAATTCCTTTTCCAACCATGTTGGCGTATTTCGATTGGGTACGTTCGTCAACAATTTGTTTCTCCAGATTCAGCCAGTATGCACGTTGATCTTGTGCAACACCATTCTCCAGATTTTTCAAAAAACGAACAACCGAAGCTCTATCGAACTGTCCGGTTTCAGGGTTCCTGAAAATTTGTTGAACAATTTGATGAGGATTGGCTCCTTGCAGCATATCGAAAAGCTCTTCAGAACTGATTTCAATTCCGAGTTCCTCGTATACCTCACCCATAACAATTTTGCTTATGCTTGTTTGCCAGGCTTGTTCTCTAACTTGCGACCACGCGTTGTCGTCTAACTGATTTGTTGAGTAGTTCTGCTTGAATATCTCACTCAACTCTTCTACCTGCTTTTGAAAATCAGGATATTGAATTGACTCTCCATCTATTACTCCTACTTCCAAGCGGTTTCTTTGGAACACAGACGAACCTCCTTTAATGAGGTCGCCAAGTACAAATGCGGCCAATGAAACTCCGATTACAATTGCTACTAATAATCCTGCTTTTGTTCTAATTTTTTGTAACGTTGCCATTGATTTACAGTTATTTTAATGCAAATTTTATTTGAAATTTTCGAGCTACGAAGATAGCAATTTTAACTATTTTACCTCGATATTTATTTATTTTTTAAGAAGCTGAGTTTAGTTTGTATAAGTTGTTGGAATTTAGTGGATTGTGTTTGGGTTTTGTGCTTGTTATAACTCTGTGAGTGTGAGTTTTACCAATTCTATTTTTGTGTTGGTGGCCTTTAGTATTTTGAAATGGAATTTTCCGATTTTTATTAAGGAATTTATTTTTGGGATACTATCGTGGTGAAAGAGGATATATCCGGCAAGGGTTTCAAATTCATCAGTTTCCGGAAGATCTATGAAGTACTTCTCGTTTAATAAATCAATTTCGGCTCTGCCTGAAAAAATAAATTCAGTTTCACTTATTTTCTTTTCTATAAT
>JBFFMM010000234.1:0-4678 GCA_041554075.1 Draconibacterium sp. | reverse complement strand
GCCAATGGGCTGTTCTACCTCATAAATGTGTGTAAATCCTAATTTATGTAAAGCTTCATAAATTTTTCCTTCGGTATAAATTTCAGGAAATTGCCCTATCATTACCGATGGGAAAAGTACAACCCGGTATTTATAATTTTTGAGTTGTTCAAGGCCATCGTGATTGACATAAAAAGCATCAACAGGGCAGGCTCGCAAACAGTTTCCACAGTCAACACAACGATGAGGATTTATGTTAGCAACGCCTCCCCTAATTCGAATGGCTTCGGTCGGACAAGCTTTCATACAATGTGTACAGCCCATACATTTATCAGTATCAACTTTTATGGCATGATATTTTTCAACCGTCTTCATTTTATTCTACTTTTCAACCTTATTTCTACTCCATCCTTTTCACGCGTCAATCCCATTTCAAAAATAATTTCTGAATGTAACTGTTGTTCCCTCTCCCACTTTACTCTGTATGCTTAGTTCGTCGGTATTTTTTTTGATATTTGGCAGTCCCATTCCGGCTCCAAAACCCATATCGCGCACCTTCTTCGATGCGGTTGAGAAACCGGTTTCCATGGCTTTGTCAATATCTTTAATTCCCGGGCCATTGTCTTTTAATTCAATGAAAATTCCTTTATCGTCGATGGTGGCATTTAATGTTCCTCCAACTGAGTGTGCCACCACATTCACTTCTGCTTCATAAATTGCAACCACAATGCGTTTGATCACCTTTGGATCAACATGCAATTGTTTCAGCATTTTTTTAATTTGGCTCGAAGCTTTACCTGCTCTGCTAAAATCACCACTTCTTATTTCAAATTCTAATTTCATTAATTAATAAACCGGTTTTAACCCATTTGTATAAAGTATGCCACTTGTTCGAAAGATGGAATAGGGAGTTTCCAATAAAACCAAGCCATTTTCGTTGGCAAGTTCTATCATTTCTGGTGTAGCCTTTTTGTTCCGTGCTAAAACAACCACTTCAATATCAGCCATTTCAGCAGTACGCACTAGCTGTACATTCGACAAACCTGTAATTAGTAACATATGGTCGTCATCGAGGGTTAACACGTCGCTCATTAAATCGGAACTAAAAGCTTTTTGCAAATCGTGGTTTTCATCAGTATTTCCTGCTACCAGCGTTGCATTGGTTAAATCTATTATTTCAGTCAGCTTCACTCTTTTTGTTTGTTTTAATCTATTGGCTACAAATATAGTTGTACCTCAAATCATTTACATTGTTTCCATGCATCTTCTTCCAAATTTAAAATGATTAAAAACAAGTAAGTGTTTTAATTGAGTATGAAAATCCTTATTTTTCAGAAACAAAAACTGAAGAATCAAACAAATCATGATTTACGATAAAAAATCTTTTCTTACGGGAAACATCGAAGACCCCGAAATTCATCAAAAAATTATTGATGCCTTGCCAATTCCCATCTTCTACCGCGACACAAAAGGAATTTATCAGATGTGTAATGCTGCCCACGAGAAATTCACCGGAAAAACCAAAGATCAAATTGTAGGAAAAACAATTTACGAGGTGCATGTTAAGGAAATGGCTGATAAATATGCGCACCAAGACAATGAATTAATAAACAACCCCGATGTTCAGGTATACGACACAAAAGTACGGCATGGAGATGGGACTTCACATAACGTTATTCTGAACAAAGCTGTTATTCGCGACAAGGATAACAAAATAGTTGGCATTGTAGGCTCCATAAACGACATCACCGAATTAAAGAAAACAGAACAGCGACTGGAAAGAGCACAGGAATCGATGGAAGTTTCATCAAAAATGATCCATAAAATTTCGTCGGGGATTATTATGATGGACAAAAACTTTAAGGTGGTTGATTCAAACGAAAGCTTCGCAAAACTAATGGGCGAAGAAATAGAAGAGCTTTACGAAACCATCCCGGGATTAACCGGGGCTGATGTTAGAGGACTGGTACCGGAAATCGTTTTTAAAATGTTAGCAAGCATAATTGTTTCGGGCGAAGATATGCTCGAACGTAATTTAAAACACCAAAATAATCTGTTACATGTTACTGTTCTTACTTTATACAAAAACCGGGTTGTAGGTGCTGTTTTTCGCGATATGTCGACACCAATGTTGGTCCAGGATGAAATCATAAACCGTATTCGTCGCATAAACAAACAAAATATTGAGACAGTACAAAAAGTGGCTTTTCTGTTGGGCGAAAATGCAGCAGAAACCGAAGAACTTTTAAATTCGATAATTGAAACCTACAATTATGGTGACGACAAATAATCCTGATTATCATATAGAAATTGACGTGCAACAAAAACGTCCCAAAGGCGAGATGGCCTGTGGCGACGTATTCCAATCGTGTATTATTCGCGAAGAAGGACGTACAATTATGGTTTTAAGCGATGGAATTGGGCATGGCATAAAAGCGAGCGTACTGGCAACCCTAACGGCTACCATGGCCTTGAAATACACAAAACTGCATACCAAACCCGAAGTGGCTGCCCGAATTATTATGGAAGCCTTGCCCAAAAGCAGCGATGGAAAAGAAAGTTACGCCACATTTACAATAATCGAACTGGACGAAGAAGGTCGTGTGCGCATAGTAAATTACGATAATCCACAAATTTTGGTACTCAGAAACGGCGTTTCAATGCAACCAAAAGAATATAAACTCACCATTAAAGGAGAAGAAAATACAGGAAAGGTGTTGTTGTGCAAAGAGTTTATGGCACGAAAAGAAGACCGTATTATTTTTATGTCGGATGGGGTAACACAATCCGGACTAGGCGAAAAACGATTTCCAATGGGTTGGGGAACGAATAAGATCGAAGAATTTACATTGAACCAGGTAAATAGAATGCCAGACATTTCGGCTACCAAATTGGCACGTAAAATTGTTAACCAGGCCATGATGCACGACGAATTTTCGGTAAAAGACGACACGACCTGCGGGGTGATGTACTTTCGCGAACCACGAAAATTTATGTTGATTACCGGACCTCCATTTTATAAAATAAAAGATTTCGATTTTGTTGATCGCATTCAGGATTTTGAAGGGAAAAAGATTATCTGCGGAGGAACCACTGCCGAGATTATTGCCCGCGAATTAGACCTCACCGTGGAAATTCAACATGGGAATAAAAACCTGAATACCTTGCCGCCAAGTGCAAAAATGGAAGGTTTTGAAATGGTAACAGAAGGAATACTAACACTTGGGAAGGTAGAAGAAATTCTGGAAAATTACGATAGCGACACGCGCTTACAGGACAGCACTCCAGAAGAAGTAGTAAAATTATTATTGCAACACGATTACATCGATATTATTGTAGGAACCCGCATCAACTGGGCGCATCAAGACCCAGACCAGCCACTGGAACTGGAGCTAAGAAAGTTTGTGGTAAAACGTATTGTAAGGCTACTTATCCATAAATTTTTCAAAAAAGTTAAAATTGAATATGTATAGCATTTATACACTTCGCAATAAAACATCAATACGAAACTAAACCACTATGCATTCAAAATACATAGGTTTTTAGATTTCGAATGAAATTTGATAAAAGAATACTTGTTGCTTTGAAGTCGGAAGTCTGAAGACCGAAATAAAGAGTTATCGAGCGATAATACACTCATTTACAAAACTTCTGACTTCGGGCTTTATATTTGATATTTAAAGAAACTAAAATAGCTGCACTATTACAGGGACTGCCCCGAACATATATCGGGGGTTTTACCATTAACTGGAAATAAATATAATAACAACATTTTTCAACACTTACCAATTAACAATGTTTATACTATAAAAATGGCATTTTAGAAACTTATTCACGAACTTTGAAATAGAAGACTAAAATTATGAGACTACTTATATTTATACTTTTTATGGTAGTGTGTCAAATTTCTTCAGCTCAAATCAAGACATTTCTACTTGAAGGACAAGTTGTTGATCATAACAACCAACCCATTTCAGATGTATACATCGTAAATTTAAGTAATTTCGAAAAAGACATAAGCCGGTCGAACGGTGTTTTCTCCTTTTGGGTTGCACCAAGCGATACACTTGTGCTTTCGCACATTTCGTTTCACCGAAAAATGATACCTGTAAATACTTTGCTGATCAACCCCATCGTAAAACTGGAATCTGAAAACGTTGATATTCCAGAAGTAAGGGTTTCTCCGGGCCAAATGTCGGACATCGATCGGGCAAATGAAAACATGCAATTTATTCAAGACTATCAACCCCAGTTAAAAATACGCATGCAAAAGGAAGAAGCTGATCCTGTTAACACAATCCTAACCGAGAACAATGATTTAATGCGCGCCGAAGCGTCATCAATAAGAATTGTAAGCTTTTCTCCTTCTGAGAATATTGGGAGATTGTTTACCAAATTAAAAAAGAAAGATAGTACAATGGATTATTCTTCAACAAAAAAACAATTAGATGATGTAAAAAAATAGTAAATATTGGTTAACATATTGCAAAAAATAAAAAAGGCCGACTCTTGTCGACCTTTTTTTGTGGGAACTACTGGATTCGAACCAGTGACCCTCCCGAGATAATCGGGATGCGCTAAACCTTTTTTATCAGCTCTTCAATAGCTTTTCTACTCTTCCATTTCTTTAATTGTATTTCTCGTTTTTGGGCAGTCGACCTATCTTCAAAAATCTCACTATAAACTAATACCCACGGTT
>JBFFMM010000233.1:0-4683 GCA_041554075.1 Draconibacterium sp. | reverse complement strand
TGTAATTCCTTTTGCCTCAAATAGGGAAGCAAGTTCTTCTCTACTTTTTAATTCGCCTTTACTATTCATTACAGTTTCGTAGTTTACATTTACGGCGCCCGGCACATGACCTTTGCGTTTTAATGTTTCCGAATCAGCAGTTCCGGCATATTCTTCGGGAGTACGTGCATCAACAATTACGTACGACGAGTTGCCAGAGGCTTTTTTAACTTCGTCCATTTTAGCCAGTTGCGAAGCATCTGCTTTTGCTGTAAATGTTGTGGCTGCAACTTTTGCAGGAGCGCCTGTAATTGGCTTACGTTTGGCTTTCCATGCTTTTATGTTTCCGTCGAGCATTTTAACGTTCGGAGCACCCAGGTACTTCAACATCCAGTACATACGGCCTGCATATTTGCCAGAGCCTTCGTCATAAACAATTATAGTTTTATCAGTCGAAACTCCATTTTCGCCAAGTATTTTGGCCATTTCAGTAGCAGGTTTAATTACTGCACGGATCGGTTCGTTGTTGTAAAGCGAGGTATGAGGAATGCTTACCGCCCCGCTAATATGCACTTTATAACCATCTTCTGCAGTTGCACAAATAATTACAACATCGTTGTTTTTTTGAATTTTTGCAAGGTCGAGGGCAGAAATCAAATCCTGAGCCGATAAGGCAGAGGCTACCAACATAATCAGGGCAAAAAGGAAAAATCTATTTCGTTTCATATCAAATAATAATTAAAATTAGAATCTTACTTGTAGCTGAACCATCAACATATCATTGTCTATTTCGCCATACCATTCAGCTTTGTACTCATAGTTTACCTGAAGACGAGTCCATTCATTAAAGAAATAGTTGAAGCCAATGGTGGTAACATGCTCCATGTTGTTGTTGCCAAGGCTCATATCGCTGTTGTAGTTTTCGTACTTTATTACAGGTTGCAAGTTCCACGGTGTATTGTAAAGAGCCATAATCGACAGTCCTTCGCGTTCAACACTTCCCTGAACAACTTCAGGATCGCCTCCGCAACCGCCACCAACAAGGTACGAGCCTTTGTCTTCGGCCCAAATGTATTCGGCCTGTACTAAAAATCCATATCTCTCTATTTCAAATTCAGCACCTAAACGGCTTCTTTGGTCGGCATCAACAGTTGGATCTTCGTTAACCGATTTTCCAAAACGAAAACTACCACCCACGTGCATCCAGTCGGTTGGCTGAACAAGTACTCTTCCTACAATATCTTTGTATTTGTCCATGTCTTCCACCAACAATCCGGTTCCATTCATTACCGCCACTGCGTATCTGAATAAAGTTGTATCCGAACCTCCAAGAAGCATTAAACCCATATCGCGATCGGGAGCTGAAAGTTCGTTAACCACTTTAGAGCGGTTAATGGTGTGCAAGGCGTGGCAAGGTGTGCTCAGTTCTTGTCCGAAAGGAGATTTAAACGATCCGAGACTAACTTTGGCAAAACTGTAACGGCCGTAGGTAATAAATGCATCGAGTAAATAAGCTTTAGGGCCGTCTTTTTTAAACGGGCTGGTTTCGAGCAAAACATAGTAGCTAAAGTCATAAGGAATGTTTCCCATCACCCCAATTCGGGAGCGATTAAATCCAAAAGTGGAAGTATTATCACCTTCAGTAAAACCATAATCGTATTGGGCTTGTAAGAATCCGAATACATTCACTCCGTCTTCCGATGCCGGTTCGGAACATCCCTGTGCGTGGGCGTTAATTCCCAAAAAGCCAGTGGCAATTAGTATTAATATTATTTTTCGTAACATGGTTATATCTTTTAATTGATAAATAATAGAGAGGATTAAAATCAACGATTTCCTCATCTTATTTTAGTTGGTTACCACAGGAAGATCTTTTGCTTTTGAATCATATCCCCAATGATTTGTTACTCCGTCTCCGGCAGTCCAGAATGGATTTGAAGTACTCATACCATTAATACCAAAAGTTAAACTGTAGGCATCAAAACCCAATACATTCAGGTATGCGGTAATTACTGCTGATGTTTGACCAGTATAACAGTAGGTTACGATTTTTCCACTTGGATCTAATTTGCTACAGTCGTCAATTAAAAGCGGATTGATACGGTAAGCCCCGGCAACATGACCGAAACCAGTGTAATGTGCTTCAGAAAAGAAGTTATTTATGTAATAGTCGCCCGAATTATCAAGTACGTCAGTGTTTTTTGCTGTTTTAAATCCTGCAGCAACAACAGCTTCCACTCTTTCTTTCAAAATATCAGCTCCGTTGGTGCTGGTACTTATCCATTCCGGAGCGTCAAATTCGCCGGGAGTATTCGCCGATGTTGTCCAGTTGCTTGAAGTAGTAAGGTC
Source organism: Draconibacterium sp. (assembly GCA_041554075.1). GTDB lineage: Bacteria > Bacteroidota > Bacteroidia > Bacteroidales > Prolixibacteraceae > Draconibacterium. The sequence goes on along the minus strand of JBFFMM010000233.1, from coordinate 2,355 downwards.
TTTACAGTTGGCAGTCCAGCTGTCGAAATTTGGATTCCATCCACTCATTCCCCATTTTAATGCCTGAGCATCTTCAAAACCATAAAGGCGAAGTAAAGAAGTAGCGTAACAAGCTGTTTGTCCGGTAAAACATACAACAAGAATTGGGTTATCAGCTTTGTTGGCTTCGGTTAAAATATTTGTAAATGCTACATTGTGCGCACCTTCAATATGTCCCGATGCAAATGCTTCTGCCGAACGGATATCGATAATATATTTTCCACTAAGGTTACCATCGGCAGGTGCTGCCATAACGAATTTTTGACCCGCGGCGTTTGTTAACACTTTGTCCAAATCCATATCAACAGATTTCAGATAAGTTGTAAGAGTTTCGTATGCCAACGGTTCAGAATCTGAGCAGTCACACTCATCATCGTATTTACATCCGGTAAAAGAAAATGCTGCAACAAATGCAAGTAATAAAGTGTAAAAAACAAACTTTTTCATAGTGTACAAATTTTATAGATTATTGAATAGTTTAATAAATACCGGCAACTTCTGTTTCGGAAACAGAATGATAAAAATTGCCATTTATTGATTATTATTTTGTTTTAAAATCGGGATATTTCAGGAGCTGATTTTGGCCTGGATCGAATGCGATTGGTTTGATCCGGTATTGGATAGGTATACATACATTGTATCCTACGATCATTGAAATGATTGCCTTTCTCATGTCCTATTACGTTTAAATTTTGACTTATTAAATCAATTGGTCAAAAGTAGGAGTTGATTCTTTTATTAGAGAAAAAATTCAGTATTAGCGACTCAAGTAAGTCGTATTACATCCTCATCATAAGTTTTGATTTAAATCAAGACATTGATTGATGTAATATTGAAATGTTAACAAATTGATTATCTTGCAAAAATTAAAGCGAGAAGGATTATGCCGTTAAACAAAGTCAAAAAATGTGTTGAGTGTCAATGTATGTCGGCTCCATTTAAAAAGTTAAATGGCGATGAGTTGATTCAAATTAATAAGAACAGAGTAGAGGTTACTTTTAAAAAAGGAGAGACAATTATAAAACAAGGTGCGCTTGCCGGACACATCGCATACATTAAAAAGGGATTGGTGAAGGTTTGTCGCGAACACTCAAACGAAGAACTTGTTCTTGCATTGGAAAGCAAAGGAAAACTGCTTGGCTTACATGCCTTATATAACCAAAATGTTTACAACTATTCGGTTTATGCTTGTGAAGATATCAGTGTTTGTTTGCATGACATAAACTCTATTCATTCATTTATTAAAACAAATTGCGATTTTAATTCAGAAATATTGCGGCACTTAAGCGATGAAATATTGTTCTCGCATGAACGAATGGAAAGTCTGACATTAAAACAGCTGCATGGGCGGTTTGCTGATATTCTGCTTTGTTTAAGTCTACGGATTTACAAACGAAAATCGTTTAAAATTCCGTTGTCGAAAAAAGATCTGGCAGGTATCACAAGTATGTCACAAGAAAGCTTATCGCGTGTGGTGAAGGATTTTGTTAAGGATAAAATTATTGAATACAAGGGGAATCACATCACTATTCTCGATTACGAAAAGGTGAGACACTTAAGTCATGTAGGTTAAGTGTTTCCAATATCTTTTGCAATAAATCTTTCACCTCTTGTTAAAACGGGAATATATTTTTTAATTTGGATGTTGTAAAGTAGAAAACAGGAGAAGTGGATATTTTACGCATTTGGGTTGAAATTAGAAATTGGAAGATTACAAAAGTGACGAAGTTGCTCAGTAATTTATTAGTTTCCCTGATACAGAAGTAAAAAGCCCAGCAATTGCTCGTAAAGCATCTAAACGTGTTTTGATTACCTGAGGACAAAGTAAAGAAATAATAATTCCGGCCAAAACCGATGATTCAAATTACTGGGATGTGGACTAGCACAAATTCGTACTATAAAAAAAGGTACTCTATATTTCTGTTGGAGCCTCAACGGCTGATTTGCGTTGAAATGGAAGTATTGTAATAGAAAACTTGACATTCTGATACTAACCAATAAAAATCCCGAAGAAATTAATCTTCGGGATTTTGTATTTTGTATCCTTTTAAAGAAATGCTATTCCTTGTTCATTAACAACCACCGGCAGCCACATTCGATTTTTTCCTGCGCTGCACCTGCACCTCGTTTTTGTCAGCTCCTTCGTTAACTGCTGCACCCTCTTTTGGAGCGGCCATTTCAGCATAATCGTGACGGGCAAATCCAATAAAATATTCATCGTCATTTTCAGTGGCTAACAAATCATCTTTGTGTTTAGAGTAATAGTTGTAACCACCCAGAAGGATTTTCACATTTTCGAAGCCTACCTGATTAAAT
>JBFFMM010000232.1:0-4718 GCA_041554075.1 Draconibacterium sp. | reverse complement strand
AATAGCCTGGTAAAATACGGTGTAGGCTGTTGATTTTTTACCATCAACCATAAGGTCATTCACAAACCTGGTTACTAAAGTGTCGTTGAATTTTGGATCCGGCAAAAGGATCCTCTTCTTTGGTTTCGACTTTCTCATTTTAAAACTTTTTAGTGTTATCTAAATCGGTTGCCCTTAAGGCGGTCTTCAGCTTTTCTCCGGAAGACATTAGGGAGAATTACTTACTCAACCAAACCACTAGAAATAACAATCGTTAATTACTCTTTTTTATTTTCTATTTTTTTGGTCTTTTGGTACCGTACTTCGAACGACGTTGTGTACGTCCTTCAACTCCTGCGGTATCGAGAGCACCACGAATTAAGTGATAACGAACACCTGGAAGGTCTTTTACTCTACCTCCACGAACAAGCACAATTGAGTGTTCCTGTAGGTTGTGGCCTTCTCCCGGAATGTAGGCATTCACTTCTTTACCATTGGTTAACCTTACCCTTGCAACCTTACGCATTGCTGAGTTAGGTTTTTTGGGTGTAGTCGTGTAAACACGAACACATACTCCACGACGTTGTGGGCATGAATCTAAAGCGCGAGACTTACTTTTCTCCACTTTACTTTGTCTTCCTTTTCTAACTAACTGTGAAATAGTTGGCATAACTACCTGTTTTTTATATAGTTAATAATCTTTTCTCAAAATGGACTGCAAAAATATGCAAAAATCCTTAATAATCAATCGTTTCGAGACGAAAATGCACACTTCCCCCCTAAAACGGCTCGCAAAAGTACAACTTTAAATTAATTTACAATGGGTTTTAAGCTTTTTTTTCAAATAATTAAGATTGGAATGAGTTGAAGCAGAGGGATGTTAGGAAGAAGGTAAATTGACGCAAAATTGATAAAGATTGATGTTGATGTAAGATGATTGATTTAAATTCAAAATTATTACTGCCCGGTGAAAATATAGAGATTCCTCTCGCGACTCATCGGTATCGGGATGACAGGTTTTGCAGAGCTTTTGCGAATGCAAGGATTGGAAGCTGTAGCACGAAAGCACGAAGTTGAAAAACAAAAAGAAAGATGTAAATAAGTACATTGTTATCCGGTAAAATAACATTTCATTCCTACGGAACTTTTGTCCGATTATATAATCTCATCTCTACCAACATCTTGTCCCGCTGGGACAGTTCCGTCAGGAACGGAATATGGGTAGAATTAAAATCACCCCCCATTATTTCGAAGTTCCTTAGGAACTTAATAAATTCAATGAATTCATACCGTTTATTAATTTTTAACGGACACCATTGAAATAGACATTTAAAAATTCCAGTACAATACTGTTCTCGACTGTGACTGTGACTGAGAATTACCCCTTACTACTGACTCACTCTTTCTTTCCACAAAGCTTTTAGCGGATTAAAGAAGCGTTGGATTAAACGTAAATCCTCGGTGATTATTTCGGCTTGCCCCATTAACTGATTTTGCATTTGAAGGTTGTTATCATAATTGGTAATCAATCCATTCGGGAATTCCACCTCTACCATATAAAAATTATCTTCAGGTACCAGCGAAACATTTTTTACTTTCCCGCGAACTAGCCCAAATTCCATGTATGGATAATTATCAAACTTCACATTCACATCCAGTCCTTCTTTAACTTTTCCTGACCCCCGCACCGGCAACTCCACCTTCCCAACAACTTCACCAACATTTTCAGGCACAATCGTAAAAGCCCTGTCACCTTGGTTTAGGTTTTGGTTTTCAGCATAAAAATTATTAAACGACACCACTCCTTCAATTGGTGATTTGATTAAAAAAGTAAGGTTCCAATTGCTTACTTCACTTTTCAAATTAGTAAAGGCCTCAATCAGTGCCGATTCGTATTGAATTTTATTATCATGGAATCCTTTATCGTTTTCTATTATTCGCTGATCAAGTTCACCGATATCGATTTGTTTTTGCGCTAAATCAGAACGAAGTCCATCCAGTTCCGACTTTTTTGAGAGCATCTCCGATTCAGCCTTTTCTAACTCTGTACTTGCAACAATCTCGCCTGCCAGCAACTTTTTCTGACGTTCGTAATTTCGCACTTTAATCTTATACTCTTTGTCAACTGCCACTTTTTGCTCCCAAAGACGGTCGTATAATATTCTGGCATTTTTTAGTTGATCGTTATACGATTCTTCTTTGAGTTTGTAATAATTTCGTTGATTAAACTCTTTTAACTCTTCATATTTGGTTAAAAACTGCGAATAATATTCTTGAAGCGTTCCGAGTTGCAGACTTTTATTGAACTGGGTTTCAATTGAAAAATTCATTGTATCAAATAATGGCTGAATACTGGTTATCAACTTATCCAATTCCAATACATCGTTATAGTTTGCAGGATTCTCGATCAATGCAATCATCTGTCCGGCAACTACCTTTTCTTTATCTTTTACAAAAAGCCTGCGAATTTTTCCGGTTGCTCTGGCCACCAATGAAGCAGGTGGATTTTCAGTGGTTACCACAATATTTGAGCGCAAAATATCGGGATAATTAAATACAAAACTAAACACAATAATCAAGGCAAAAATGGCTGCAAAAACCAATATACCATAGCGCACCATCCCCGACGGAACTCCCCCAAGAATTTCCTGCACTTCACCGGACCGGATTTCAATTGAGCCCACTTTCCCCTCGGGATTTCCCTCTTGAGGGAAAGATTCAGAAACATTATTTTTGTTAGCTTTTTCCATTATTCTATTTCAAATACATTCGTCCTCCTTCCCCTTGGGGAAGGTCGGGATGGGGCTTCTAATTTCCGAGTTCCAATTGGTTTTTTACCAGTTCAAAATATTTTCCTTTTTTAGCGATCAACTCTTCGTGATTTCCGCGTTCTACAATTTCTCCTGCTTCGAGCACAACAATTTGGTCGGCATTTTTTACCGTACTTAAGCGGTGAGCAACAACCACAACAGTTTTTCCTTTCGAGAATTGATCCATGTTTTCCATAATCATTTTCTCATTGTTTGCATCAAGTGCATTAGTCGCCTCATCTAAAAACAAATAGTTGGGCGATTTATAAATGGCACGCGCAATCAATATGCGTTGTTTTTGTCCCTGACTCAACCCAACTCCTTCCTGACCAATTTTTGTATTGTAACTTAAAGGGAGCGATTCAATATAATCCTGAATATTAGCCATCTTAACAGCATTCAACAAACGTATTTCATCAACCAACTCATCATTTACAATAATATTTTTGGCTATGCTGTCGGAAAAAATAAATCCATCCTGCATGACTACACCACAATTGTTTCGCCACATTTTGGGAGAAAAGTTTGCCAAACGTGTTCCGCCAATTTTTATGTCGCCACTACCCGGAGGATAAAAACCAAGCAGTAATTTAATCAGTGTAGTTTTTCCACTTCCACTTGTCCCTACAATAGCTGTTGTTTTATTTTCAGGTATTTCAAGACTTATATTATTTAAAACTTTTGGCGAGCGTGGGCCTTCATATTGAAATACAAGATTTGAAATGGAAATATCTTTTTTCTCGGGTAATAGTTGCACGTTGGCAGCACTCGATTCACTTTCATCTTTTTTATCATGAATTTCGGCAAGACGTTCCAAACTGATTTTTGCATCCTGTGCATTGTGCATAAAACTAATCAATTGGCGTAACGGAGAATTTAACTGCCCTATTATATATTGTATAGCCAGCATCATACCCAAAGTTAATTCACCATTTACTACTGCAGTTGCCGATATAATAATAATAAGTATGTTTTTTGTCTCATTAATAAATACCGATCCCGCATCCTGGTATTGCTGCAACGATAAACTTTTCACACTCACCTTAAACAACCCTGCCTGAACACGCTCCCACTCCCAGCGTTTTTCTTTTTCGTAGTTGTTCAGTTTTATCTCTTGCATACCATTAATAATCTGGATCAACTTGCTCTGGTTTTCCGAGAGTTTGGAAAATCGTTTAAAATCAAGTTCGCGACGGCGTTTCATAAAAATGTATATCCAGACAAAATAAAGCGCCGATCCTACCAGGAAGATAAAAAAGATCGTCCAGCTGTAAATAGCCAGAACAATGGCAAAAATTACCAAACTAAATACCGAAAATAAAACCCCGATGGATTGTGCCGTTAAAAAACGTTCAATGCGATCGTGATCTTCAATACGTTGCAGTATATCACCAATCATTTTCGAGTCGAAAAAGCCAAGTGGCAATTTCATTAATTTAATCAAAAAATCGGAAATGATTGAAATATTGATTCGGGTACTGATGTGCAACAAAATCCAGGAGCGTATAAATTCCACCGACATGCGGCTGATAAACAAAACCAGTTGCGCAATAAGAACGAGGTAAATAAATCCAATATCCTGATTATTAATACCAATATCAACTACACTTTGAGTAAGGAAAGGCAAAACCAACTGGATCAAACTTCCCAAAAAGAAACCCAAAATAAGCTGAATAACGAGTTTGCGATAAGGTTTCAAATAGTTCAACACAAACCGGAAACCGGTACGAATAACCTTTTCATCGGCTTCCTGATAAAATTCGGGTGACGGTTGTAATAACAAACAAATTCCCTTCTCTTCACCATTAGCAACGGTTGAAATCCAGCGTTCGCAAAATTCCTTTTCAGAATACTCCAAGTGCCCAAAAGCAGGATCGGCAACATAAACTTTTCCTTTGTGAATTTTGTAAACCACCACAAAATGCTCTT
>JBFFMM010000231.1:0-4747 GCA_041554075.1 Draconibacterium sp. | reverse complement strand
GCTTCATTCACTTGAATATTCTGAATAGAAATATTTGGAGCAACCAAAACAGAATCCGAGCAATAAGTTAATGTTGTTGTATCAGGATTTTCAATAACAGGAACATCGCTTTGTGCCATAACAAAACCGGCACTTCCCAATATAAAAGTAAGTAAGAGAAGAAATGCCGGTTTCGTTAAAGTCATATTTTAATAGGAAATTATTTTCGGTTCGAAAAATATTTCATAAACTGCGAACGCTCGTAAACCATTGGGTCGGGAATATTGCGGTATGAAAGTCTTCCTCTGAAATCATCAATAGTTTTAAAATTCCATTTTTTCATAAATGTTTCCAAATCAGTCAGCATTTGCTCAACCACACTTGCTCCATTTATATATAAAGTTGAACATAGTTGAGCAACCTGAGCACCAGCGAGCAATTGTTTTATTACAGCATCTCCATCGTGAATTCCGGTTGACGCGGCTATATCAAGTTTGGTTATTGAAGACGATACAATTCCAACCCAGCGTAACGATCGACGCAAATCGCCTGGTGAGCTAAACACTTCAGAAGAAGAAAGTTGTAGTTTTTCCAAATCAATATCGGGTTCGTAAAAGCGGTTAAACATAACAACACCTGCTGCTCCGTTTGCTTTTAGTTTGTCGGCCATGCCAATAATATTACTGTGGTGTACACCAAACTTCACCGAAACCGGAATCGTTACTTGCAGTTTAACTTTTTTCAGCACATCGAGGTATAACTGCTCAATTATTCCCGGCTTTTCATTCCGATCGGTTGGCATGTAAAAAATATTCAACTCAATGGCATCAGCACCGGCTTCCTCAAAATCTTTGGCAAAACTTGTCCACTCAGCCGAGGACACACAATTTATACTTGCAATAATTGGAATATCAACAGCCTCTTTTGCTTTTTTTAGCAACTCTAAATGTTTGGTAACTGTATTATCGCGTAAATAATTTTGAATATAATCTTGTGCTTCCGGGTAGCCCATGTTTTGTTGGTCTTTCGCCAACATACTGATTACTTCGTTATTAATCTGCTCTTCAAAAATCGATTTTAATACAATTGCACCAATTCCTGCATCGGCTAATTCCTTTATTTTTTCAATCGAACTGGTTAAACCCGAGCTTGCTGCTACCAAAGGATTTTTTAGCGTTAATCCTAAATATTTAGTTTCTAAGTTACTCATAATCTTGAGTTTAAAATTTCGAGTTTAGAGTTCAACTAAATAAGTTTCGTACTCATTACTCCTATCTTATTATCTGTCTGTTTTAATAATTACGTGCACCAAAAATCTTACTTCCTACGCGAATTAGTGTACTACCCTCTTCAATCGCAATAAGGTAGTCATCCGACATTCCCATCGAAATTTCGCAAAAAGAAGCAGACTCAGCAAAAAATTTGTTTTTTAGTGTTGTAAAAATCCCCTTTAACACACTAAATTCTTTCCGAATCTGGATCGTATCGTCAGTATAAGTTGCCATTCCCATCACGCCAACAATTTCAACATTTTTAAAGGTTGCAAATTGCTGCGAACTTAAAATTTCCACAGCTTCCGATTCCGACAGTCCAAACTTAGTAGATTCTTCGGCAATATGAAATTGCAAAAGGCATTTTATTACTCGTTTGTTTTTTGCTCCTTCTTTATTTATTGTTTTTAGCAATTTTATCGAATCGGTTCCATGAATGAGGCTAATAAAAGGAGCAATGTATTTTACCTTATTGGTTTGAGGATGACCAATAAAATGCCATTCAATATCCTTGGGCAGTTCTTCGTACTTACGAGTTAAATCCTGAACTTTATTTTCGCCAAAAATGCGTTGCCCCACCTCGTATGCAGCTAAAATATCTTCGTTAGGTTTAGTTTTCGAAACCGCCACTAAACGAACACCTGACGGTAAATTTTGTTTTATTTCTACAATATTCTTCCCAATATCCATTCTTGCTGAATTTACCGTAAAAATAGGAATAAAGTTTGAATCCATTCAAAGTTCAGTGTTCAAAGTTCAAAGTTAAGATGTCGATGCTTTTTATACCTTTGCAGCCACAAAAATGAAGATTCAAAAAGAAATATCGGAACAAATGAACACACTCGGAAGAGCGGGGAAAGCGTTTGTGTTTCTTATTGACTTTGAAGGTAATAATGCTCATTTATTTTCGGCAGAAGATAAGAACCAATTACTTTGGCAAACACCTGAAACATCAAACTTCATTTCTGCAGAAGAAAGCGCTTCTCTGAAAAAATGGAAAATTGAACCGATTCCTTTTTCTGAATACAAAAAAGGATTTCAGCTAATTCAGAAGCACATTCATAACGGCGACACTTATCTTTTAAATTTTACTCAGCCGACTGCCATCGAAACAAATTTAAATTTAGAGCAGATTTTTAATTTAAGTTCGGCACGTTATAAAATTTTGCTGAAAGATAAATTTGTGTGTTTTTCGCCTGAAAAATTCGTACAAATCATTGATGGCCAAATCGCCTCTTTTCCGATGAAGGGGACCATGGATGCGTCTATTGAAAATTCGAAAGAATTAATTTTAAACGATTCGAAAGAAGTGGCTGAACACAATACAATTGTTGACTTGATCCGCAATGACATGAGTCTTGTTGCAAATAATGTGGAAGTTGAGAATTTTCGTTATTTGGAAAGAATAAAAACCAATCATCGCGATTTGTGGCAAGTAAGTTCTAAAATTACCGGTACCTTGCCCGACAATTATTTCGAAAATATTGGTGACATAATTTTTACGATGCTTCCGGCAGGCTCAATTTGCGGTGCGCCAAAAAAGAAAACGGTGGAAATAATTAAAACTGCCGAAAAATATGATCGGGGATTTTACACCGGAGTTTTTGGCTATTTCGATGGCAAAAATCTGGATAGCTGTGTACTAATACGTTACATTGAAAACCAAAACGGACAATTAATATACAAAAGCGGCGGTGGAATAACTTTTATGAGTGAAGCAGAAAAAGAGTACGAAGAGTTGCTTAAAAAAGTATATTTACCAATTGAATAATATTTCATTCAACAAGGGTTGATTTTCAGGAATCAGTTTGAGTGATAAAATGCTCCAGAAATGATACATACTTTTGGATTTACTTTTTGTAAATAAAACATGGGAATACAATTACTTGAAACCATTAAATGTTTTAATGGTCAGTTGTACAATATAAATTGGCACAACACCCGCTTCAACCAGGCTCGTCAGGAATATTTTGGACTACACACCAAAATGAATTTGGCCAATTTTATTAAAGTTCCTTCGAGCTCAAAAAAAGGTCTGTTCCGATGTCGGATTTCCTATTCAAAAGCCATTGAAAAAGTTGAGTATATTCCTCACGAGTATAAAACGGTATCGAGTTTAAAACTGGTTGAAGAAAATAAAATTGACTACCATTTAAAGTATGCCGACCGTAGTAAATTGACGGAACTATTTGAAAAAAGAGGCGATTACGATGACATATTGATTATAAAAAATGGTTGTATTACTGACAGTTACACCGCCAATACCCTTTTTTTTGATGGCGTACAATGGTGGACTCCGGACACACCACTACTTGCAGGGACACAACGTGCCCGGCTTCTTTCGGAACACAAAATTGGAGTTTGCAAAATTACCAGCAAAGACCTGTGGAGATATGAAAAAGTAGGGCTGATTAATGCCATGTGGGATTTGGAAAATATGCCGGTAATTTCGATTGATAAAATTCAATAAATAGAACTCTTTCGCTGAGTATCCAAGTACAAAAACCTAGCGACATTGAGCCAACTTAATTTTAGCATTTTACACTTTGCTTAATTCCGATTTTACAGAAGGTATTTTAGTATAATGATTTTTACATTATTTATTCGGAGTGCTACTCATTTCAAATACAATATCACCACCATTTACAATATCAGAATGAGACAACATTGTCCCCTCTAACATTCTTCCATTTACCGAAACACTTTTCACATACACATTTTCCCGGCTTTGATTATTCGCTTTAATGGTAAGTGCTTTTCCATTTTCTAAATGAATAGTTGCTTTCTTAACCATTGGACTTCCTAAGGCATACTCAACAGTTCCGGGAGTTACCGGATAAAACCCTAAACTGCTAAAAATGTACCAGGCACTCATCTGGCCGGCATCATCATTTCCACACAATCCATCAACCTTTGGTTTGTACATGGTTTCCATTATCATTCGAACGCGTTCCTGTGTTTTATACGGTTTTCCAATCCAGTTGTATAAATACGGAATATGATGCCCGGGTTCGTTTCCATGCACATAGTTTCCAATCATTCCATCGCGGGTAATATCCTCATGATTCTCGATGTATTTATCAGCCAGTTCCATCGTAAATAACGAATCCAGGTGTTCCCCAAATTTTTCATTCCCTCCCATCATACCAATCATTTTATCGAGTTGATGTGGCACATATAGTCCATAATTCCATGCATTACCTTCAATAAAGCCCTGACCATAAGTGTCGAGCGGATCAAAGTTTTTTCGGAATTCACCTGACGATAATTTAGGTCGCATATATCCGATTTCAGGATCGTATACATTGTTATAATATTCCGATCGCTGCATAAATTCCTGTTCCAGATCTGAATTACCAGCCTGTTTTGCCATTTGTGCAATACACCAATCGTTATAAGCCAGCTCCAGTGTTTTCGACACCGCAGAGTGGCTCTTGTCATCAGGGACATAATGGTAATCGATGTAATCGCCCAAACCATCGAAATAGCGCACATTT
>JBFFMM010000230.1:0-4767 GCA_041554075.1 Draconibacterium sp. | reverse complement strand
CACGGCCGTACTTTTAATGAATGTTGGTAGCCCCGATGCGCCAACCAAAGCGGCTGTACGCAAATTTCTGTCCGAGTTTTTAAACGATAAACGAGTAATCGATTTGCCCTGGTTACTACGAAAAGTATTGGTAAACCTGATTATCATCCCCTTTCGGGTAAAAAAATCAACCGGACTTTACAAAAGGTTGTGGACAAAAAAAGGCTCTGCACTTATTTATCTATCTGAGGAATTAAAAGTAAAGCTACAAACAAAATTAGGTGACGAATTTGTGGTTTTCGTTGGAATGCGCTACGGAAATCCAGCTTACTCAAAAGCACTTTCAGAAATAAAAAAGGGCGCTTACAAAAAATTGGTGGTGTTGCCACTCTATCCGCAACACGCACTTTCCACAACAGAAACTTCGTTTGTTGCAGTTGAAAAAGAAATTGAAAAACAAAACATTAAAATTGAATTGGTAAAAATCGGGCAGTTTTACCAACACCCGAAATTTGTTAAAGCCTTTGCAGGGCAAGCAAAAAAATACCTGCCCGAAACTTTTGACCACGTTCTTTTTTCCTTTCACGGACTACCTGTTCGGCAAGATGAAAAAAGTAAACCTGAAAACGTACCGGACTATTCGTATAGTAAAGCTTGTTGCGAAACAGCACAAGAGATTGCCAAAGAATTAAAACTTTCAGAATCAAACTATTCCATTGGTTTTCAGTCGCGCCTTTCAAAAAATTGGTTGACACCTTTTTCCGATGAAATTATTTTGGAAAAACTTAAGGAAGGCAAACAAAGAATGTTGGTTTTAGCACCTGCCTTTGTTACCGATTGTCTGGAAACCATTGTTGAAATTGAGTACGATTATGCCGAAGAATTTATAAAAAACGGAGGTGAGAAATTACAGTTGGTAGAGAGTTTAAATGCAGAAGATAGCTGGGTGAATACTTTGGTGGACTTGATTGAAGAGGGATTGAAAAGAGATTGATGAGATTGAAAATATTGATTTTAAAAACGGACGTGAGATTGATTGTTATTTGTTGTAACTTATTGTAGCCAAGTATGGATATTTATTTAAATATGAGCTTCTTCCCTGAATCAATTACGCAGGAACTTTGGTGGCAGGTTTTTATCGCATGTTTGGCAACTTTTATTGTGAATTTGCCCTTTGGTTACTGGCGGGGCGGATTACGTAAATTCAGCTTTCTTTGGTTTCTGGCTATTCATGCTCCGGTTCCATTCGTAATACTTATTCGTAAACTTAATCACCTCCAATTCAGTTGGACATTGGTTCCATTCTTGGTGGGTTCCTTCTTTTTGGGTCAGTTCATCGGCAAAAAAATTTACACGTGGAAACCTTATAAATCAGACGATAAAACTATTTAACAACTACTGCTTTTGCATTCATAAATTCTTTAATTCCGTGCACCGAAAGCTCGCGACCAAAACCACTGGTTTTAATTCCTCCAAAAGGCAAACGCGGATCTGACTTTACAAAATCGTTGACAAAACAGGCACCGGCTTCCAGCTGCATTTCAGCAATTATTTCGCCATGTTTTGTGTCGGCAGTAAAAACGGCAGCCCCTAAACCAAATTCGGTGTCGTTTGCCACTTTAATGGCCTCCTGCTCATCTTTAACTCGAATTACCGAAGCCACCGGGCCAAATAACTCTTCATCGTAAGCTGGCATTCCGGGTTGTACATGCTCCAAAATTGTTGGCGGATAAAATGCTCCTTTTCTGCGTGGAATTTCTCCTCCAATAATCACTTCAGCTCCCTTCTTAATTGAATCAACCACTTGTTTATGAATCTCATCACGTAAATCTTCGCGTGCCATTGGTCCCATGGTTGATTCTGCATCGAATGGATCGCCAAATCGTGCAGCATTCATTTCGTGTGTAAAATGCTCGATAAACTGAGGATAAACGTCTTCAACAACAATAAAACGTTTCGCTCCAATACAGCTCTGACCGGCATTTAAAAGTCTTCCGGCAGCACAGGCTTTGGCTGCTGTTTCCAAATCAGCATCCTTTAAAATCAAATACGGATCGCTGCCTCCCAACTCTAAAACACATTTTTTTAATTCACCTCCGGCAATTGCTGCTACACTTTTTCCGGCAGGCGTACTTCCGGTTAAACTTACCCCCTTAATTGCTTTGTGTTTAATTACATCTTCAACCAAAGCACTACCAATTAACAGGCTGCGAAAAACATTCTCAGGGAAACCGGCTTCACGAAATAATTCTTCGATGGCCACAGCACAGCCCGGAACATTGCTGGCATGTTTTAATACGGCGGTATTACCCGACATTATGGTTGGTGCGGCAAAACGAAACACCTGCCAAAATGGAAAATTCCAAGGCATTACAGCCAAAATTGTTCCAATAGGTCGATAGGAAACATATGATTTTGTTGCTTCAGTTACAATGTGTTCATTTTCTAAAAAACTTTCAGCATTTGCAGCATAATAATCACAAACCGAGGCACACTTCTCAATTTCAGCCATCCCCTCCTTTTTTACCTTACCCATTTCGAGCGCCATTAAAAGAGCAAACTCCTCTTTTTTGCTTCGTAATATACTCGATAGGTTTTGCATCAACTGCCCGCGAAACATAAACGAGGTACTACGCCAGTGATGCCAGGTTTTATCAACCGAATTAATTATTGACACAATGCCTTCTTTGGTGTGTGAATCGTAGGTTTTTACAACTTCGTTTGTAATTGGATTTATTGAATGTTGCATTTTGCTGTTTTTTTTGAACTACTAAAACTACAAAAAAAAGCAACCTTCAAAAAGATTGCTTTCAAAATATCTTATTAATCTGAAAAACTTACTCAACAACGCGAATTTCGGTTTCCATTTCCATTGCCTGGCGATAAACCGCACTTACACCACAATATTTTTCTTCCGAAAGTTTAACTGCCTTTTCCAATTTTGCCATAGGTAAATCTTTGCCTTTAAACTGGTAAACAATTTTCATTTTATTGTAATACTTCGGATGTTCTTCGGTCAGTTCACCTTCAACAATTACATTAAAAGCTTCAAATTCTACCTTCATTTTTTTTAATATCATAACCACGTCAATACCTGTACAACCGGCAAGTGCAGTAAGCATTAATTTTTTGGGTCGGGGGCCTAAATCGCTACCTCCAACCTCTTCCGACGCGTCAATAACCACTTTATGTCCATCCATGTCGGCTTCAAAAGCGATCTTATCTGTCCACGACATATCTACTACATGCTTCATAACATCCTAATTTTAAATTGTTTTCAATTATCTTACATCACAAATATACATCATCTAAATATGTATATAAATAGTTTTTCGAATGTTGAAGATAATTGTATTTTTAAGCTTTAATTAAATAGATGTTTCAGTTTTATTAAAAAATATTTAAACAGAAATGAGAAGTGCAATCAAAAGGCCGAGTGAAGAGGAATCAGATTTGAGTGGTTTTCAATTGTTTAAGAAGTTAACCGACGAGGAATTTAACCGTTTGAATTACGAAAAAACCTGCTCGCTCTACAAAAAGGGGACAATAATATATCGCGAAGGAAGTCGGCTTACCGGATTTTTTTGCGTAACCCGTGGAATTGTAAAAGTTTTTAAAACTGGTATCGACGGCAAAGAACAAATAATTCGTTTTGCAAAAAAAGGAGAAATAATTGCTTACCGCTCTTTACTTAGTCAGGAGTTAGCTTGTACAACAGCAAAAGTTATCGACGAAGCAGCCTTATGCCACGTGCCCTACCAAACTTTGCTTTATTTAATTCAAAGCAATTGGCAGTTTTCGCACCACATGTTGCAAATTGTTTGCCGCGAATTACGTGAGGCGAACGACTACATTACAGACATTGCACAAAAAACAGTTCGCGAACGTTTGGCCGAAGTACTACTTCTTTTAAAAGAAAACTTCGATCTCGACAATCAAAATACTTTACAAATTTCGTTAACACGTGAAGAGTTGGCGAATATGGTTGGAACGGCCACCGAATCGGTTATTCGTTTATTATCAGAATTTAAAAACGATAAACTGATTGAATTGCAAGGTCGTAAAATTAAGTTTTTAGATATTCCTACACTTACGAGGGTGGCAAATTTATAACGACATAATAAAATGAAAAAGAGACCGGTTTTTGCCGGTTTTTTTTGTGCTACACTTTTTCTTTCAAGTCGACGTTTTAAAACTAAACCGAATTATAATGCAGTTTAAAACACTTGAAAACCTTTCCACGGCAGAACTTGCTGAACTTTTTAATCGGGCCTTTGCCGATTACTTTGTAAAAATTGAGTTGAGCACCGAAATTCTGCAAGACAAAATCGATTCAGAAGGAATTCTTCTGAATAAATCTGTTGGTGTTTTTTCAAATTCAAAACCTGTAGGGTTTGTTTTACACGCCATTCGGAACAAATTAGCCTACAATGCCGGCACCGGAGTTATTCCAAAATTTAGAGGAAATAATTACACCTCGAAAATGTACGATTATATTCTTCCTTTACTTAAAAAGGAAGGCGTTTCTGATATTGTTTTGGAAGTTATAGAACAAAACACGGCTGCTATAAAATCGTATCGAAAAATTGGCTTCGGGAAAGAAAAGAATCTGGAATGTTTTAAAGGGAAAATAAATGCATTACCAAAAAATACATCAATAACAATTTCCGAAATTCGAGACCTTAATTTTGATCAGGTCCTTCCCTATTGGGATTGGAAACCTACCTGGCAAAATTCTGTTGAAACGGTTCAAAACTCATCGTCGTACAGAACATTTGGGGCCTATTT
>JBFFMM010000229.1:0-4770 GCA_041554075.1 Draconibacterium sp. | reverse complement strand
TTGTCTCCTGTGCGATGATGATGTGCTTTCATAATACGATAAATAATTGGGTCGCGCATGTGCATATTTGGCGATGCCATATCTACTTTTGCACGCAGTACTTTCGAACCTTCATCAAACTCCCCGGCAGTCATTCGTTTAAACAAATCCAGATTTTCTTCCACCGAACGATTTCGGAACGGACTTTCAATTCCCGGTTTTTGAGGGGTTCCTTTTTGGCTGCTAATCGTTTCAGCATCCTGATCATCAACATAAGCCAAACCATCATTTATTAACTGAACGGCAAAGTCGTGCAGTTTTTGAAATGAATCAGACGCATAAAACAATCGGTCTTCCCAATCGAATCCCAACCAATGTACGTCATTCATAATCGATTCAACATACTCTGTTTCTTCCTTCGAAGGATTGGTATCGTCGAAACGAAGATTGGTTTTGCCGCCATATTTTTGGGCTAAACCAAAATTTAAACAAATCGATTTTGCATGACCAATGTGCAAATATCCGTTTGGCTCTGGAGGAAAACGAGTATGAACCCGATTATCGTTTTTGCCTGCAGCCAAATCGGCATCAATATAAGCATGTATAAAATTTGCCTTTTTAGTCTCCGAACTTGTATCTGTATTTTTATTTTCTGCCATTTTGTTAGTATTAACCCCAAATGAATAAGAGTACAAAATTAAAAAATGATTTGTGAGAACAGCCAGACAGTGTTCAAATTATTACTTTTGTTCGCATTATTTTAAGAGCGATGGGAATTATTGAAATTGAAGGAATGAAATTTTATGCCTACCACGGGCATTTTGCAGCCGAGCAGGTTGTAGGAAATAACTTTGAAGTAAACATCCGTTTAGAAGCCGATTGCGATAAAGCGGCAGAAAGCGACAATCTGGACCATGCATTAAACTATCAGGCAGTTTACGAAACCATTAAAGAAGTAATGCAAATAAAATCGGCACTGCTCGAGAATGTAGGAAAGCGAACCCTTGATGCACTTTACAAGAAATTCCCGGCTATAAAAAAGGCCACAATCAAAATTTCGAAAATGAATCCGCCAATGGGTGGAGAGATGGAATGTGTGAGTGTAACATTGGAGAGATAGTCTTCAGATGCAGTGTACAGGAATTTAGCTCGTTGTCATTTCAATCCGTTGGCTGACGGAGAGAAATCTGTCACTTTGAAACAGATTTCTCGTTACACTAGCGATGGCAGAAAACCAAAACTTGAAGCCAGCGGCTTGTAGCTTGCAACTAAAACATGTTATTAAATATTTAATCCTCAGCACAATTCTGACTTTTGTCAAATTATTCAAACTTATTATTCGTATTTTCGAAACAGTTAAATAAACCTTTTTACCGATGTTTTTAAATACAAGTAATTTGAATGAAGGAGGCTGCCGCGACAAATGTATCGAAGGCAAAAAGCGAGAACTTTACGAGGGGAAAAATCCAAAATCAAAAGCTACGGATTGGAACAGCACAAAAACAGACACGCATGTGAATTCAAATTGGCAAAAACTTAGAAAATAAGTCTATTTATATTTTACTGTTGCAGGAACTGCAAAATTTTATATTTTTGCAGTCCGAAACGTACAAGGTTTCTTGCCCGAGTGGCTAGTCCCGACCTGTCGGGAAAAACCGTGTACTACTTTCGAAATATAAAAAATGACACTTTGGTTCCTTGGCCGAGTGGCTAGGCAGCGGTCTGCAAAACCGTGTACGGCGGTTCGACTCCGCCAGGAACCTCAACTAAAAGGGTTTTTCATCACTCGAT
Source organism: Draconibacterium sp. (assembly GCA_041554075.1). Taxonomy (GTDB): domain Bacteria; phylum Bacteroidota; class Bacteroidia; order Bacteroidales; family Prolixibacteraceae; genus Draconibacterium. The sequence continues at coordinate 3,000 of JBFFMM010000229.1, read as the reverse complement.
GAATTACCCTTTTTTTCACTTTTAAACCAATAATAAAAAGGGATCCCGGAGAGTGCAGTAAGTAAAGCAATGCTCGATTCGATGGGACGTTCGAAATAGGCCAGCACCAACATGGCAATTCCTGAAACAATAAATACAATATGCACAATTGGGAATCCCGGCAACCTTAAATTACCCATATTTTTCTTACGAAGTTTAAAAACGCCGGCAACTGCCAAAATTGGGAAAAGTCCCAAAGAAAATCCCATATACGTTAATATCTGCTCGAAAGTCCCTGATAACACAAGAATTACTGCAATAGCCCCCTGCAAGTAAATGGCATTTGTTGGCACCTTGTATTTGGGATGAATTGTTGCCATTGACTTGAAAAAATAACCATCTTTTGCCATTTTAAAATATACGCGTGGCCCAAGTATCACAAATGCACTCAACGACGAAAACAAAGCAAATGAAATCAACAAAGAAATAACCGATTCGGCAGTTTTCCCAAATGCATTTCCGGCTGCGAGTGCTCCTATTTCCGGCTCACCAGTCATTTGATTGGCAGGAACCGCATACACAAAAAACAAATTCAACAAAACATACAACACCATTACAATTCCTGTTGAAATAAAAAGAGATCGTGGAATTACACGGCGCGGATTTTTTATCTCAGAACCAATATATGTTGAAGAGTTCCAACCACTGAAGGCAAACATTACATACATAAGTGATAAACCTATTGTTTTCCAACTCCCGAAATTATATTCAAAAGGTTGGGCAGATCTTGCATTTTGAAAACTTCCGTTTCCAAATGTAAATCCGGCAATTATTAAACCTACCACCAATAGTATCTTTAACAAAGTAAGTCCGTTTTGTACTTTTGCACCAAAAACAACACCTCTTGAATGAATAACTACAAAAACTAAAATTAGTACTATTGCAAGCAGCTGACTAAACAATTCAGGAGTGAACACATTGTCCAACAGCAGTGCTCTCTGTAAGCCCGGAATTGCCCAAATAAAATATTTACTAAACCCAATGGCAGAGGCTGCAATGGGAGCAGAAAACCCAACAATTAAGGACAACCAGCCACTTAAAAAACCGGGCAATGGATGAAATAGTTTGCTAATAAAAACATATTCTCCCCCAGCCTCAGGAAAAGCCGCACCCAACTCACCAAAAGCAATAGCCCCACAAAAAGCAATAACACCGCCAACTACCCAAAGCAAGAGCATCATTAAAGGATTCTGCAACAGCTCCATTAAATAACCTGTGGTTGTAAAAATACCGGCACCAATAATGTTGGCGATTACAATATTTGTAACCGAAAACAGCCCTAGTTTACGTTCCAGCTTTTTCTGTAGCACCTCTTAAAATTACTTTGCAGCCTTTTTATAACTTATTGAAATACCGGAACGACTATTCCGATTTATTGAAGTTTCGTAATTGTTTAAGCTTTCGATATAATCTAAAAAATCACCAATCCCATTCACATGCGATGCTGTATTATGAGCAGTAAAACAGCCACCCACTTTTAGTTTTGGATCCATGGCGATAAAATAATTTTTATACCAGTATTTATCAGCATCACTAAAAACAAAATCATATTCACCCTCAAGTTTCGGTACCAATTCATGTGCATCAGCCAAGCGCACATCAATGTATTTCGCAACTCCCGCTTTTTTAAAATTGGCTTTTGCCTCCAAATACCGGGTTTTATCAATTTCAATGGTAATCAATTTCCCTCCCGTTTTACTTAAGGCCCAGGCCATCCAAATTGCCGAATGTCCGGTAGAAGTGCCAATTTCAACTGCTGAAGTGTAATTGTTTTCGATAATTAAATCGTATAAAATTTTGCCATCAGTAAGTGGAACATTCATATCTCTCCACTCATTGGCATTTTCTTCCAAAAATGATTTTACCTTTTTATCCAGATTGCCTTTAATCGTTGGGTATTGAGCCTGAACATGTATTGATGTCAGAAACACAAACAAAAAAAACGATATACTTTTTATAGTCATAATTCTACTATTATAAACCCTAAAGTTAAAAGAAAATGCTTAAATATTATACTACCGATTTAATATACATTTAACCGAACAAAAAGAAAAACCATTTTTTTTGAAAAAAGAAGAAGATCTAAACGTCTCTTAATAAATGCATAAAAAGGTTAAATCATTCAAATCATTTTTGAACTTATCTAATTTTGTCTATCTTTGTAAAGCATTTGGGATTCATCCCATATTGTGTGTTTGGGGGTTAACATTTAGGAAGGAGACTATTGAGTCTCCTTCTTTCCGTTATAACACTTTATAACAGGATTTATTGAAATAAGCCCAATTTTTCTACATTTGTCCAAAAATTAAGAAGATATAAATATGAAAATAGCAGAGATTCATACTTCAAAGGGAGTTTTAAAAGTTAAGTTTTACGAGGAAGATGCTCCGGGTGCAGTTGCCAACTTTGTAAAACTTTCCGAGTCGGGTTTTTATGATGGATTAACTTTTCACCGAGTGATTCCAAATTTTGTAATCCAGGGAGGTTGTCCTGATGGAACAGGTGCTGGTGGACCAGGTTATCAGATCGATTGCGAGTTGGATGGAAACAACCAATATCACGAAAAAGGTGTTCTGTCAATGGCTCATGCCGGCAAAAACACCGGTGGTTCTCAGTTTTTTATTTGTCACAACAGAGAAAACACGCAACATCTCGACGGGCATCACACTTGTTTCGGAAAAGTTTATGAAGGACTTGATATTATTGATGATATCAGACAAGGAGATGAAATTGAAAAGATTGTTATTACTGAAGAGTAAACTTCTTTTTTTAAATATTACACGGGGATTTGTACTGAACATTTCCCCTTTTTTATGCGCTATTGTAAAGGAATACAACTTTTCGGGATCACCTGTAAAATCCGGTGGAGTAGTATCCTTCTATACACAATCCAGTTAGCAGAATTTATTCTGATCAACATTTCAGAAAAACTACGGAGACAAGGCGCATAGCTATGCTCTG
>JBFFMM010000228.1:0-4798 GCA_041554075.1 Draconibacterium sp. | reverse complement strand
TAAAAAACTAATGATTTGGGTTGGAAAAGTTGCTTCAAAAACAATTGAAAAAGGAATTGAGTTAAACCTTCCTTTACTGATTGAAAAAGTACAAGATTTAATATAAAACACAAAATATGGATATGATTTTATCAATTTTAATAAGTGTTCCAGCAGGTATTATTACTTCCTCCGCTCGTGCCGACTTGCAATCGGTGTGCAATCTGCAAGGATTGAAAATAACAAGGTTAGCCTAAGGCTGAGGCACGGAGTACAAATCCAGCAGAGGACTATTTTTACACCCACAATTGGCAGCAATTAAAAAAATGACAGAGATAGAAACCAAATATTTTACCAACAGAGAGGATTGGAGAAAATGGCTCGAAAACAATTTTGAGACAAGGGATGATATTTGGTTGGAATATCCAAAAAAAGAAACCGGGAAAAAGAGGATTTTGTACAACGACGCAGTGGAGGAAGCGCTGTGTTTTGGATGGATTGACACGACGGTGAAATCACTCAACAAGGAATCGACCATACAACGTTTTTGTAAAAGAAGAAACAACTCATCGTATTCGCAGCCTAATAAGGAACGACTTAAATGGTTGCTTGAAAATGGTCTGATTCACAAGTCGGTAGTTGAAGACATAGAAAAAGTAACAAAAGAAAAATTTGTGTTTTCAGGAGATATTGTTGAGAAATTAAAAACGGATAAACATACCTGGGAAAATTTTCAGAAAATGTCTGAATCCTATAAACGAATCAGGATTGCGTACATCGAAAGTGCAAGAAAAAGACCGGAGGAATTTGAGAAACGCCTGAACAATTTTATAGCCAAAACCAAAGCAAACAAAATGATAAAAGGATTTGGAGGAATTGAAAAATATTATTGAATAAAACTGCTGCCAATAAAATGGATATGGCATTGCGGGGTTTGTACGCTACGCTGTCTCCGCTCCTTTCCTAAACGTCTTCGTTTTGCTGACACTCTTCGCTCGCGCCAATTTGCAATCGGTGTGCAATCCGCATGGATTGAAAATAACAATGTTAGCCTATGGCTGAGGCACGGATTACAATCCGCGCCAGCAGCGGCTATTCGGTAATAACAGAAATAACAGGTTTTAGCGAATAACCGCCGTTCCCTTTTTTTACCACCGACTTTTCGGCATCAAAATCAATGAGCAGATTAAAAGTGCTGCCGCCAGCAATATCGGCTTTTACATTAAACTTTAACCCCGATTGTTGTGCCGATGGAGTCTGAAGCTCCAGGGTATCGCCATCGACAACAATTTCGTTGTTTTCGCCTAAGATCATACGCATTTGCGAAAGATAACCCTCCGGAATTTCTTCTTCGGTTAATTGTATCGAATTGCTATCGGTAAACATCAAAAGGTCGATTTGCCCCATGGTGTCGAGCGTTAGATCATACCAGGCACCTTCTGTTGAGTCGCTCGAAAGGTTGATGCGCAAGCCCTGTAAGTCGATTAATACCGCTTCGTAATCACCGGGTGCATCGGTTAAGTTTACACGCAGGGTACTGCTTCCCTTGTTGTTGTCGTCGTTGTCGCTGCAGCCAGCAAATAGTGCAGCCACTAAAATTAATAATCCAAGTATTTTCTTCATAATTCAATTGTATTTCGAACATTGTGTTGGAGTACTAACGTTAGGAAAAAGTAAATGTTCTCTTGCCATGTAATTATAATTGTTGGTTGCCTTTGTATTTAATAAAGAAGATGGAAAAAAGAAACAATTTATATCGCTCATTTGGATGTGTTATTGGTATAAGTATATCTATAAAAAAAGAAAGCCGTTCCTTATACCGAAACGGCTTTCTTCGTTTATAATGTTTTCTATTTTTTTCGTGAGACGTATTTCCCCATAATAATTCCGATAACTACTACCCCGTAAAAATACCCGATTAATCCAAAAAACATGGCCATTTTTTGCGCAAGATCACTAGCAGGAGTTATATCGCCATATCCAATACTAAGAATAGTAATAAAACTAAAGTACATCAAGTCAGAAATACCTCCTCTTCCCACCGCCAAATTATTAAATGAGTTTGGATTTACTATTTCGATAATTGCAAATACAGAACCTCCTATCAAACCAAGAATAATAAACCCAGATAATACTGCTGCAATCATTCCAAAATCAACTTCTTTTGTAACCAGAATTTGACGATATACTTCAACCGACAGAAACAGAAAATAGATAATGTAAGCGGAACTAAACATGTACCTACTTTTTGGAATATCAACCATTAAACCCAATACTTCCAAAGAAATTAAAAATATAATCAGACCAGCCAAAGGTAGCCGCCATGATTTTTTTCCGTAAAAAAGAACCAAACTTGCCAGCACATTTTGCAACACTAGTAGGGGCATCGGATCCATATCGCCTGGGAAAAAAATATCTCCAAAGAGAAGAACAAGAAAACTCACCAATAGAATTTCATATTTATGCTGAATACGAAACTGACGAAATTTCGCCATTTTGGAATTATTCATATATTCTGTTTATTCAATTATTCGCGACAATTTACAACATTTAACCTTTATTTCGCAGCTTAGCACATTTCTATTGAACAAAAATCTTGCTACCTAACAGGCCTAATCCATATTGAGTTTCCGCCACCGGGAGCCAGCTTAACACTTTCTTTAGTGCCTTTATTTACCTGTATATTTTTGCGTACACGATAAGCTTCTTTATTGTCTAAAAAGTGAGTATCATCTGCATCTTCGTAAAAAGTTGCCATGTATTTTTTATCAGTATCCAGAAAGTCAAAGTTAACGGTCAACTCTCGTTGTCCACGATTTGTAAGAGAACCTACAAACCATTCGTCGCCAGATTTTCGTGCCACTGAAATAAAATCACCAATCTCACCATCTAATACTTTATAGCTATCGAAATGTGCCGGCATGTTTCGTATGCAATCAAAAAGGTCATCCTTTTTTAAATATTCTTCGGGTGCATCGGGCAATACAAAACAACCTCCGTAAACCACTATTAATTTAGCCACTTCGGCAGCTACCGTTCCCGGAATTTCAGCAAAAACCTTTGGCCGATTACTGGTAAAGGCGCTTTCCAGAGCAAACCAACCGTTGCACAAGTCGAGCGGTCCAGCCACCATGTTTACAAAGGGGGCGGTTACCATTGTTTCCGGGTAATACGACCGTTTGGCATCGGCCTGCGAATGCCCAAATTCTTTGGTTACCAAATTTGGCCATGTCCGGCGATCGCCACTCGGTGCAACCGGGTTATCGTGAAAGTTTACTGTTAGTTTATACCTGGCACACATTTCCACAATCCGCCGGGTGTTTATTACTTTTTCTTTGATCGATCCTCGCATAAATCCATATTTAACACCTGCAGCTCCCCAATCTGAAAACTGTTTAAGAATTCGTTCCAATCCAAATTTATTGGCTCCCACATCGTTTAAATACAGAATTACACCCACACCTTTTTCCTTGGCATAAGCCATACATTCCTCAATGCTCACGCCTTCGCGGGCGCTTGTTGGATCCGAGTTATCGTCGAACTCCGGCCCATACCAATCGGCATCAATCAATAAATATTGTATGTTATTTGCTGCTGCAAAATCGATAAAACGTTTATGCGAAATGGTGTTTAAACCATACTGAAATCCATCGGCAGCAGTGTAGCCCCAAACTCGCCAATCCCACATAGCACGGCCGGGTTTTATCCACGAAGGATCTTCAATTTTGCAGGGTTCATTCAGGTTCACCAACAAATTAGATTCGATTAAATCTCCCGGTTTTTCGCCCAAAACAAATGCCCGCCACGATGTGCGTGTGGCTTCTTTCGAAATAACTTCCTGCATTAAGCTAAACGAGTTATTTTCTGAATTGGTTAACACAAAAGGTGCATGCTCAAAAATGGCCGCTTCGTGAATGGTGATATATTTACTGTTTTCGGTTTTAAAGGTTACCGGGTTCCGAACCACTTTCTCTTCGTATTCCGAAAGCTTAACCCGACCTACATTATGATTTTCTCCGTTATAAGCCCAAAACCGATAATCGCCTCCAAAATGAATTGTACTCTTTTCGAAAATCTCGTTTACCGTTAAGGGAAACACAAAACGATAGGCAAATCCTGCATCGTAAACTCTTAATTCCAAATCAAAGGCTTTTCCACTTACACTTTTTAGCTTATAAACACAGTGGCTGTATTCATTTAAAACTAGTTGGTTTTTACCATTTACGGTTTCCCAACTTTCGCTAAAAGTTGAAGTTTGCTTGTCTACAATTTCAACATTTTTAAGCAGCGATGTTTCTCTCTCAGTTAATACTAAATCGATTTTACTCAGTAGGGTATCTCCTTTAAAAATTAGGTTTAGTGTTTGTTCTTTTTCGTTAAGCGTAAACTCCGAAACACATTCTCCATTTGGAGAGCTTAGTATATTGCCAGTTTGATTTGAACAAGAAAATAAGGCCATTGAGAACAAGGCAAGTAAGACTATTTTGTACATATTTGTTTAGTTAATTCGCAAGTAAAAATAAAATATTTAAAGGAAACAGAGACTTTTGTTCCGTCCTTTATTGTCTGGTGAAGCTAAAGTCTACGATGACTTTTGGTTTTAGATTAATCTATTGATCAGAAAAATACGAAACCAGGTTTCGCTTAGCTTGTATAAATGTCAGGAAGAGGAAATTTCCACTTCCTGACATTTGCAATATATATTAACCTGAGTTCGACTCTAAAATATTTTCACAGAAAGTCAGAATTGCACTAGATTTGTTTCGAAAATACTGAAGGAATAGCGGGTTATTTCAAAGGATTTTTGGGACAAAGATGG
>JBFFMM010000227.1:0-4800 GCA_041554075.1 Draconibacterium sp. | reverse complement strand
CAATATCGTTTTTTGCATTATAGTCAATATATTCTTTATACGTAATATCGGTGTAAACATCTCTAATTGAACCACCCACATTAACTACATATCCACTTTTTAAACGATACCTGTTAGGAGGCTCAGGAGAACTCCCTTGGCGCAGGTCGGGTATTGCGTTGGGTATCCCTTCTGATGTTAATTTAATACAGATATAATTGAAATACTCTCCTTTGGTCTTATAAATAGATATTTCAGGCAAAGAACTTATTTCAATGCTTTCGTCGGCATAATCCAGTTCATCTTTTTCGCAACTAGTACCAATAAATAAAAATACCAGTGCAGCTGTGCATAGTTTTAAAATTTTGAATTTCATTTTCTTAATTTTTAAAATTTGAATTGAGTACAATGTAATTCGTACAAAGTACTTTTAAATAAGTTTCCCGGGAATCGGGAAGTAAGAGCGCATTTAAAAGGTCGGGGCTTGTTGCAAAAGCAACTTTTGTTTTTGAACAGTGTAGCCTGGCTACGATTCAAAAACGGTTTGTTTTTTTTTGAGTATTACGAGGTATTGTTCACGATTGGGTTAAATACATTATTGGGTTTTAGATGTTTAAAAGTAAAAAAGCGTTGCGTAAAAACAAAATTTTGAGCTTATGTTTAGTAACATGAAAAGTCATTCGTTATCAATCACTTGTAACCGGCAACCTGCAACAGATCTTTCCTCCTCCCTCGTCGAGATAACAACAAAGTCGACCTTCAAGGTTTTAATAACCTTGAAGGTCTCGAAACTGCAACTGAACGCTGAACCAATCTTACTTCAACGTTAAGTAAAAACAGAGTTTTCGGTATTATTCTAAATTTTTAGTACAAAAACCTCCTATTTATTTTCATTTTAAAATTATTTTTTGATATTTGCAGGAAATCGTAAGTAAATGATGAAAAACATCAACATATCTATTCTTAGCCTACTCATTGGTATTCTTCTTCTTACAAGACAGAATTGAGAGTGGTATGTTGAAAAACGATATTGGAAAAATTAAAAGCCATTCTCATAATAGAGAATGGCTTTTTTAATACCCCCTATCTTATCTAACAACCGCAAACGATTGTTAGAACGATTGTCCCCCTAGAATTAGGGGGACAGTTGAGGCCGCAGATTCCGATTTATCGGAACAAGGCAGAAACAGGGGGTAAACAGAATAAGAAATACTAAATAGATAATAACAAATAATAAATTGACATGACAGACAGACTTTACATTTTCGACACAACGTTGAGGGACGGAGAACAAGTCCCCGGTTGCCAGTTGAACACGGTAGAAAAGATTGAAGTTGCCAAGGCATTGCAGGATTTGGGAGTAGATGTGATTGAAGCAGGATTCCCAATCTCAAGCCCGGGCGATTTCGAATCAGTAGTAGAGATCTCGAAAGCGGTTACTTGGCCAACCATTTGTGCCTTAACCCGTGCAGTACAAAAAGATATTGATGTTGCAGCCGAATCACTCAAATACGCTAAAAAAGGTCGTATTCACACGGGTATCGGAACATCAGATTTTCATATTTACCACAAACTCAATTCAAATCCGGAAGCCATTATAGAACGTGGAGTTGAAGCCGTTAAATATGCAAAAAAATACGTCGAAGATGTTGAGTTTTATGCTGAAGATGCCGGTCGTACAGGAAACGAATATTTGGCGCGTGTTATTGAGGCGGTTATTAAAGCCGGTGCAACGGTAGTCAATATTCCCGACACAACGGGTTATACCCTGCCCCAGGATTTTGGTGCAAAGATTAAATACTTAATGGAGAATGTTCCGAACATTCATAAAGCAGTAATTTCAACCCATTGCCACAACGATTTGGGAATGGCAACAGCCAACACCATGGCAGGAATTATGAATGGTGCCCGTCAGGCAGAGGTTACCATCAACGGAATTGGAGAGCGTGCCGGAAACACATCGTTGGAAGAGGTAGTAATGACTTTAAAAACACACTACAAAGCCTTGGGAATTGATACCGGAATCAACACCAAAAAGATTTACGGAACAAGCCGTTTGGTTTCAACATTAATGAATATGCCGGTGCAACCCAACAAAGCAGTGGTGGGTCGTAATGCATTTGCACACTCTTCGGGTATTCACCAGGATGGCGTTTTGAAAAATCGTGAGAATTACGAAATCATGGACCCAACGGATGTGGGGATCAACGAGTCGGCAATATTATTGACAGCACGCAGCGGACGTGCAGCATTAAAACACCGTTTGGAATTACTTGGCTTTACATTAGACAAGTCCAAATTGGATGAAGTGTACGAAGAATTTTTAAAACTGGCCGATAAGAAAAAAGACATTCGTGATGACGATATTGCTTTATTAGTAGGCGATGCTACACGTCAGGAACGTCGTATTAAATTGGACTATTTGCAGGTTGTAAGCGGTAAAAGTTTAAAACCAATGGCATCGGTTCGATTGATTATAGCAGGCGAAAAATTCGATGCAACAACTTCTGGTAATGGTCCGGTTGATGCTGCCATTAAAGCAGTCAAACAGATTCTTCACCGTGAGGTAGTAATCGAAGAATTTTTGGTACAGGCAATCACTCGCGGTAGCGACGATATTGGTAAAGTTCACATGCAGGTAGAATACGACGATCAGATGTTCCATGGCTTTGGTGCCCATACCGATATTATTACCGCATCGGTTGAAGCATTTTTGGATGCCATTAACAAGTTACCTGTAGCGAATTAAATAACAAAACACTGTCATTTCGAACCTGAAGAATGATGGTGAGAAATCTGTTCCTTCTAACAAACAGATTTCTCAGTCGTTCCTCCTTCGAAATGACATGAATATTATAGATTATGACAACAAAAACATTATTTGATAAAATTTGGGATGCACACGTTGTAAAACAGGTCGAAGGCGGCCCAAATGTATTGTATATCGATCGTCACTTTATACATGAAGTAACAAGTCCGGTTGCCTTTTTAGGATTAAAAAACCGCGGATTGAAAGTGTTCCGTCCGGAGAAAACCACTGCTACTCCCGACCACAACGTACCGACTATTGATCAGCACATGTCGATTAAAGATGAACTTTCACGCAATCAGCTTGAAATGTTAAAAGCCAATTGTGCCGAGCATGGAATTGTTCACCACGATTTGGGTTCTGAAGGACATGGCGTAGTTCATATTATTGGTCCTGAAATGGGATTAACTCAGCCGGGAATGACCATTGTGTGTGGCGACAGTCACACTTCTACTCACGGAGCTTTTGGGGCCATTGCTTTTGGTATTGGTACCAGCGAAGTGGAAATGGTTTTGGCCAGCCAGTGTATTATGCAGCCCAAACCTAAAGCAATGAAAATTACCGTTAACGGTGAATTAAGTAAAGGTGTAACCGCAAAAGACATTGCACTTTATATTATCTCAAAAATATCTACCAGCGGCGGAACTGGTCACTTTATTGAATATGCAGGTTCGGCCATTACAAGCCTGACGATGGAAGGCCGGATGACCTTGTGTAACCTGAGTATTGAAAGTGGTGCACGCGGAGGAATGATTGCTCCGGATGAAACGACTATTGAATACATTAAAGGTCGCCAATTTGCTCCAAAAGGCAAAGACTGGGACAAAGCAGTTGCAGCCTGGGCTGAATTAAAATCGGACGAAGGGGCAATTTTTGATACGGAACTGACTTTTGATGCAGCCGACATTGAGCCAATGATTACCTACGGAACCAATCCGGGAATGGGAATTGGGGTTTCGCAAACCATTCCAACTTCTGAAGGAATGGAAGGAAGCGACAAAACAACTTACGAAAAATCGTTGCAGTACATGGGTTACCAGCAAGGAGAAGCCATGAAAGGAAAACAAATCGATTATGTATTTCTGGGAAGTTGCACCAACGGTAGAATTGAAGATTTCCGTGAATTTGCAGCCTTTATAAAAGGAAAGAAAAAAGCAGATAATGTTACTGCCTGGTTGGTTCCCGGATCGAAAGCTGTGGAAAAGCAAATTATTGCAGAAGGATTGGTTGAAATTTTGGAAGAAGCAGGTTTTAAACTTCGTCAGCCGGGATGTTCAGCATGTTTGGCTATGAACGACGATAAAATTCCGGAAGGCAAATATTCGGTTTCAACATCGAACAGAAACTTCGAAGGACGTCAGGGCCCCGGTGCAAGAACACTTTTGGCAAGTCCATTAACAGCAGCAGCGGCAGCGGTTAATGGAGTAATCAGCGATCCGAGAGAAATGTTATAATATGATAGTAGAACCACCTCCCTTCGACTTTGTCGAAGTACTCCTCCTTCAGGGAGGATAAATTTCCCCTCCCTGAAGGAGGGGTGCCCCGGAAATCCGGGGCGGGGTGGTATCAAAAATTAGAATAAAATATAAACAAAAATGGCATACGATAAATTCAATAAAATAAGCTCTTCGGCAGTGCCACTGCCCATTGAGAATGTAGACACCGACCAGATTATTCCGGCACGCTTTTTAAAGGCTGTGGAACGCAAAGGCTTTGGCGACAACCTTTTCCGCGACTGGCGTTACGAAAAAGATGGAAGTCCTAAAGCCGGCTTTCCATTAAACGATTCAACTTATTCAGGTAAAATTCTGGTAAGTGGAAAAAATTTTGGTAGTGGTTCGAGTCGCGAACATGCTGCCTGGGCAATTTACGATTATGGATTCCGCGTTGTGGTTTCCAGTTTCTTTGCCGATATTTTTAAAGGAAACGCATTGAACAACGGATTGCTTCCTGTTGTTGTTTCTCCTGACTTCCTTCAAAAGATTTTTACTGCAATTGAAAAAGATGCAAAT
>JBFFMM010000226.1:0-4818 GCA_041554075.1 Draconibacterium sp. | reverse complement strand
TTGTCATTACCCGCTGCTGCCACTTGAAGCGCATACACTTTGGAATTCGACTGAAGTACTTTCTGTTTTGAACAAATACTCTTGTGTAAAAGCCTGGATAAACGGACACAACCATGCAGGCGGCTATGCTCTGCAAAATGGGATACATTTTATTACTTTGAAAGGAATGGTTGATACCAAAACAGAAAATGCCTACTCTATTATTTCAATTACTGATAAAGAAATTTTAATTAATGGGTTTGGTCGAGAGGAAACAAAAAAACTTGGAGTAAAATAATAAAGGAAAAAACAGAATACATTTTTTGAAATAAACTCCAGAACATTTTGTAAAATTTTTGGTTTTATTTTTAAGAAATAAAGAAAATTCTTTATGTAATTGAAATAAATATAACCACGAGTCACTAATTAAAAGTTAGTGGCTTTTAATTTCAGACCTCAACTTATTGTAATTGTTACAATCAAATATTTTTCAGTATAATTGTATCAACTAATACAAACCAACTTTATGAAAATCATTCTAACTTCTATAACTCTATTTCTCTTTTTTATCACCTCAGCACAAACTCGCGAAAAAGCTTTCGAAATAAATCAAAAACTCGGGCGTGGCATTAATTACGGGAATATGTTTGAAGCTCCTTCCGAAACCGAATGGGGAAATCCCTGGCAAGCTGAATATGCAGCGATGATTGCCGATTTGGGCTTTAACCACGTTCGTATTCCCATTCGGTGGGAACCGGCGGCCCGGAGTTTAGCGACATCACCCTATACGGTTAGTGCAACATTTCTGAACCGCATAAAACAAGTGGTTGATTCGGCGTTAAACAAGGGCTTATATGCCATTATTAACATGCACCATCACGAAGCGCTATTTGAAAATCCTGAAAGTAACAAAGCTCGTTTTCTGGCACAGTGGAAACAAATTTCTGAGTTTTTTGCTGAGTATCCAGACAGCCTTCTTTTTGAAATATTAAACGAACCACACGGAAACATCTCAGCCCAAAAGTGGAACACTTTTTTAGCAGATGCTTTAAACACCATTCGCGAAAACAATCCCAATAGAATTGTATTAATTGGCACTGCCGAATATGGCGGTTTGGGAGGTTTATCAAAGCTTCAGTTGCCCGATGATGACAATATCATTCTTACAATTCATTATTATAATCCGTTTCAGTTTACACATCAGGGTGCAGAATGGGTAGAAGGTGCCGATGCCTGGCTGGGCACTGAATGGACGGATACGGAAACCGAACGACAAGTTGTTAAGAATGATTTTGCTCCCTTAAAAGCCATTGAAGAACAGCAGAATATTCCGATTCATATTGGCGAATTTGGTTCGTACAATAAAGCCGATGAAACATCGAGAAAGAAGTGGACAACCTTTATGGCGCGCTACCTTGAATCCTTCGAATGGAGTTGGGCGTACTGGGAATTTAGTGCCGGATTTGGCATTTACAATCCCGGTGAGCATACCTATAACCAAAACCTTGTTGATGCCTTGCTACACAATCCGATGCCTGAAGCAGCCAGATATGCAGGCACTCCTATTTATTCCTCAAATTTTCCGGTAAGCATTAACGGCTGGAATGTATATACCAATGCTGCGTCTGCTTCATTACAACAAAGCGATAACAACTTAAAAGCAGTAATTACAAATGGCGGAACCGAAGGCTGGCATGTGCAGTTGGTAAAAAATGGCATTCCTCTTAAAGCCGGGAAAAAGTACCGCCTTTCGTTTAAAGTTAAAGCAGACAGTGAGCGAAGTATAACTTCGTATGTGGGGCAACAAAATTCACCCTGGACAGCCTACAGCGGCTACAATGGTATTTCAGTTACCGATACCTTTGCCGTTTTTTCCTATGTTTTCGATATGACCACAAACGATGATGCCGCACGAATTGTATTCGATCTCGGGAAATCGGCAGCTGACCTTACTTTCGAATATATTCTTCTCGAATCTGTTGTTCTGGAACAACCTTCTGCTATACGTTTACTAAACAATGTTAAATCGAAAATTTATCCCAACCCTGTAAACGACAAACTATTCATCGACAACCGGGATGACTTTCAGGAACTTGCAATCGTAAACGCAAATGGATTAATGGTTAAAAGACAAAAACTCACTCCTTTTCAAAACGCAATCCAACTTAACAATCTTCCATCTGGCATTTATTTTGTATTGCTCAGCAATCAGAATAACAGATGTATTAAAACGATCATTAAAAATTAGCACCATGAAACAACTCATCACTCTTTTTATTTTAGCAACAGTTGCACTTAGTTCCATCGCTCAAAATCAATATCCCGACGATTTGGTGGTGGAAGGTAAATCATCGGTAAAACTCATTCCCGAACAATTGATCTACAACGTTCGTATTTCGGTAAGCGACTCGAATTATACGCGCTGCACCGAGATGGCGCTGGAAAAGGCAGAATTGCTGACGAAGGAATTTACCGGCAACGGCATCGACAAAGACCTCATTAAAACCTTAAATTACTCGATCAGGGAAATTCGTGAATACGATAATATTACGCGGCAACAGGTTTTTAAAGGCTACCGGGCCGAAATTCCGGTACTGATTAAAACGGTGACTGATTACCCCAAAAACGACCTTATTTTTGAGATCATAAAAAACAATTTTAATGCTGATTTTTCACTGTCGTTTGCACTAACGCCCGAACAAAAAGAAAGTGTAAAGGAAAAACTGATTGAGCTTGCAGTGGAAGATGCCCAACAAAAGGCTAAAATAATTACAGAAAGTGCAGGTATTAAAATGTATGGAATCCGACATATTCAATATGGAGAGCCACAACTGATAGGCACCTACACCCGCCCGAATTACGAAATGCAAAACGAATCGATTATGATACGCGGAGCTGCTTCATCCGGTGGCGCAAGTACCTTAAATCCTTCAGAAATTGAAATGCGAACCAGTGTGGTAATTGCCTGGCGCCTTTAATACAAAATCCGGTTGCAGTTGCATTATAACTTAAACGTTATATTGCAACTGCCGGCCTTTAACTCTTTCTAAAGTGATGCGGGTAATCGGGTAAACGATTCTGAAAAGTTAAAACCGACTCTTTTTTAATCACACCGGCATCCACATTAATTGCTTTCTGAATTGTATTATTTTTCATCCATCCTGAATGATTTTCTAATATAGTGGGCAAATAACCAATTAAGGCGGCAGATATGGACCGCGAAGCACTTTCCCACAAATAACTGGGTGTATGATCTACCGCGTAATAATCGATGTTATTGACATGCAGAATGGGTGCCTTAAAAGTGGTAGGCTTTGCAAAATAGAAGCCCATCCCCTCGTCGCAACTCACATCAACAATTAAAGTTCCCGGTTTTAAGGAGTCCTTTTCGTCTTCGGTTACAAAATCAACCGGATAGTCGGTATTCTGATACGTGCCATTTATAATGATTTCAGAGGCAGCAATTAAATCGGATAAAGGTTTCACCGTACCATCGTGTTCAACCGTTACCATTCTGGCCTCGCCGGCATTTCCTTCACGAATGCGCACATAATCAACATCCAGCACTTCTTCGCGCACCTCGTAATCATACCGCTGAATACAGATGGTAATATCGCGAAATCCATGCGCCTTAAGTGCATAAATGGCGCCGCGGCTAACCGCTCCGAAACTAAATATTATTACTTTTCGCTGGTTCCCGTAATGGCCGTCGATACCCCTTAATTGCAAGGCATGAATAACGGCGCAATAACCTGCCATCTCGTTGTTCTTATAAAAAGTATGCCGCCCCGCCTGACCATTTGCGTACCAAACAAACATATCTTCAAAGGCTATTAGTGTTAATTTCCGATCGATTGCAGTTTGTGTAATGTCGTTTTGCTGGGCACAATGCGGATAGCCCCAAATAAATCCTCCTTCGCGTATCTCTTGTAAATCGGCCAACACCGGTTTGGCAATAATAACCGAACCAATATCGGCTAATAATTCATGACGAGTAGCAACTCCGCCGGTTTGAGCCACAAAAAAATCGTCGCTGATACCAAAAGGAGCACCGTATCCCTTTTCAAAAATTAATTGTTTTCGAATATCTTCCGGAATACGCGCCAGATGTTCGGGATGTATGGGTACACGTTTCTCATCTTCTTTTCTTGAAGTTCCTACAACTCCTAAGCTAAATTTTTTCATATTTATTTTGCTGTTAATTTTGTACTAAAACAAATTCATGTCGGCTCGACAATCCGTAATTCAAAAAGAAATAATTTGCTGTTGAAGAAGAGTTGGGGTGTAAAGCAGCAAAATGGAGTCATGACTGATTGAAATCAAAAATGGTATAAACCCTTTGTGTAAAGGTACTCTAATGTTTGGATAAAGACCTAAATTAAAAAATTGAGACGAAGGCACTTTACATTGAAGCCATTATTTTGGATAGAAAACAACAAACAAAGGGGTACGATTACAACCCGCAACCAACAACCCATCCCCAACTTTATTTACATAACATTTGCCATTCTAAATAGTGTTCGCTATTTTTAAGCCACTTAATAACAAACATATACCAATAACAAATACCCTTTTGGCATGAAACTTAAAATTACCAAACGCGATATCCTGTTTTTATTCATCGGCCTTTTTATTGCTTTTTTAATTGATGCTGTTGTGTCCTGGGAAGAAAACAAACAAGCCTTTTTAGATGGATATAACTCGGCTATTGAACACGCGGAGAAATAAAAACCAGGTGAAAAACAGGTACGCTTGTAAGGATTTCCAACTGCTTAAAACGGATGCACAGCTTATTTGCAAGCGGATAGCAAATGTAAACAAGTAGCAGCTATAAGCGAT
>JBFFMM010000225.1:0-4823 GCA_041554075.1 Draconibacterium sp. | reverse complement strand
TGATGGGATTTGAACCCACGACCTCCGGAACCACAATCCGGCGTTCTAACCAACTGAACTACAACCACCATTTGTTTTTGCGGTTGCAAATATAATATTTTATTCTTTTCAAAAATGAAAAACACAAAAAAAACGAAATACAATTCTCAATTCACTATTTTTGAGATTAAAATTTACAACAGTAGTAAATCTGATTCTTTAGAAAAGTAAAGAAATAATAAAAAAAAAAGCAGGCAATTGATACGATTCCTGCAACCCATTAAACGTTTTCCTGTCGGTATAATTGAAAGTCGAGCAATTGGGACAAAAAGAGCACATACATAAAAAGATTATTGAGGCCTGTAAAAACGGAAACGACAGAGCCAGGTTTGAGTTGTACCAATTGTACTCGAAAGCAATGTTTAACGTATGTTATCGCATGATGAATAACCGCGAAGAAGCAGAAGATATGCTACAGGAGGCTTTTACCCAAGCTTTTATGAAACTGGACTCGTTTCGATACGAATCGAATTTTGGTTCGTGGTTAAAACGAATTGTAGTAAATACTTGCATAAATGCGATTAACAAAAGAAAGGTTGAACTAACCTATTGTGAAGAGATTTACCATCACGACCGGGCGGAAGAAAACCAAGAATATGAAGCTGAATTTACGGTAGCCAATGTGAATAAAGCAATGGAACAATTACCCGAAGGAGGGAGAATGGTTTTCTCGCTGTACCTGCTGGAAGGATACGACCACGTAGAAATTTCTCAAATACTGGGAATTACCGAGTCGACCTCGAAAAGCCAGTTTATGCGCGCCAAACGACGCGTTGTTGAACTATTAAAGGAACAAAAAAATGGACGATATGCAAACTGACCCATTAGAAAAATTTGTAAAAGCCAATCGCGATGAATTCGATTTCAGAGAACCATCGCCTGAAGTTTGGAATAAAATAGCGCAAGAAACAAAAACACCAAAAGTAGTGCCTTTTCGGAATTACTTTTTGCGGGTGGCAGCTGTTGTTGCAATAGTTGCTATTAGTTCGGTGTTGGTATGGCAATCAGGAATTATATCGCCCAACAACCTGGCCAACAACACAAAAGATCCGGAAATGATGGAATTAATGGAAGCAGAGGCTTTTTACTCGCATCAGGTTGATCAGAAGTTAAAAGAGATACAAAAATGCTACTATACTTTTCCCGATTTAAAAGATGAAATAGAAATGGATTTAACCGAATTGGAAGAGATGTATAAAATTTTGAAAAGCGATTTAAAAGACAACATCTCGAATAAAAGTGTAATTGAAGCAATGATTGAAAACAACCGTTTTAGGTTAAAACTTTGCGATAACGTACTTGAGCAAATTAAATGTTAGCAGTGGGGAAACGACAATGAAAAAATTAAAACAGATAAGGTATTTTTTAGTGGCGGTGGTTTTTATGCCCTTGCTGGCAACGGCACAATTTACCGACACAAAAGAAATTAATAAAACGTTCAAAATTTTGCCTGAAACTCAGATTGAGATTTTAAATAAATACGGTAAAATTGAAATTAAAACCTGGGAAAAAGATTCGGTAGCTTTTAATATAAAAATCAGAGTTGAAGAGAAAAAACTTTCGAAACTGGAGGAATCGATCCGTGGAATTGACTTTGATATAACAAATAGCGAACACTATTTAATTGTACGCACTGATGTTGAAAAAAACAAAAGCAGTTTGACGAAAGAATTGATTCGATTTAAGGAAACGCTGCTAAAATCGGATGGAAACATTCAGGTAGATTACACGGTTTGGATGCCCAATTCGAATCGACTGAAAATAGAGAACAAATTTGGCGACATTTATATTGGCGACTACAAAGGCGAAATTAATATTGACTTGTCAAATGGAAATTTAAAAGCACACAATTTTGACAAGCAGATCGATCTTATTCTAAATTTTGCCGATGCAAGTATAAACTACATCAAACAAGGCAGGCTTGAATGTAATTTCAGCGATTTATTTATTCGTGATGCAGAAACACTTCGCATAAATAGTAAATCAACCGAGTTTGAATTCGAGAATATTCTGAACCTCGATGCCGATTCGCGGCGAGACAAATTCAGAATTCGTCAGATTGAACTGCTCGAAGCACGAAGCAGTTTTTCCAGTTTCAGATTAAATGAAATAATCGACCGGATAAATTTGCGCTCGGAATATGGCGATATTGACATTAATAAAGTTGCTTCCGATTTCAGCAACATGAATATTGAATCGAAATCGATGGACATAAACATTTACTTCGATCCGAAAACAAACTTCAATTTCGATATTACAAATACAAAGTCGGAGGTGGATTACAGCAGTGCGTTTAAAGTTGTTGACACAGAAATACTCGATGAGAAAGAAAATACAACTCAAGAAAAGGGATATTTTGGAGAAAAAACAGAGGATGCCACTCGGCTTTTTATAAAGGCCAATTCGGGTTCTATCAATCTTCGATCGAATTAAATACAAAAAAAACAACATTTTTTTCGCACACTTTGCAACCTTCAAAAAATTCACTTGTCATTAAAATTGTAAAAGAAAACAGATAAAGAATTACAGAGTCGGGAACAAGTTATTAGCCATGAAAACAATTAGCCACTGTTTTCTAAAACTTATTCAAAACCTGACCTTATTCTACCATTTTGAAAACAAACAATTTAATCACATGAAAACAATTAAACTTTTAATTTTAGGATCGTTTGCACTTTTAACAGGTGCAACAAGTTGTGTACAAGACACAATTATGGGAAATGGAGTTCAGGTTTCGGAAGAACGTATTTCCTCAAATTTTAACAAAGTAAGTTCTTCTGGAGAACTGGACATTTTCATTACTCAGGGCGACAATTACGAAGTGATTATAAGGGCCGAAGAAAATATAATCCCTTACATTGAAACTCATTTCCGAAATGGGGGATTAAGTATTGAAACGGAAAATTTCATAAGCATTCGGAACACCCGACCAATGGAAGTGTATATTACAACTCCAAATTTGGAAGCAATAAAACTTAGTGGTTCTGGTCTTATTTCCACCGACTATTTTAGCAGCGACAAAATGGACATTTTACTTTCTGGGTCAGGGAGAATTACTACCGACTGCGATGCCGGTTTAGTTAAAGCTTTGGTTTCGGGATCCGGTTCAATTACCATTTCGGGGAATACAAACAATGCTGACTTTGGAATCAGCGGATCGGGCAAAATTAAAGCTTCCGAATTAGCCATTGTGAATTGCCAAACTGCGACCTCCGGTTCGGGTAATATGTGGGTATCGGTCGATAATACGCTGGATGCTCACATTTCGGGTAGCGGAAATGTTTTTTATTATGGCACACCAAACATTGAAACGCATATTTCGGGGTCGGGTAACGTTATTGATTATAATTAATGAACAAATTTATTGGCCATGAAACGTTTATTTATTTTAGTCATTCTGCTACTTCCAGCAACATTATTCGCACAAACTTTTAACAAAGCCATTGGAATTAGAGGCGGCTTAAGTTCAGGTATTGAATATCGTATTTACACCAACGACGCCAACTCTTACAAATTTTTACTGGCCACCCGCGACGATGGAATCCAGTTGCATGCATTTAAAGAATTTCATCAGTTTGATATGTTTAGCTTTTCCGAACAACTTACCTTTTTTTATGGTGTTGGCGTTCACTTTGGCTACGAACAATGGGACAAACAGTATGTGCAAAACAATACCAGCTGGTACGAAGAAAGAACAGCACTACTGGCGGGTCTCGATGGTTTGGCTGGAGTAGAATATCTATTCTACGAAGTCCCTTTATCCATAGGATTGGAAGCAAAACCCTACTTCGATGTATTGGGTCGTGAGATGTTTAACATTGAATTATTCGATGTGGCATTCACTCTTAAATATCATTTCTAAAAACAACACAGTTCATTATTCAGAAAACAAATACATAAAACAATGAAACAACTAACACTTATTTTAGCGCTTATTCTGTCGGTTAATTGGGCAAAAGCGCAAGACGAATATTACAACGACGAAGTACAAACCATTTTTTCGAAACGCAAAAGTAATGGCGGTTATGGTGCATTTTCGATGGGCTATTCACAAATTGGAGGACGCGACGCATTGATTTCCGGTGCGCGGGGAGCCTTTATTTTCGACCACTCATTTGCCATTGGCATTGGCGGCTATGGTTTTGTGAACAATCTCGATTATCAAAGTTACAACAACATCAATCCGGACGACAAATTTATGCTGGCCGGTGGTTACGGTGGGTTGTTTGTTGAACCCATTCTGGGCGGCACAAAACCGGTACATCTTTCTTTCCCAATACTAATTGGAATGGGAGGAATTGCACTGGTTGACAACTACGACTGGGGTTGGGACTGGGACGTTGATCCTTATCATTCGGGATACGAATACGACCACGATTTATTTTTTGTGATTGAACCGTCCGTTGAGTTGGAATTTAACCTGGCTCGTTTTTTCAGAACAGCCTTGTATGCCAGTTACCGTTTTACATCCGAAATTGATTTATACGAAACCGACAAAGATGTTTTAAATGGGTTTAACTTTGGAGCAACCTTTAAATTCGGGAAATTTTAGCCACTATTCTCTGCTTGAAAAAATAGAATGTGATACAAGCATTGTAGTATTAACCTGAGTTCGATTTAAAATATGTCCACAGCTTTCGCTGTTTTTAGTCAGAAATTTTCTTTATTTTTTGAAGGATTATCGGGATAATTCGAGAAAAGTAAAGGAAGTTTATGGGAAAAAGAGCAAAGTCAATATGAAAAGTCATACTTGCGCCATCTTTGTCCCAAAAATCCTTTGAAAT
>JBFFMM010000224.1:0-4865 GCA_041554075.1 Draconibacterium sp. | reverse complement strand
CCGGTTATGATTCAACAAAACGATAGCTATTATTTGTTTTGTACGGGTTGGGGAATTAGTGTTTGGTCGTCGA
Organism: Draconibacterium sp.; assembly: GCA_041554075.1. GTDB lineage: Bacteria > Bacteroidota > Bacteroidia > Bacteroidales > Prolixibacteraceae > Draconibacterium. Next base: position 4,792 of record JBFFMM010000224.1, on the reverse strand, counting down.
CCGATATGAAAAACTGGAAAGCTGAAAAACCTGTTTTTAAGGATACACCGGTATGGACGAAAAAGGCAGTAAAAGACTTTAAAGGGCACATGTGGGCTCCCGATATTGCCTACTTCAACAATCAATATTATCTGTATTATTCCGTATCGTCCTTTGGTAAAAATACGTCGTGTATTGGTTTGGCTACCAATGTTACGCTCGATCCGAACGATCCTGAATTTAAATGGATTGATCATGGGAAGATAATTCAGTCGGTGCCGGGTAAAACCAACTGGAATGCCATCGACCCAAATTTAATTGTTGCCGAAGATGGCACACCATACTTAACTTTTGGCTCGTTTTGGGATGGTTTGAAACTTGTTAAAATGGCGCCTGATGCCATGTCGGTTGCCGATGACATTAGCCGAATTCCAACTATTGCATCACGTAAAAAATCGTCCAACGATCCAAATCCGCCATCAGTTGATAATAATCCTGTTGATGCTGGTGGAAATGCCATTGAGGCACCTTTTATTTTCAAAAAAGGAGATTACTACTACCTTTTTGCTTCCATTGATTATTGTTGCAAAGGAGTGGATAGTTCCTATAAAATGATAGTTGGCCGATCGAAAACCATTCCGGGACCTTATTTCGATAAAGACGGAAAAAATATGGCAAGTGGTGGCGGAACAATTCTGCTTCAGGGAGATAAAAACTGGCATGGAGTCGGACACAATTCAACCTACACTTTTAATGGCGAAGATTACCTTATTTTCCACGGTTACGATGCCAAAGATGATGGAAAACCAAAACTCAATATAAAGAAATTAAAGTGGGATAATGAAGATTGGCCAATAGTAATAAACCAACAATAGAAACTTAAATAGAAATCAATTATGAAATTTAGAATGAATAAAATACAGCTACTTCTTTTTGCAGGAATAGTATTCTCAGGAAGTTTATTCGCGCAGAACGCACGTATAAAAATCGATATCGACCGCGAAATAGGTGAAATAAACAAAAACATTTACGGAAACTTTGTGGAACACCTCGGGCGTTGTGTTTATGGAGGAATTTACGATCCCGGCAATCCACTTTCTGATGAAGATGGAATTCGTTTAGATGTGCTGGAAGCAGTAAAAGGACTGAATGTTTCATTAACACGTTATCCGGGAGGAAATTTTGTGTCGAATTACCACTGGAAAGATGGTGTGGGACCAAAAGACGAACGTCCGGCACGTATGGAACTAGCCTGGGCGCGTTTGGAAAGCAATCAGTTTGGAACCAATGAATTTATGGATTACGCCAAACGAATGAATACGGAGCCTTATTTTGCGGTAAATATGGGAACAGGTACCATTAAAGAAGCACAGGAATGGGTGGAATATTGTAATGTAAAAGAAGGGCCTTATTACGCCGAGTTACGCAAAAAACATGGTTATCCGGAACCGCACAATATAAAATACTGGAGCCTTGGAAACGAAATGGATGGCTTCTGGCAAATGGGGCATTTGAATGCGGAAGATTACAGTAAAAAAGCCCGCGAAGCTGGAAAATTAATGAAATTAACCGATCCGAATATTAAGTTGATAGCTGCCGGAGCATCTAATTTTCGTCCCGATAACGATCCACATGAGTGGAATGCAACTGTTCTTTCGGAATTAAAAGATGTGGTTGATTATATTGCGCTGCACATGTATTTGGGGAATCATCAGGACAATTACTACAACTTTGTTTCGGCGCCATTGGTGCTTGAAGAACGAACCAGAGTGGTAAAAGGAATGATTGAACGTGAAATGGAAAAGGCTGACCGTGGCGACCGCGACCCTGTTTACATTGCATGGGATGAATACAATATTTGGTACCGCTGGAGACAGGAAGAAACCATGACCGGTACACGTGCACTCGAAGAACGTTACAATCTGGAAGATGCATTGGTTATTGCCGGGTTTTTAAATGCTTTTGTACGAAATGCCGATATTGTAAAAATGGCAAATATGGCACAACTGGTAAATGTAATTGCTCCTATTTTTGCTGAAGAAGATGGTCTGTTCTTACAAACGATCTACTATCCGCTTCAACTTTTTGCCAACAATATGTTCGGAACCTCGCTTGATGTTTTTGTAGATTGTGAAACCTACGACACTGACGAATTCCAATTGGGACTGGCAGAGCAGGCAACGCAACAAAACGATGTTCCATTTTTGGATGTATCAGCGGCATATAATAATGGTGAATTGATTGTTGGTGTAATTAATCGTCATAAAGACAAAGCGATTACAACAGATATTCTTTCTCAGGAAGGACTTTTTGATGGCGATTTTGAAGTATTTGAAGTAAACGGACCGGATATTAAAGCGGAAAATAATTTTGATAAAACTGAGGTTAAAACGATTCAAAAAGAATCGGTTAAACTCAAGAAAGAAGATAAATTTACTTACGAATTTCCGCCTCACTCATTTACAATGCTAAAAGGAAAAATTATTAAGTAAGGTTTTGTTTTATCTGAGATGGCGGAAATACCTGCTTTATATAATTGACTTTGTTTTTTCTTTCTCGTAAAGCAACAATAACCTTATCGGGTTTAACAACACAAGGGAAACCAATGTGGATTAAGAAGACAAAATAAGTGTATATTTGACAATAATTATCTATTTTTAGATCGAAAAATAAAACTTGAATAGTATGAACAAACCAAAATCACTTTTAACTATTTTTTTAGTACTTGCAGCAACTACTCTTTTTGCGCAAAGTAAACTAACCCTCCACACCGACCAGGCTGAAACGGATATCAGCAAAGACATTTACGGACATTTTGCGGAACACCTGGGACGCTGTATTTACGGCGGTATATATGTGGGAGAAGATTCTGACATACCAAACGTTCGTGGTTTTCGCGACGATGTAATTGGTGCACTTGTAGATATGAAAATTCCATTATTACGCTGGCCAGGCGGTTGTTTTGCCGATACCTACCACTGGAAAGACGGAATAGGACCACGCGAGAACCGACCTTCGATGGTGAATGTGCACTGGGGAGGTGTTACCGAAGACAATAGTTTTGGAACACATGAATTTCTTGAATTTTGCGATTTGATTAAAGCAGAACCATACATTAATCTGAATGTTGGTTCAGGAACGGTTCAGGAAGCTTCTGAATGGGTTGAATATGTTACTTCGGCAAATATTAGCCCGATGACAGACTTACGCAAAAAGAACGGACGAGAAGAACCATGGAATGTAAAATTCTGGGGAATTGGAAACGAAAACTGGGGCTGCGGTGGAAACATGACTCCCGAATATTATGCTGATTTATACAATCGGTTTGCCAGCTACTGTCGTGGCGATTTGTACAAAATTGCCGGTGGCCCAAATGTTGACGATTACAACTGGATGGAAGTTTTGATGCAAAAAACAATGCGCCATCCTCATCTGGTGCAGGGAGTTTCGTTGCACAGCTATACATTTACAAATAGTTGGACAGATAAAGGACATGCAACCGAATTTGGCGAGAAAGATTGGATTTCAGTAATGAACAATACCTTAAAAATGGAAACGCTGGTAAATCGTCATTCTACCATTATGGACAAATACGATCCGCAAAAACGTGTAGGGCTAATTGTTGACGAGTGGGGAAACTGGTTTAATGTGGAAGAAGGAACAAATCCGGGATTTTTGTACCAGCAAAATACCTTGCGCGATGCTTTGGTTGCAGGTATTAACCTGAACATTTTTAACAACCATGCCGACCGCGTAAAAATGGCCAATATTGCACAAACTGTAAATGTTTTGCAGTCGGTAATTTTAACCAAAGAAGACGAGATGGTTTTGACACCGACTTACTATGTATTTAAAATGTACAGTGTTCATCAAAACGCAAAACTAATTCCATCGAACCTAAAAACGGATACGTATAAATTAGATGGTAAATCAGTACCTGCGGTGCATGTTTCGGCATCTACCAAAGACGATGTGGTTTCAATCACGCTTTGTAACCTGAATCCAAACAAAAGTGAATCAATCGACATAAATATTACCGGTGAAGAATTTTCTTCTGCATCGGGGCAGATTATTACCTCTGAAAATATGAATGATTATAATGATTTTGGTAGGAAGGAAACGGTAAACTTAAAATCATTTGATGTGGCAAAACCAAAGGACGGGAAACTAACGGTTGAGTTACCATCGAAATCGGTTGTACTTGTACAATTAAAATAAGCAGAACCGTTTGAAAATAGAAAAGGAAGCCGTTGAGCTTCCTTTTTTATTATATTAAGCTGAGCGTATTTTTAACCTGTAATTTTGGCCGGCAGTCCTTTTACATTCACAGGTTTCTTTTCTTCTGCTTTGATTTCAAACATATCCGCAGGAGTTAATTTACATTCTTCAATCATCTCAAAACAATATTCGAGTTGCCCCAATTCGCGGGTAACGTTATTTGTGCCAAAAGAGAATTTCACACCTGCAGCTTTTGCCATCTTAATCATTTCGGCACTGGGGGTTTTATAACGTGCGTTTATTTCGAGTGCAATTCCGTTCTCAGCCAGAACTTTTACCACACGTTCCATTCTTTCTTTTGTCCAAAGCTCTGTATATTCAGGCATTAATTCAGTTGGCAAAACAGTAGGATTAACATAAATATCAACCGGTTCCTGCGAAAAAATAGCTTCAATTTTCCCCACCAAATCATCCATAAATTGTTGTTTGTCATCTACCCACACTTCTTCCGGAATCCAAATACGATTGCGTCTTCCTTTTCTGTCGGTAAATGTCATTGCATCGGTAAATACATAATCAAATTTTGCCACTGCTT
>JBFFMM010000223.1:0-4899 GCA_041554075.1 Draconibacterium sp. | reverse complement strand
TAGGGCGAGTGTAGCCATTACAACACAAACAATACTTACCGGCGATTGAGTGAAATCGTAAAATAATGAGTGGCCACTGAATTGTGCAGTGATAAAAACCGAAGCACCAACAACTACCAACGCAATTATTAGTCGTTTTGAAATGCGCGAATAATAAGCCACATTTTTATCATCTTTTAGTTCACCCAACGAGAATATGGCTGCCAAAAAAGCAAAAAGGAATATCATAAAAATACCCATTGCGAAGGAGAACCAATTTAACCAGGGATGAAGGTAGGTCTCGTAAAAGCTTTCTTGATTATTGATGGAAATATCTCCGAGGATAATTCCTCCAAGTGTAACTCCCAAAAAGAAAGTTGTAAATAAACTTGAATATTGGAATATGACAGAATAAATAGCTTTTGGGCGTTCTTCATCAATGTCGTAATGGCGAAAAGTAAAAGCCGATCCACGGAAAATAATACCAATTAATACCAGTAATACCGGAATATGGAGCACAGTTAAAATGGTTGAATAAACAGAGGGAAACCCGACAAACAGAATAACCACAACCAGTATGAGCCAAACATGATTGGCTTCCCAAACCGGTGCGATGGCGCGCGAAACAACACCTGAAGCTTTTCCTTTTGTCAACAGTTCAAGAATTCCTCCTCCAAAGTCGGCACCTCCCAATACTACATACAGTAACAAACAAACAACAAGAATTAACAAATTTGCTTCGGCCATTTTACATATATTTTGAGTGTAACACTTTAATCTGACGACTTAATAACCAGCTAACCACAAAGGTGAGTAGTAGGTAAACTGCCGAAATGGTATAAAAAGTATATTGAATACCGGGCATGGGCGTAAGCGAGTCTTTGGTTTTCATTATGCCATAAATAATCCAAGGTTGGCGACCAACTTCTGTAACAATCCAGCCGGCTTCAACAGCAATAAAACCCAGTGGCGTGGCAATAACCAACAACTTTAACCACCATTTTTTTGAGAGCCATTGTTTCCATTTAAATGTGCCGGCCAAATAAATAAAAGCCAGTAGCATTAAAAAAGAGCCAATTGCTACCATCAGCTGGAACGAATAATGTGTAATGGGTATCGGCGGCCACTCTTCTTTTGGAAATTCTTCGAGTCCTTTTACTTCGGCATTAAAATCGCCATGAGCCAGAAAACTTAACAACCCGGGAATTTTAATAGCATATTTAATGTCTTTGTTTTCAACATCAGGTATTCCACCAATAACAAGTGGTGCTTTTTCCTGCGTTTCGAAATGCGACTCGAAGGCCGCTAGTTTAGCCGGTTGAAGTTTTGCAACATTTTTTGCCGCCATATCGCCACTGATAGGCTGTAAAATGGCAGCTATCGAAGCAAAAGCGAGTGCAATGGTTATGGCTTTAAAATGAATTTCCAGTTTGTTGCGCATATACAATAAGGCATGAACACCGGCTACTGCGAAACCGGTTGCCGAAAAGGCAGCAATGGTCATGTGGTGGGCCTGCGAAAACCAGGCTTTGTTAAACATGGCCGCAACCGGATCAATGTTTTCTGCTTGACCATTTATCCAATCAAAACCAGCAGGAGCATTCATCCATGCATTGGCCGACACCACAAAAATTCCTGAAAGTACACCTGAAATTCCTACTACCATTCCGATGTATAAATGAACCTTTTTATTTAAACGTTCCCATCCGTATAAAAACAGTCCAAGTGCTATGGCTTCCACAAAAAAAGCAGTTCCTTCCCACGAAAAAGGCATCCCGAAAATGGGGCCGGCATGTTTCATAAAAGTTGGCCAAAGCATGCCCAATTCAAACGACAATACGGTGCCTGAAACAGCACCAACTGCAAAAAATATAGCTACACCTTTCGACCATGCTTTTGCCAATTCAAGATACACCGGATTGTTGGTACGTTGCCATTTCCATTCGGCTACAAACATAAACCAGGGCATAACCATACCAATGCATGCAAATACGATATGAAAACCTAATGAAACGCCCATTTGCATTCGGGCAGCCATAAATTCTTCCATGTTTTAATTTAATTATTTCTGTTTTTCATTGTTTCTATATAATCTCTAAACAACATTTATACAATGTAGTTTTAACAGATTTTCAAGATTCATTCATTCTATATAAGCTCTTCGATTGAACCTTTTGATTGAATGTTGTATAGCACCCTGATAACGGTTAATCTTACTGCTAATTTAGAAAATGAAATTGAGTAATAATAGAAAAATAGAATGTTTTAACTGATCGTAAGTTTAAAATATCTGTTTGTGAAAGGGGATTGAAGCGTTTTATTTAAACATTCGTGGCACCAACTGAAAAACCAAATCGCCCGAACGAGCATTCACCTCAGGCCAGGTATTAACATCAAAATCAATTACTACTGTTGATGTAGTTGGCATATCGCCATGAAACTCTTTTAATAAGTTACTTGCGAAATAATAGAATCCGGGATTGTGGCCGAAAAAGAAAGCCGTTGATGTATCGGCAGGTAATTGCCGAATCATTTCAGTAAATTCACCTGTAGTTTGCCCCTTGTAAATGTCCTTTACTTTTTTAATTTTTTTGGGATTAAAATCGAGATTTTCGGCAAAAATCTGAGCCGTTTTTAAAGCACGCTTAGCGGGACTCGAAACAATAACTTCTGGAAAAACGTTGCGTTTGTTTAACTCCTCACTTATCCGGTTGGCATCGTCTTCTCCTCGTTCGCGAAGGTCTCTTTTGATATCATTTTCGTAACCATAGGGAACTGCTTTGCCGTGACGAACTATTACTACTCGTTTCATATTTTAAGAACTTGGAAGACGGAAGTTGGAAGACGGAAGCCAAACAACAATCGTCGAATAATTAAACAGGTTTATAAATATTGATTTCAACTTTTGCGATCTCCACAATTTTTGGCACTGCGCTTGTAAAATGTGGCGTGTTATTGTGATAGTCAATTGCTTCCTGATTATTCCATTTCTCGATCATACAAAAAGTTCGCGGTTCCTTTACATCTTTATGAAGAATATATTCAATACATCCTTCTTCTGCTCTTGACGCCAGAATTAAATCTTCGGTAAGTGCTAAAAAGTTTTGTTCTTCTCCTTCATTCACTATAAATTTTGCTACTATCGAAATCATGTGGTCTATTTTTTATGCTTTTGTTTTTTGTAAAACAAATTTAACTTTATTTGTGGGGACATTATGATTCATTGTTAATTTTTTGAATTATTTTTTTGATTTGATCAATTCTATGAAAAACGATGTTTGGCAGTGGAAATGCTTCCGCCTTCAAACTTCGGACTTCCAACTTTTTTATACATGAAGCGAATAGGACTTTTATCTGATACACATGGTTTTTTACACGAGCGTTTATTTTCATTTTTTGAAAAGGTGGATGAAATATGGCATGCCGGCGATTTTGGAAACATTGAAACTGCCGATAAATTAGCTGCATTTAAACCCTTAAAAGGAGTTTACGGGAACATTGACGGGCAGGAAGTTCGGGTTGTATATCCTATGCATCAGCGTTTTAAATGCGAGGAAGTTGATGTTTGGATAACACACATTGGGGGATATCCCGGGCGCTACGAACGTTATGTAAAACCTGATATTTATTCTAAACCACCGAATTTATTTATAAGCGGACACTCGCATATTTTAAAGGTAATTTACGATAAAAAGCTCGATTTTCTTCACATGAATCCCGGAGCTGCCGGTGCTCATGGATTTCATAAAGTATGCACGGCTTTACGTTTTGTAATTGATGGAAGTACTATTCGTGATTTGGAGATTTGGGAAATTCCAAGAGCGGAGTCTATACTACAAGTCAAATAATTCATTCCAGAGTCGTTCAAATTCCACGTTGTATTGTTTTACGATTTCGAACTTAGAGGTTGCCACAAGGTTTTCCTGGTTGTGTTTGGTAGCTGTGTAGGTCCAGTTGAAACTGCCGGTAATAGCAATTCTATTGTCAATAATTCCAAATTTATTGTGCATGTGGTAATGCGAGTGGTCAATTTTTATTGGGACTCCGGCCTTACTTAAATGGAAAATTTCAGAGCCGTTGTCCTCCATTTTTTCATCGTCGGTGATGATGCGTACTTTTACACCTCGTTTATGGCAGGCCTTTATTTTTCGGGATAATTCGTTGTCGGTGATGGTAAAAATGCAAAGATCAACGCTTGTTTGAGCATGGTTCAGCAGACTTTTAATTTCATTTTTTATTTGATTGCCCGGACTAAAAAATACCTGGTTAAAGTGAAAAGCATTTTGGTCAATTACCTTTAAACAAGTTTGTAACCACTCAACAGCCGAAAAACTTTGTTCATCTTCAATTTGTTTTGCTTTTAAAAAAAGTTCCGATTTTAATTGATCCCTTTCATTTCGGCCTAATTTCCATAACTGTACTGTAAGCGATTTTGGAACATGTTTTTCATTCAGGTTCTGCCTGTGATTTACGAAGTAATTTAGAATGTCTTGCATGGTTTAGTTTTTGAAACGATTGATTAAGATTGAAAATAGACTGTTAGGAGATTGATACCTTGGTTAGATCAATCTTTTATCAATCACCTCAATCTTAATCAATTTCTTTTATAAAAGAATGAGCTGTCCAGTTGTTTTTCTCCACAAAACCTGCATCTTTCATTCCCAGGCTTTCGGCTTTTTGTTTTATGTCGGGAATATCTTCGGTGTAAAAGCCACTCATTATTAAAGTACCACCATCGTTGAGAACCTTAAAGTAGGCTTCCATGTCGTTTAGCAAAACATTTTTATGGATGTTAGCAAAAATCAAATCAAATTTTTCATCGCCAAGTAGAGCAGCGTCGCCCAATTTTACTGTAATATTCTGAATGTTATTTAAGCTTGCATTTTCAAGTGTCCCTTCGTACGACCATTTGTCAATATC
>JBFFMM010000222.1:0-4913 GCA_041554075.1 Draconibacterium sp. | reverse complement strand
GAGTATAAAAATTACTATTCTAAAAAATTTGCACTCGGTATTTTAAAACAATTAACTTGCCGGTTTCCTTCCGATTATTATATCGACCAAAACCAACTTACTGAAGTTTGTACTACAAAAACTGAATTTGAAGATCTTCTAAATAAATGGGGTAAACTAATGGTAAAAGCACCCTGGAGCAGTTCGGGCAGAGGCTTACAACCCATTACCAAAACACCCGTACACCCAAAAGTATGGGATAAAATTTTGGGTATTGTAAAAGAACAAGGTTATGCAATTGTTGAACCCTATCTAAACAAAGTTATCGATCTTGCATTTCAATTTCATCTAAAAAAAGGCAAAGTTGAGTTTTTGGGTATTAGTAACTTTTCAACCGATTACAAAGGTCAGTACAACGGAAACAGTTTAAATGGTTTGCCCGCTACTCTTAATCCGAAAGTGGTCAAGTTTGTGGAATCTATTCCATCGCTTGTATTAAAGCCTTTAACACAAATTTTAGAAGAAAGCGATTTGGCAAAAAATTACGAAGGCTATTTTGGTGTTGATATGCTCATTTTCAAGGACAATACCCAACAATTAAAAGTAAACCCCTGTTTGGAAATAAATGTACGGTACAATATGGGCTTGTTATCGCTACAACTTGAAAAATTTTTGGTGGCAAAAAGAAAGGGACTTTTCAGAACCTACTTTAAACCGGGGACAACTTTTTTTGAGTTTAAAAAAGAAATGGAAGATAAACACCCTCTAATTCTAAATGGGAACAAAATTAATTCGGGATTTTTTGCCTTAACCGAAGCAAAGGAAGATACATTGTTTGGTGCCTACATTATAGTTTAAGAGCAATGGCTTATACTTTTTTTGATGTTTTTTCTTAACTTTAAGTGAACTTCACTTTTAAACTTATGGAAAAACCGGAAATACAAGTCAAACCAAATGGTAAATTAAAGTCCCATTTTTATGAGTCGGAATTAGGTCGGCTTCAAATTGAATTGGTACGATTGCAAGAATGGATCAGAAAAGAAGGTCTGAAAGTGGTCGTTGTTTTCGAAGGCCGCGATGCAGCAGGAAAAGGTGGGACTATTAAACGAATCATTCAGAATCTGAATCCCAGAATATGTAAAGTTGTAGCCTTGGCAACACCTACCGAAAGAGAAAAAACACAGTGGTATTTCCAGCGTTATGTTCCACATTTGCCGGCTGCCGGGGAAATGGTTTTATTCGACCGTAGCTGGTACAACCGCGCTGGTGTTGAAAAAGTAATGGGCTTTTGTACCAACGACGAATATTGGGAATTTCTTCGTTCGTGTCCTAATTTTGAGCGTATGCTTATCCGCTCTGGAATTAAACTGATAAAATATTGGTTTTCGGTGAGCCAGGACGAGCAAGAAAAGCGTTTCAAATCGCGCATTGAAGACCCGACTAAACGATGGAAACTGAGTCCGATGGATATTAAATCGATGGAGAAATTTATTGAATATTCGAAGGCCAAAGATGAAATGTTTGCCTACACCGATACAAAACTGAGTCCCTGGTTTATGGTTGATGCCGACGATAAAAAACGAGCCCGTTTAAATTGTATTCATCATTTGTTGTCGTCAATTCCGTACAAACCAATTGAGCATGAAAAAATTGTTCTGCCTGAACGAAACGATAACAAAGGATATGTTCGACCACCTTTGGAGGAAATGACTTATGTGCCGAAAGTGTATTAAACATACGAAGTTGCCCGGCTGCCGCTTCAATTAAAACAAAATCACCGGCCAATTTCCTTAACGAATATTCTAATTTTCTCTGGTTTTGGTCATGTCGAATAAATGAGCGGCTTGCTCTCCTAAAAAACCGGTAAAAAGCTTCTGTTCGCCATTTTCCGAAACATACCCTCGCTGTGCCAGTTCGTAATAGGCATAAGTCCAGGTAATTTTCTCAATTCCATCTTCGCCTAATACCTCCACTTCTTCTTTTACTGCCAGTGTTGCCGATTGTTGGAGTTTGCTTCCTTTTTCTCCTTCCGGAGTATCTTTCATGGGCACACCTGCATCTTCCAATCCTTTGCAGGTTGCTTCCAAATCGGGCCACTCTCCCACTTCTTGTTCATTTATATATGCAGTAAAATGATTTATGGAATTTCCATGTAACAAAACCCAGGCTGCATATTGCGAAACATCATTCAACTTCAACACATCCTCTTTGCGCGGAACTCCCCAGGGCCTTCTGAAATATTGCACCAAATCATTTACCAAACTTTCTCCTGCAATTCGGGGTAATTCACCTTGGTTCTTTAAAATACTAAGTAGCTCAATACTCGAATCGGACAAAATGTATGGTGTTTCTTTCACCGCATTCCGAATAATCAATTGTGCCCATTCAGGTAGTTTTTCAACCTCCAGCTGGCTCACAAAAATCTTCGGAAACATTTCATCGGGATGTTCAAAGTGGACAGCCGTTAATTTTTTCTTTGTGAAGTTGTATTTGTTGGCAGGAGTATAATCCAGGCAATTTAGAATGTGTTTGATCGCTCTTATCCCTTCAGGCTGTTCTCCGGTGTGCGTATTAAAAGTTCGCAAAGCAATATGATCATTCACCACCTTGCCTCCTTTTTCAGTCACTAGATCGACATATTTTTGAGCATATGAAACTCGTTTTATGTATTGTTCCCACAAACGATCGATGAGCTGGCGAGTAATATCTTTTCTTGAAATTTTCATCGCTGTGCTTTTCTTTTTTAAACACATAAACACAAGCTTTTGTTACCAAAAACAAGATGTTTAAAAGTATTGTTTAAATGGAAAAAACTTATTACGCTCAGGAATCGCCCTACTTATTTTGAGGTGTGTTTTCAATAAAATTCAACACATCAGTTTTGGTAAAACCAGAAGTTGCACCGCGCTTGGTTGTATTCAAAGCCCCGGCAGCATTTCCAAACTTTAAGGCATCTTTAATACTTTTTCCATTCAGGTAATAATGCAAAAAGCCTGCAGAAAAGGCCATTCCCGAACCAATATTATCGCGCATTTTAATTTTATATCCAGGTTCACGAAATAATCCTTCTTTTTTATGATGGGCTAAAATACCTTTTTCGCCAAGGGTAATAATTACAAGATCGAGTTTGTACTTTGCAGCAATTGCGCCGGCAAAATTTTCTAAATCCTTTAACTCTATTTGCAGTTTAACGGCTAAAATAGCCACTTCTTTCTCCTTAATTCGAACAATGTTCGATGCTCTTAATAAACGCTCAACTACTTTTTTATCAAAAAAATGTTCAAATAATTTTAAATCAAAAAAATGTAGCGAATCAGGCGATTCTTTAATTAGTTCGCGTAATGTGTTTTTCGATATCCCAAAACGTTGTGGAAGTAATCCGTAAAACAAACAATCGGTCTGCCTGACTAATTTTAAGGCTTCGGCAGAAAATTCAATATGATCGAATGCAACATCAAGAGCCACTTTGTATTTTGCTTCGCTTTTATCGTCGAACGAAACTTCTACAGTACCCGTTTTAAACTCGGCATCAAACTGTACATTTCTATCCGATATGCCCAGCTCATTCAGTTTTTTTAGTGCTGCGTGCCCTAATTTATCATCGCCAAGCCGCGATAATAAATAGCCTTCTTCTCCAAGCGAATTGCATCGGAACACAAGATTAGATGGAGTACCTCCAAGCACCTTCCCATTGGGTAAGATATCCCAAACAACCTCTCCAAACGCTACAATTTTTTTCCCCATATCTGAATTTTCAAGTGCGAAAATAACTATTAATAAAAAGCAATCAAATATCATTTTAATTTAACTACACAAAAAGCTTTGTGATTTTTGTTAATTTACTGGTAATGAACAAATATGATTTTGAAACAAATTGTTTTAGTTTTTTAAAAACATTTTATTTGCTTTCGCGTTTTGAATTGCAGCATGAATTATTTGGCTCATATTTATTTGTCAGGCAGAGAGGAAAAGTTAATCGTTGGTAATTTTATTGGCGATTACGTGAAAGGGAGTAAATACCTGGATTATCCGGAAGAAATTTCGAAGGGTATTTTAATCCATAGACAAATAGATTCGTTTACCGACAACCATACCTACACAAAAATGGCTAAAGTATTATTTCGAAAAGAGTTTGGACTCTACTCAGGCATTGTTGTTGATTTCTTTTACGACCATTTTCTGGCCAAAAACTGGGCTGAATATTCTTCCGTTTCGTTACGCACTTTTGCCAAACAAGTACATGCCATATTATTATCGAATTATGGTGTATTACCCATGCGCGTTCAAGGCTTCCTGCCCTTTCTAATCCAAAATAAACGTCTGGAATCGTATGCTACTATTGACGGCATTGTACAGTCATTAAAAATTATGGGAAACTATACTTCTCTTCCATCAAAATCGGAAACCGCCAGAATAATTCTCCTGAACAATTATCAATTACTGGATGAATATTTTGAACTTTTTATGAAGGATATGATTCAATTTCTGGTTACAGAGTTTAAAATAGATCTAATACTTCCCATTTCCAAAAACATCACCTCTAAGCCAATAATTCCATAAACGCTTCTTCGAAAAAGAAATTATTTTCACCAAATGCAGGCTCTAAATCATCAATCCAAATCGCATCGGGATTGTATTTAGCAAAAAAAGGTTTACCAACCCAACCCGGATCTCTACCTTGTAAAAAATTCAAAACAAATACTTTTTTGCCGTTTATTTCACTTACACCTGTTATTTGAATCTTTCCAGGACTACATGACATACTTGGCCCTTTCACGGTGCGACAAATTCCACTCACCTGATTGTAAGCATTCCGGTAAATTTGCCATGCCCTGTTTAAACTAACTGCAAAATAATCTTGCGCCCCGGTATTGCGGGCAATAAACATGTAATACGGAACTATACCCAACGCAACCTGTTCTTGCCAGCCCTCT
>JBFFMM010000221.1:0-4934 GCA_041554075.1 Draconibacterium sp. | reverse complement strand
TAATTTGTTCAAAAATATGACCATGGCAATTGTAAAATCAGAATCGACAATTTTATATAAAAAAATACGGCATCGCACAATTTTGCAACTAATAATGATTCTTGCTGTGTCAACACTTCTATTTTTTGCCAGTTCATGCAAATCGTGTAAATGCCCGGCATATAGTCAGAATTTTGAACAAACCAAAGAAAAAAAGGCCTGATCGGCCTGCAATCAGGCACTTTCAATTTATTTGAACCAAATTACACACCATCAGAAAACGCTACAACGATTTCCTTTTCAAAACATTAAGCATTTTTAAAGCCTCTGAGAATTCAATATTTGCAAGCTGGCCGTACATTTGCCTGAAAAAACAGAAATATATTATTCTAAACACTTTAATTAATTATTAAGGTTCGGCGGAAAATAAAAAAGCCTCTTGACTCAATGCAATAAATGTACTTACTTTGTGGGGCTTTAAAAAAGCAGGTGATTAAAACCTGTAAATTAAATATTTACAATAATTTTCTTTTAAATAATTAAAACTTTCTCAACTATGATTAAAATAGGGATTAACGGATTCGGAAGAATCGGACGTTTTGTTTTCCGTCAGGCAGTAGCCAAAGGAACTGTACAAGTAGTAGCTATCAACGACCTTATCGATGTTGACTACATGGCATACATGTTAAAATACGATTCAACTCACGGTAGATTTGATGGTACTGTTGAAGTAAAAGATGGTGCATTGGTAGTTAACGGTAACGTTGTTCGCGTAACTGCTGAAAGAAATCCTGCTGATATTAACTGGGGTGCTGTAGGTGCTGAGTACGTTGTTGAATCAACCGGTCTTTTCTTAACAAAAGAATCGGCTCAGGGTCACATCGACGCTGGTGCGAAAAAAGTAGTTATGTCTGCTCCTTCAAAAGACGACACTCCAATGTTCGTTATGGGTGTAAACAACAAATCGTACAAAGGTGAAGATTTCGTTTCTAACGCTTCTTGTACTACTAACTGTTTGGCTCCTATTGCTAAAGTATTGAATGACAAGTATGGTATTGTTGACGGTTTAATGACAACTGTTCACGCTACTACTGCAACTCAAAAAACAGTTGACGGTCCTTCAGCAAAAGACTGGAGAGGTGGACGCGGCGCAGGTCAGAACATCATTCCTTCTTCAACTGGTGCTGCAAAAGCTGTTGGTAAAGTAATTCCTGAATTGAATGGAAAACTTACCGGCATGGCTTTCCGTGTTCCAACTCCTGATGTATCAGTTGTTGACCTTACTGTAAATCTTGCAAAAGGTGCTTCATATGCTGAAATTTGTGCAGCAATGAAAGAAGCTTCTGAAGGCGAATTGAAAGGAATTTTAGGTTACACTGAAGATGCAGTTGTTTCTAACGACTTCATTGGCGAAACTCAAACTTCTGTTTTCGATGCTAAAGCGGGTATCGCTTTAACTGACACTTTCGTAAAAGTTGTATCGTGGTACGATAACGAAATGGGTTACTCAGCAAAAGTTTGCGAATTGATCATGTACATGGATTCAGTAAAATAAGACTGAAGAAAGTCGGAAGCACAAGGCTTGCAAGCCCGAAGCGAATGACAAAACAATATTGAAAGGGATGCCGTTAGGTGTCCCTTTTTTGTTTCAGAAATTTAGAAATTGCAAAATAACGGGAGACTCTAGAAAGATTGATGGAGATTGGATGAGATTGATGGAGATTGATACTTCAACTAAACTTTGAGTCAAAAACTCTGAACTCTGAACACTGAACACTGAACTCTAAACTCGAAAAAGATTGATGGAGATTGAATGAGATTGATGGAGATTGATACTTCAGTTTAACTTTGAGTAAAAAACACTGAACTCTGAACTCTGAACACTGAACACTGAACACTGAACACTAAAATCTACTCGTAACGCAGCGATTCAATCGGATCCAACTTAGAGGCTTTTTGTGCCGGGTAATAACCGGAAATAATACCTACCAAAAAACATAAAACAACACCCATAATTATCCAGGTCCACGGAATAATAAACGAAGAACCAATTAACATTGAAACCCCATTCCCTGCAAATATTCCCATAATTATTCCGACAAAACCACCTATTTGGCCCACAATAATTGCCTCTACCAAAAATTGCTGTTTTACTGTTGAGCTTTTTGCGCCAATGGCTTTTCGAACACCAATTTCACGTGTACGTTCGGTTACCGTTACTAACATAATATTCATTAAACCTACGGCTGCTCCAAACAAGGTAATCAAACCAATTATTGTTGCTACCAAGGTGATATTCTTAATGTTATCGAGTAATATTTTGGCCAGATTATCACTCTTTTCAATATTAAAATCAGTTTCATCAAGCGGATCCAAATTACGAACCACACGAAAAGTAGCTTCAGCCTGACCGGTAGCCGCTTCCATTAATTCGGGTTGATCCACTTTAATCTGTACATCAAAATTCATATTGGGTCGCGAAAAGTAGGTTCTTGAATTGGAGTAAGGAATAAAACAAACCATATCGCTGTTCATTCCAAAACCACTTCCTTTCGATCCTAAAATGCCAACCACTTTGTATTTCCCCCCTCCAATACTTATTACTTTTTGAATAGGATCTTCGCCGCCCTTAAATAAACGTTTGGCCAATGCACTTCCCAAAAGCACTACACTCCTTCCTGCTTCAATATCGTGAGGACTAAAACTTCGCCCCTTT
Organism: Draconibacterium sp.; assembly: GCA_041554075.1. Taxonomy (GTDB): domain Bacteria; phylum Bacteroidota; class Bacteroidia; order Bacteroidales; family Prolixibacteraceae; genus Draconibacterium. Next base: position 2,239 of record JBFFMM010000221.1, on the reverse strand, counting down.
CCTATTTCGTAACCCGAAGTGGAAAGGTAGTTTTCGTCAATTCCGCGAACTGAGATATTTGGATTTGTTTTTTCTGAACCATATTTTAAGGTTGCTGTTCCTGTTGAATTTACCGAAATCGCAGTCAGTGCCGGGAAATCAAAATTTTCTTTAAACTCTTTTGCCTGATAATACGAAATGTAGGAGTGATTTTTTGTGCGATAACGACTACTACCCACCTGAACACGCATTCCCCGACTACTAATTGAAAAAGTATTTGCTCCCATAACAGCAAATTCTTTGGTAATCGAATTTTTAATTGAATCGATAGCTGTTAAAATACCAACCAGCGCAGTTATACCCACTGCGATAATAAGTACTGTTAAGATAGTACGAAGCAAATTAGTACGAACCGAATTCAATGCAATTCGAACATTCTCCATTAACAGCGTGCCTTTTATCATACATTCAATTTTAAAATCAAGTTAAAGATAATAATTATTAACTACGTCTTTACAAAAGCTATTTTAGTATGAGTAAAAGAAACAGAGCAATAATTACCAATTCGTTAAAAATAATAAACTACGCTCCATTCTTCAACATTTATTAAAACTTCAATCCATTAATTGCCAAAAAATTACCTTATATTCGCAAACTTAAATTTAGAATGATTAAGAATGGCGGATATCGATTTAAACAACGATTTAGAGAAGTTCAGTTATGCCCTTGGAATGAGCATTTCTGCAAATTTAATTCAGTCAGGAGTTAAGACTGTTAGTCCGGAAGCGTTTATTACTGCTTTAAAAGATGTGTATTCAGGAGTTCAACCACGTGTTAAACCCGAAGAAGCAAACCAGATTTTAGAAGCATTTATGTCTCAGGCACAACAAGGAGAAGGAAACAAAAATCTGGAAGAAGGCGTTGCATTTCTTGCTGAGAACAGTAAAAAAGAAGGAGTTATTGAATTACCAAGTGGTTTACAGTACGAAGTATTGGCAGATGGTGACGGTGAAATCCCAACTGCTGAAAATCAGGTAAAATGTCATTATCACGGGACCCTAATCGACGGTACCGTTTTCGATAGTTCTGTTCAACGTGGCGAACCAGCCGTTTTCCCTGTTAACGGAGTAATACAAGGTTGGGTAGAAGCGTTGCAGTTAATGTCGGTTGGATCGAAGTGGAAACTTACGATTCCATCGGAGCTTGCCTACGGACAAAATGGCGCCGGTGGCGCAATTGGGCCAAATGCCACTTTGGTATTTGATGTTGAATTATTAGAGATTTTATAAATATTTAAAACTATTCAGTCTGTGTGGCTGAAAAAAAGTAAGACAAATGAAAAATAGTATTATTTATCTATTGGTAGTTGGTTTGATCGTTGCGGCAACTTCTTGTCAGCAAGGTGGACCGGCTAACGTAAAAATGGAAACCAGCGTTGATTCAGTTAGTTACGCAATTGGCGTTTTGGTTGGAGCAAACAATAAAAAACAATTGGAAAATGCGCCGGGAAGCGACGAAATGAGCATGGAAATTATGGCAGCTGCATTCCGATCAGCATCATTAGGCGAAGAAGCTAAAATTTCGGAAGAAGAAGCAAATGCATTGGTTCAGAAATTTTTCCAGGAAGCCGGTGACCGCGAAGCTCAAGCAGACTTAGAAGCAGGAAACAAATTTTTGGAAGAAAATAAAGCACGCGAAGGTGTTTCAACAACCGAAAGTGGGTTACAATACGAAGTACTTACTGAAGGAACAGGTGAGAAACCAGCTGCAACTGACAAAGTACGTGTTCATTACCATGGAACATTAATCGACGGAACTGTTTTCGACAGCTCAGTTGACCGTGGCGAACCAGCAGTATTTGGTGTTAACCAGGTAATTCCGGGATGGACAGAAGCATTACAATTAATGCCTGTTGGATCGAAATGGAAAGTTTATCTACCTTCAGAAATTGCATATGGCGAACGTGGCGCAGGTGGCGACATTGGTCCTAACTCAGCTCTTATTTTCGAAGTTGAGCTTTTGGAAATTGTAAAAGAATAGTTTCTCTGTCATTCCGAAGAAGGAACGCCTGAAGAATCTGTAACAACAGAACGCTTCGGCAACAGATTTTTCTCTTTGTTCGAAATGACAAAAAGATTTGTTGATAAAAAACCCTTTGACTATTTCAGTCAAAGGGTTTGTTTTTTTATCTTCGCCCCAGTCAAAAAACATACAAATACCGAAAAATGGCATTAAGCGTTAAAGGAAAAATTGATCAGAT
>JBFFMM010000220.1:0-4935 GCA_041554075.1 Draconibacterium sp. | reverse complement strand
TACCTGAACCGTTTCACAAACAGAAACAATACCAGCAAAACACTTATAAACAAAGACATACGCGCAATGTAATCGCCATTCGCTACATAAAATGTAATTTCATTATTTGCGTTTATTGAACCTTTTATAGCAGCCTCTTTCCACCATTCAGTAGCTTGTAATACGTCTCCACGTTGATTGATAAAACATGAAGTTCCCGTATTGGCTGCTCGCGCAATACTACGGCGTGTTTCGATGGCACGTAATTGAGAAAACAACAAATGTTGTTTGTATCCGCGTGAGTTCTTCCACCAGCCATCGTTGGTTATAATAAAAATTAGCTCGGCGCCTTTTTTTACGTATTCAGTAACATATTCACCAAAAACCGATTCGAAACAAATCACGGGAGCCACCTGCATTCCGTCAACTGACATAAAATTAGTAGCTTCCTTTTGTTGTCCCAGTGTTCCATACGCTCCACCCAAATCAATCACAACGTCTTTAATAAATGGTAAATGCCTTAAAAACGGTGTCTTCTCAACTCCCATCACCAATTTCGATTTATGATAGATTTGAGTTTCACCTTCCTTGTTTAAAAACAAAGCCGTATTAAAACGGTCGTAAATCATTCCATCCTTATTTCGTGCGGTTATGGTTGCTTCATCCTTATTCGGATAAACTTTAAACGAAGAGACGCCAAAAACCAATTCGGCATTTTCATATGTCTTTTGAAATGAATTCAAGTTTTGCAAAAAAACGTTTGAATCAAATTTATTTTCGTTCCAGTACCATTGGTTTTCAAAAACAGTTTCGGGTCCCACAATAAAATCCGTTTCATCAGAACTTACTTCTTTCGCCAAACGCAGAAAGTTTTCTAACTTTTGATTTTCTGCTTCCATATCAAATTGTTCTGAATAGGGATCGACATTCGGCTGAACAATGGCTATCTGTTTTGGATTGTCCTTTTCGACATAAGAATTATACATTCGATATGAAACAACAAGGGGCACCATCAACAAAATAAAATAAATAACTATTGTAGTTTTTGATTTTTTAATCGGAACCTTCTGCCGCAAGTCGTAGCTAACCCGAAACAGTAAAATGTTTAGCAACAGAATCCAAAGTGTTCCGCCAAATGTTCCGGTAAATTCATACCACTGAATCATTTTATTAACATTGGCTAAAACACTCCCCAATTGCAAACACGGCCATTCAATGTCCCAATTAAAATGAAAATATTCCAACGATATCCAGAAAACGACAAGGACAATATAGCCCAAACGAGAAGAATAACTACGACGAATAGAATGAGCAGCCCACCAAACAAGCGACATTAAAAAAGCATTGAACAACATTGCCATTCCTACGCCTGTAATAGAAACTTTGGCCATCCACCATGCAGAAACAACATTCCAAATTACGCTGGCAAAAAAAATGTGGCCCCAAAATGAGATACCGGGAAATGTCGCTTTAAACTTTACAAAAAACTCGTCGAGAACAAGCAGTGGAATAAACGCCACAAATAAAATCCATCCGGGAAAGCCCAACCAAGGTAAACTGAGCAAAACACCCGAAAATACAGATAAAAGCAGCCGGTGTATTCGTGTCAAAATAGATTTATTTTAAGTCTCAAGTAATTGGGAAGAAGTACCAACTTGTTTTTTCTTTGAACGTTCAAAAACAAAATCGATTTTACCCACAACCAAACCACCCCACCATGCCTGATTTACAATTACCGGATTACCAGCTTTATTTTTCTCTACAATTGGCTCGGCTATATAACTGTGGGTGTGTCCTCCAATTATTAAATCGGTCATTGAAGTTTCAGCAGCCAAAACCATATCACTAACTTTATTATTGCGGTATTTTAATCCCAGGTGAGAAAGACAAATCACCAAATCGCACTTCTTTTCATTTTTTAGGAAACTTTCCATTTCAAGTGCAATCGGGAGCGGATCATTGTAGATTGTATTTTCGTATTGTTTTTTACCTACCAAACCATCCAATTCAATCCCCAAAGCGTAAATTCCAATTTTAATTCCCGCTTGTTTGAAAATTTTATACCGTTTAAATGCCCCACTGAGAATAGTATCTGAAAAATCGTAATTAGATGTAATTAAAGGGAATTGTGCATGAGGCAGAGGTTCCTTTATTCCTTGTAAACCATTATCGAATTCGTGGTTCCCAATTGTTCCTGCATCGTATCCCACCTCACTCATTATCTTCAGCATTAATTCGCCCTTAAAATAGTTGAAGTAGGGAGTTCCCTGAAACATATCACCGGCATCGAGTAGTAAAGTATTTGGATTTTCGGCCTTGCACTTTTTCGTAAGTTCAGAAATACGGGCCAATCCACCTTTGTTTGCATAGCGTTCGTTTGTTCCTGTAAAAGGCTCAATGTGGCAATGCATGTCGTTGGTATGTAATATCGAAATGCTTGTAAAATCTTCGCTGGCCAATAAATCAAAGGGAAGCGCACTTAAAGTTACTCCTGCTGTTCCTATTATACCATTTCGTATAAATCTCCTCCTATTCATAACTAATCCTCCCATCCAATTTTACAGTTATTGTCTCATTATTTTTTTGTTTCTGCTCTAAATGAGAAATTATTATATCCCTTATTTTCTGACCGCTATTTATCAGTTGTTGCGCATCCTGAAATGCGTCAAGCCCATCTCCGCCAGCTGCCACATAATCGTTGGTGACAATACAATAAGAGCTCCCCGGGTTAATCGCTTCCCCTGCAATGGTGGCCTCTTTTGCTTTTTTATCCTTAATGGTAAAACGTGCTCCTCCCAAACTATCTCCACCTTTTACTGCCAAATAATCTAAAAAATTCTGCATTTTCTTACCACTAATTACTACAAAAACCATTTCGTTTTCGAAGGGCATTATTTCAAATATATTTCCGACCGAAATATCGCCTTTTGGCAACGAGCTGCGTATACCTCCATAATTAAAAAACGAAACCACAGGAACGATTTCCAAACCTTGTCGCTTTGCTTCTTTAGCTCCTTCTTCGAGCAATAAGTCAGCCAAAAAATTTGTCAAATTACTTTCCGGTTTCTCTTTTACCATTTCCTCGTCAGAGAAAGAGATTACCCGGTTCATGTCCTTTTCCAAAATACTTTTATAGGGAAGATACAATTTTACCACGGTGCTGTCAAGAATTTCTATTTCTTCCGAAACAGAAATATTTTTAGTTTCATAACTTTCTTGAACAAAATGAGTTTTACAAGATAACGAAACCAGAATCCAAGTTATCAACAGTGCATAGCTGAAAGATTGTCGCATGAATAAAAAAATGTTTTAAAAGTTAAATCTATTTTAGCATGATAGTTGTTTTAACGTAAACAGAAATTGTACAATCATGTTTGTTTCAAACTTACATATAAAATTTTTTGCCAAAGTTATTTTTTTGTTTTTTTTGGCAACAGTAACGTTCCCTTTGTATTTATCGGCACAAAGTAAAGAAGTGGTTGCCGAAAAAGGCGATGGTATTTACCGGCTATTAACGCGATATGGTGTTTCCGTTTCCGATAATATGGATGATTTTATTGCCTTAAATAAAGGTTCGATTGGAAAAAACAATTCACTTATTGCCGGTGTAAAATACAAACTTCCAACCAACACTGAAACAACAAATTCAGAAGCCACAATTGCAACTCCCGCGAAAGCAAAAGGGAAAACAGTTCATTACGAAATTTTTGGAAAAGATTATGCCGATATTGAAATTACCAGTAACGAGTTAAAAGGTGCGGTATATTACTTATTGGGCGGACATGGTGGCCCCGATCCCGGAGCCGTGGGAAGATACAACGGGCACCAGGTTTGTGAAGATGAATATGCCTACGATGTAGCGCTACGATTGGCAAGAAATCTTATTTCAGAAGGAGCAACCGTTTACCTGATTACACGAGACAAAAACGATGGCATACGCGATTCTCAAAATTTAAAAGCCGACAAAGATGAAGTGTGTTATCCTAATTTAAAAATACCACTTAACCAAATCCGCAGACTTCACCAGCGCACCGATGCCGTTAATCAGCTATACAAAAAAAACAAAGGCTCTTTTCAACGAATGATTGCCTTACATGTTGACTCTAGAGGTGGACGTGAAAACATAGATATTTTCTTTTACCATGATAAACGAAGCAAAACAGGAAAAAAAGCATGCAGCATTCTTCGCGACACCATTGAAGCTAAATACAAGGAGGTCCAGCCTAACAGAGGGTATACTGGAACTGTTTCTGATAGAAATTTATACGTAATAAGAAATACATATCCCACTGCCATCTTTATTGAACTGGGAAACATGAACCACCAGCGCGATATAAAACGTCTGATTATTCCCAATAATAGACAAGCTGTTGCCAAATGGCTAACTTATGGTTTAATTAAAGATTTTAAAACAAACAAGTAGAACACTGCAATCAACTATTTATTAACCAGTTACAACAGGAAGTTCAATAAATATAAATTACTGATTATAAAAAAATAATCCTGCATCAAATATCGGAGACCAAATATAAACTTTTCTAAGTCCCCCTTTATTCTTCCCTGTTTTCTCTTGTCTGAACACAAATCTTTCTATTTTTGGGATAAACAAATCAATAAACCATGAGAAAACTTTTATTCGCAGTTTTTGCTGTATTCTTATTATTAAATTCTTGTACCGAAAAAATTACAGAAAAGAATAAACCCAACATTCTTTTTATTTTTGCCGACGACCAAACTTATGAGGGGGTAAATGCTTTGGGTAATCCAGAGGTTATTACTCCAAACCTCGACAAACTGGTACAATCGGGTGTTACCTTTACCCACACTTACAACATGGGTGGCTGGAATGGTGCCATTTGTGTGGCCAGCAGAGCGATGCTGAATACCGGACGTTTTGTGTGGCATGCAAATGCTGCGGAAAAGAATTATCCAGACATGAAAGAAAAAGGTCAATTC
>JBFFMM010000219.1:0-4964 GCA_041554075.1 Draconibacterium sp. | reverse complement strand
TCGTCTTTCAAGGCTTCCATAAATACTGGAATGGTGTTTTTATCTTTTACTGTACCTAAAAGTTGAAGTATTTCTTTGCTTATTTCTTCTTCTGGCTCCGAAAGTAAAAGTTCGAATAGTACAGGAAGATATTCTTTGTTTCCTTTATCTTTTATTAAATTTAGAGCCGAAATTACTACGTCATTGTCAGTCGAAAATAGCTTGTTTTTTATTGCCTGGTTTATCTTAATCTTTGTCATATTGAAATTTTATGAGACGCAAATTTACGTTATTAAATGAGCTTAAACAAAGGGGCAAGCTAAATGTTTGTGTAGAATCAGTACCTTTGGCAAATTCATGAAAAACATCGACGAATTACGGGAGGCACATGTGGGACGATTAATGCTGAAATATTTTATTCCGGCTTTTATTGGTGTCTTTGTAAATGCTCTTTATAACATTGTCGATCGAATTTTTATTGGACAAGGAGTGAGTGCAGAAGCCCTCTCCGGCATTTCTGTAATTTTTCCGGTAATGTTGATTATGATGGCTTTTGGAATGCTTATCGGCATTGGAACCGGCGTATATGTATCCATTAATCTGGGGAGAAAAGATATGGGGCGGGCAGAGAAAACTCTTGGTACCGGCTTCTTATTAATGATGATCGTTTCGGTGATAATAATGATTGTTATTTATGCATTAAAAGTTCCCATACTTCGCTCATTTGGCTCCACCGAAGAAACCTTTCAATATGCGAACGATTACCTCGATATTATAATTGGGGGAATACCATTTATGGTTATAGGCTTTTCGCTTAATAATGTAATTCGTTCTGAAGGGAATGCACGGGTGGCCATGACTTCAATGATATTAAGTTCGGTAGTAAATATTATTCTCGATCCAATTTTTATTTTTGGCCTCGATATGGGCGTAAAAGGGGCAGCTTATGCCACTGTTATTTCCATGTTTGTTTTAATGGCTTGGGTTTTATTTCATTTTCTGAAAGGCAAAAAGTCGGTAGTAAAACTTTATTCGAAAAATTTAAGACTAAATTGGGAAATCGTATTGGAGATTTTAGCCATCGGTATGGCGCCTTTTTCGATGCAGATTGCGGGTAGTTTTGTTCAAGGTTTACTCAATAAAAAATTAATCGATTTTGGTGGAGATCTCGCTGTTGGGGCTATGGGGATTATTAATTCGGTAATGACTTTGTTTATAATGGCCATAGTAGCTTTAAATATGGCATCGCAACCTATTATCGGATTTAACTATGGAGCCAAATCGGTAGAGAGGATAAAACAAACTTTGCGAATTTCACTTATTGCGGCCACCGGAATTGCAATTGTTTCCTTCGCCTTATTAGAGGCATTTCCAGGAGCTATTATAAAAGTTTTTAACAGCGATAGTCAGGTATTATATGATATTGCACAACGTGGTTTGCGTATTGTAATTCTGGCATTTCCAATTGTGGGGTTTCAGGTAGCTGCTTCTAATTTTTTCCAGGCCATAGGAAAAGCTGGATTATCTATGTTTGCTACGCTTTTCCGTCAGGTAATTGGCTTAATTCCGTTATTGTACATTTTGCCAATTTATTTGAATATTGATGGTATCTGGCTGAGTTATCCTATTGCTGATACTTTATCGGCAATGGTAGTTGGTTTTCTTTTGTATCGCGAATGGCAACGACTGCCTTTAATCGTTCAAAATCATGGATTGGAAGAAAAGTAAACTGATATTGGCAATCATTCTGGTATTAGCACCGGTATTCATAGTTCTATTTAATGCTGAAATATTAACACGTTCTGTTATGAATGGAAGTTCAATTCCTATTGGGAGTTTTATTTCCTGGGGTGGTGTGTTCGGATATACTTTATTTTTCCATCTTTTATTCCCTTCGGAAAGAAAAACAGTTTTATTGCGAGTTTTAAAAAATATTTTGTTTTGGAACTTAATTTTGTCAATATTTTGGGGTGCACTTTCGGCTATCCTTTCGGGGAACTGGGCATTTAATTTCGAAAACCAGTTTGTGTTTAATGTGTGGATAGTTATTACTGTTTTAATTCTAATAATTCCGGTAATTGTATACCTTATTCTCGGCATCCGAAAAGTAGTTTTTTCAAACTAAATTCGATACTTTATTTATTTTCTAATTAATGGTTAAAACCGTCGAAATATGTCCGGGGCAGGTTCTATAAGTCATTGTAGCTCTTTTAGTTTCTGCAAATATTTAATACATAAAGCTCGAAGACGGGAGCCCGAAGTCAGAAGTTTTGTGAATGAATTTTAAATTGAACTTTACTTCAGTCTTCTTACATCCAACTCTAAACCAACAAGTCTTTTCTTATCGAATTTCATCTTATTAAAATTGTTTGTTTTCTATGGTATAAGATGGAACTTCCATGGTGATAAACTTTATCTTATATGACAAAATCCTTGTAATGCTCGTTTCATACGAAATCTTAAAATATTTGTGTTTTTTGTGCATAGTGGTTTATTTCAATGTGAACATATGTATTATATTTGACGAAAATCATATAACAGATAATTAATTATTATTAGTATTGTCAATCGAATAATAACAATTTAAATTTCAATCAATATGGCTATTTCAACGATGAAAGTTAGTGCCAATATGGCCGCAACTTTTACAACTCAAATTAACTGTTCTCATCCGTTTGTAATCGATCAACCTAAAATGGCAGGAGGCAATGACCAGGGACCTAATCCATTAGAAATTTTCTTATCGAGTTTGCCGGCTTGTATTTGTGCTATTGGCCGAATTATTGCAAATCAGCGCCGAATCGATTTGCGTGGAATTAATGTGGATATTGAAGCAGACATTGATAAAGATTTCCTTCTGGGTAAAACCACTGAAGGTCGTTCTGGTTTTACAGAAATTAGAAGTTTTGTGTCAATTGATGCTGATCTGACAAAAGATGAAAAGGATCGTTTTTTACAAGACATTGCAAAGCGTTGCCCGGTAGCCGATAATATAATGTTACAGTCGGTAATTAAACCGGTTGTTGTTGAAGGTGCAACTGTTTAAAAAGGAAATTAGAAAACATGCCATCTCCAATGAGACGACATGTTTTTTAATTATGCAGTTTCTCTTTTAGTGCTATCCCCGTGTACGAACCTTCAACTTTAACAAGGTCTTCCGGGGTGCCTTCAAAAACCAACTCTCCGCCATTGGTTCCTCCTTCTGGTCCCAAATCAATAATCCAGTCGGCCGATTTAATAATTTCCATGTTGTGTTCGATAATAATAATGGAATGACCACGCGAAATAAGTGCATTAAAAGAATCCAATAGCTTTTTTATATCGTGGAAATGTAACCCGGTAGTGGGTTCGTCAAAAACAAATAAAGTAGGCGAATCTTTCTCCTTTGCCAGAAATGAAGCGAGTTTTACACGCTGACTTTCACCACCTGATAATGTGCTCGACGACTGCCCTAGTTTAATGTATCCCAAACCAACATCTTGCAATGGTTTTAGGCGTTTTGTAATTTTCTTTTCCGTTGAACTTTTTCCAATTTCAAACAACTCTACCGCTTGGTTAACTGTTAAGTTTAAAATGTCATCAATATTTAATTCCCGGTAGCGAACATCCAGAATATCTTCCTTAAAACGTTTTCCGTTGCAACTTTCGCAAAGTAAAAAAACATCAGCTAAAAACTGCATTTCAACTTTTATTGTTCCTTCTCCCTGGCACTCATCACAGCGGCCTCCATCAACGTTAAACGAAAAGTGCGAAGGTTTTAAGCCCTGAATTTTCGATGCTTGTTGTTCTGAAAATAGTTTACGTATTTCGTCGTAGGCTTTTAGGTAAGTAACCGGGTTCGATCGCGAGGATTTCCCAATAGGATTTTGGTCAATAAACTCAATGGCATCAAGCATTTTATAGTCACCTAAAATTGCATCGTGATGACCGGTTCTTTCGCCATATCCTCCCAAAATTTTCGTTAATGCCGGCGTTAATATTTTCGAAACTAACGATGATTTGCCCGATCCGCTGACTCCGGTAACAACTGTCATTGAATTTAAAGGAAATTTTACCCGAACATTTTTCAGGTTGTTTTCGCGGGCACCAACTATTTCAATGGAGTTCATCCATTTTCTACGTTGTTTGGGCACCGGAATTTCTTCTACCCCAGTTAGGTATTTTGTGGTTAAACTTTCTGGTTTTTTCGCCAGCTCCTCATGGTTTCCCTGAAAAACAACTTCTCCTCCGTGTTGTCCGGCAAGTGGTCCAATATCAATAACTTCATCGGCGGCACGTATTATTTCTTCGTCGTGTTCAACCACCAAAACCGTATTGCCAATTTTCTGAAGGCGGCGTAATACTTTTATTAGTTTATCAGTGTCGCGCGAATGAAGACCAATGCTGGGTTCGTCTAAAATATAAAGCGAGCCCACCAAACTACTTCCCAGCGAAGTGGCTAAATTTATGCGTTGCGACTCGCCGCCTGAAAGTGTTGACGATAATCGGTTGAGCGTTAAGTAGCCTAGTCCAACATCGCACAAAAACTCTAACCGGTTTGTAATTTCAATTAATATGCGTTTGGCTATGGCCGTATCATGAGGGTTTAAATCAATGTTCTCAAAAAAGTTACTTAACACCGAAACAGGCATCAAAACGAGTTCCTGCAAAGATTTATCGGCAACTTTAACAAAACCTGACTCTTTTTTCAGTCGGCTACCTTTGCATTCAGGGCAAATGGTTTTTCCGCGGTAACGCGAAAGCATTACCCGGTATTGAATTTTGTAACTACTTTCTTCCAAAAACTTAAAAAAGCGGTTTAATCCCTTAAAGTATTTGTTTCCTGTCCAAATCAGAAATTTTTGTTCTTCAGTTAATTCGTAAAAAGCTTTGTGAATGGGGAAGTTGAATTTTTCCGAAGCATAAATCAATTCATTTTTCCATTCGCTCATCTTTTCGCCTTTCCAACAAGCCACGGCATCCTGATAAATGGAAAGCGACTTGTT
>JBFFMM010000218.1:0-5084 GCA_041554075.1 Draconibacterium sp. | reverse complement strand
TTATAATGATGTCCGACACTATGGGAATATGTTCAACATTCCGGTATTGGAGCCAAGCGACAGTCAAGAGGCCAAAGACATTATGGTTCGAGCATTCGAAATTAGCGAAGAATACAGTACTCCGGTTATACTTAAAATTACATCGGTAATATGCAAGACCACTAGCCGAGTTATGGTTGATGAAGACTATACTTACGAAGCCAAATGCAGAGAAAAATATCCGGTAAGTTTCAGTAAGGTTATAATGACTACCATTATGACGAAGGCAAAAGGTTCTGAACATCCAAAACTGACCAAATGCTTTCATGATTTTCCGGCGCAAATGAAGCGCTTGGCCGGTGACAGTAACGACTTCAATATTAACAGACTGGAGTTAAACAGTAAAAAAATAGGGGTAATAACAGCTGGAACGCCGTACTACTACGTAAAAGAAGTATTACCCGAAGCCTCGGTTTTAAAACTGGGACTTGTTATGCCGCTTCCGGAAAATATGATTCGGGAATTGGCTGAACACGTAGATAAACTTTATGTGATTGAAGATGGCCATGATATTTTGGAAAAGAATATCAAGGATCTGGGCATTTCGGTAACAGGGAAAGAAATCTTCCCCAAATTCCCCGAAATGATGCGTTTTACTCCGGATATTATAGAGGAAAAACTCATTCCAAATTCACCTAAAAGAACGCCTCAAGAAGGTGTGCCTTTCCGATTGCCGGTTAGTTGTGCAGGCTGTTCTCACCTTTTCATTTCACGAATTTTAAAGAAACATAAAATCAAGGCTGCTGCCGATGTCACCTGTGGTCTCATAGGTGCCTTCCCGCATATGGAGTCCTATTCGCTGCAAAAATGTATGGGGTCGAGCATTGCACTAGCCCATGGTTACAACATTGCTAAAGATCATAAGGAAAATTTTGTAGCCATGATAGGCGATGGTGGCTTTTGGGCAACCGGGATCAATGGACTGATGAATTTGATATTCAATGACAGTAAATCAACGGTAATTATTGTCGACAATAGTTGTCTGGCAATGACCGGTGGTCAGCATATCGCCTCCAGCGAATTTGGGTTTAATTACAAACCGGAAAATAAACTGGATATTGCCACAGTATGCAAAGCTATTGGTGTGAAAGATATTGTAACTGTAGATGCTTACGAATTTGAAAATCTGGAAGAATCGATCCTTAATGCGGTAAATGCAGATACGAATTCGGTAGTTATTGTCAAAAAACCGTGTATTACAAAATTCAAGCTGCCTAAAAACACACCAAGTTATATTGATCAGGATCAATGTACTAAATGTAGAAAATGTATCAATATTGGATGTTTAGCGATTGAGAGTAAAAAAGCATACGACGGATCGGTTGAAATAGTTATTAACCAAGATATTTGTACCGGCTGTGGCTTATGCTCTACAGCTTGTACGTTTGACGCCATAAAATCATAAAAATGCAAGACACAGGAAAAAATATTATCATAGCGGGTGTAGGAGGACAAGGAATTCTTCTTTTTAGCAACCTTTTAAGCAAGTTTTATATGAAACTTGGATATGAGTTAAAAATATCTGATGTGATTGGCTTAGGTCAACGTGGGGGAGGTGTCGAAAGCCATTTCCGTTATTCAAACAAACCCGTGTTGTCGCCCTTTATAAAAGCAGGAGATGTGGATTACGTGATATCGTTTGAGCAAACGGAAACATTACGGTTTTTACATTGCCTGAAGGATGATGGCGTCATTCTAACAAGTACCTATGAGTTAACTTCTACCAGCGTAAACACAAGGCTGCAAAAAGATTTACCTGAATGTAAAACCGAGATGATAAAACGATCGGAAAATAAAACATTTATTGTCGATCCCAATGAGCACAAGAGCCCCGATTTTAATATCAACAAAATGATGAATGTCGTTATGCTCGGCTACTATGCTGAGTTCAGAGGCTATTCGCATGATGACATGATTCAAATAGTAAGGGAAAGCGTTCCGGCAAAGTTTATTGAAGGAAACATAAAAGCCTACGAGATGGGAATAAAGATTGCCCAAGGTGAACTTGCAACGAAGGAGCCGGTACTTAGTTATTGTTAAGTTAAGCTCTAATAAAAAGAACATGAAATTACCTGAAGGTGTAGTGCTGTTGGATAGTTTAGGTGATTTAAAAGCCGGCAATACAAGTCCAATTTTGGTTTGCGGATCGCATTGCGGAGGCAATAGGGAGCTTGCTGTACACGTAAAAAATTGTCATGTCTCGGCTGTTTTTCTCAACCGTGCAGGTATCGGGAAAAACCAGGCAGGAATTAGAGGGCTTATCCATTACGAGGCGGAGGGTGTTCTAGCCTGTGCGGTTGATCACTATAGCGCTGAGATTGGCATTGCACAAGATACCTGGGAGAGCGGATGCATAAGTCATACCAGCACTCAAGCGAATGCTATGGGAATACAAATTGGTGATTCGGTGAAAGAGGCCGTTGCCAAAATAGTAAATCGTATCAAGCACCCATCGTCGACTCAAAAAAGTAAGCATGTTGAAGCTCCGATTACGAATGTTGTGCAGGAAAATAGCAGCAAAGCAGACTTAAAAAAACAAACGCAAACACAAGTTGATGGTGTGGACATCACCGTTACTGATAGCATCACTTTCTTAAACAAAAACAATTCAGGAGATATCGTAGTGTGTGGCTCACATGGCGGTTTAAGTGCTGGACATTATGCACAGAAACATCAGGTTAAAGCTGTGTTTTTTAATGATGCCGGAATCGGCAAAAATAAGGCAGGTGTAAAAAGTCTCCAACCTTTAAGTGATGCAGGAATCCTTGCATGTACGGTAGACTGCATGAGTGCAGAGATTTTTAACGGACAGGACGTACTTAATAATGGTATTATCTCGGTTTGTAATCAATTGGCAAAAACCAGAAACATAAAAGAAAAGATGACGGTCAAAGAGGCCATTAAATATATATAAGGGATGGAAATACAACAACCCAGCTGGTGCGTTATTGCAACGCGTTTCATCTTGGAAACTTAAAAATTACTACTGCCACTACTTTCTCAATGGAAGGGGAGTTGGTTTAACGTTTTAACAAGAATTGAATTAGCAGATATTAATCACAACTTTTCCTTTTGCGTAACCTTTTTCTTGATAACTCATTGCCTCAGGTACTTGGCTCAGTGTGTAACGTTTGTCAATTATGGCTTTGATTTTACCTGTTTCGATGAGCTTGACAATGTAGTCGAGTTTTTGCATGGGTGTAATTCCAATTATTTTAAGTTTTTTACTTCCAAATAGCGAAATCAAACCTCCGAGAATTAAGGTGCCGAAAATATGTTTCATGTGCCCACCAACCATACCATAAATGCCATTTGGAGCTAAAGCACGTTTGTAATTGAAAATTGAATGCGATGCCACAAGGTCTAAAATCAAATCGTATTTTTTTCCGTTTCGTGTAAAGTCTTCTTTTTTGTAATCGATAACATGGTCGGCTCCAAGTGAGCGAATCAATTTCAGTTTTTCGGCACTATCAACTCCGGTAACTTCGGCACTTGCTAGCTTTGCTAATTGTACAGCAAAACTTCCCGAACCTCCGCCTGCACCGTTTATTAAAATTTTACATCCGGGTTTGATTTTGTTTTTATACCGAATTCCCTGTTCGGCAACAACTGCTGCCTGAGGAAGAGCAGCAGCTATTTCAAATGAAATGCTTTCAGGTTTTTGAGATAATACATTATCTGGTATGCATGCATATTCGGCAAAGCCACACCAAGAATACAACGCATCGCCAAATACTGCATCGCCAACATTAAACTTTTTTACTTTACTGCCAACTGCCTCAATTACGCCTGCAATGTCTGATCCAAGGATTTTATATTTTGGTTTGAAAAGTCCCCATGCTCGAATGTAAAAAGGCGAACCTGTCATATTTTCCACATCGGAAGCATTAATCGAAACGGAGTGTACCTTAACCAAAACTTCGTTGGGCTTTGGATGCGGTATTTCAATCTCCTGCAATTTTAGCTCTTCTGCCGAACCGTATTTTTCTCGTACAATTGCCTTCATTTTTTCTAGTTTTTAAGTTATTAGTCAACTGGTTTATAGGAAAATACTTCGCCAATTGGGGTATTAAATACCTGTGCAATTTTAAAAGCCAGCTCCAACGACGGGGAATATTTACCTTTTTCGATGGCAACAATGGTTTGTCGCGATACGTTAACTTTATCTGCCAAATCTTTTTGGGTCATTTCGTCGGCATTAAACCGTAGTTTCCTAATGTTGCTGTGTATGTAGTTTTTACTCATTTTAAACTCCTCTTCGGTAATAGTAAATTTGCGATCCGTTGTCAATAATTTCTGATAATAAGCCGCTAATCAGGAAGATCACAAAAATCCAAAATACAGGCATTCCAAAGGCCAGGGCAATTATTGAAAGCATAAAACCTACTACAAAAATGTAATGCGAATTGCGGAGTGCTTTTAGTTTTATCAGTTTATCTCGTTCATCTTCTATCGGAATTTCTTCGCCACGAGTTGCAATGGCATTTATGATGTGAAAAATGATGTAGATAATAATTCGAGCCACTATTGAAATGCCTATAAATACCAGGAAGATAAATCCCCAGGCCTGAAAATCCTGTGTTAAATCGAATTGTCCGGCCATGTGTTTTTTGTATACCAAAAGTGCAATGATAGCTGTTGTAAATAAACCGCTAAAAATATTTACGATGTTTTCTTTTTCTCTGTACGACATAATTAAATTGTTTTCATGGTTATAACTAAATTGTTAAATAATTACGACACAAAGTAAAGAAAAGTATACATAAAGTCAAAATAAATTAACAATTAAATGTCAAGTATTTTTGACATTGTTACAAATGGATTAAAAACAAGGTGATATTTAGTTGTTTTTGGTAATTAGTTCAGCAATTAGCGGGCGGGTAGTTTTTATTCTTTCCTGATCAAGTTTTAATCCCAGCGGTTCATACACTTTCGAGAAGTAATCGTAGATTGGTTTTACAGCTTCAAAAGGTGCAGCAACTGATTCGGCTGCAGTGGAGCCTGCGTTGTTATTTATGGTCTTGTCAATTCCGTTAGCAAGCAGT
>JBFFMM010000217.1:0-5129 GCA_041554075.1 Draconibacterium sp. | reverse complement strand
TTGGTTTCACTGGACAGGAATAACGCCTGCAATTTCACAAGGCGCAGCCGATGTTTGTCTGGAAGCCATTAAAAAAGCAAATGAGTTGGGGATCACCGTTTCTTGTGATTTAAATTATCGCAAAAATTTATGGAAATACGGTAAAACGGCAGGCGAAGTAATGCCGGAATTGGTTGCCGGAACAGATATAGTTTTAGGCAATGAAGAAGATGCGGACATGGTTTTGGGAATTAAACCCGAAGGTGTTGATGTTACCGGAGGACATGTGGAAGGAGCAGCTTACGAATCGGTTTCGAAACAAATTATGAAACAATTTCCACGATGTAAAAAGGTAATTACAACTTTGCGCGGTTCTGTAAATGCAAACCATAATAGTTGGTCGGGGGTACTTTGGGACGGTAAAAAATTGTACGAATCACCGGCGTATCAGATTACGCATATTGTTGATCGTGTTGGTGGTGGCGACTCGTTTATGGGAGGATTGATCTACGGATTGCTCACGTATAAAAATGATGACCAAAGTGCATTAAATTTTGCCGTTGCTGCCTCGTGTTTAAAACATACCATTTATGGCGACTTTAACCAGGTAACTGTTGAAGAAGTTGAGAAATTGATGGGTGGAGATGCTTCGGGAAGAGTTGCAAGGTAAAAAGTAAGAAGTAAAAAGTAGAAAGTAGAAAGTCAAAAGTAGATAGTAGAAAATATAAGATTGGGTAGAGTCAGAAGTATTGTTTCAAGGAGTGATGTTCTTTTGACTTTTATCTTTTAATCTTTAACTTTATAAACATGGCAAGATTTTCAAGAATAGAAGTTGCATTAAAAATGAAGGAGACCGGAATGGTTCCGGTTTTTTATCATAAAGATATTGAGGTTTGTAAAAAAGTAGTGAAAGCATGTTACGATGGAGGTGCCAGAGTTTTTGAATTCACCAATCGTGGCGATTTTGCAACACTTACATTTGCCGAATTAAATAAATGGACAATTGAGGAATGCCCCGAAATGATAATGGGAGTTGGTTCTGTTATCGACGAGGCAACAGCAGCAATGTACATTGCATTGGGAACCAATTTTATTGTTTCACCAATTGTTGATGAAGCAACAGCCAAAGTTTGTAACAAACGCAAAATTGCATGGAGTCCGGGTTGTGGCTCGGTAACCGAAATTGCAAAAGCACACGAATTGGGGGCCGAGGTTGTAAAAATATTCCCCGGTTTGCAGGTGGGTGGTCCAAGCTTTGTTAAGGCTATTCTAGGTCCGATGCCCTGGGCAAGTATAATGCCAACGGGAGGCGTGTCTCCAACAGAAGAAAATTTGAAAGGATGGTTCGAAGCCGGAGTTACTTGTGTTGGAATGGGGTCTCAACTCTTTCCGAAAGAAGTTTTAGCAAATAATAATTATAACTATATTACCGACAAATGTGCGGAGGCACTTTCTATAATAAACCAATTAAAATAATAATGAATAAAATCTTACTCAAGACTTTTTCGGTTTCACTTTTGCTTCTATTTCTTATGGGGTGCACAGTTGTTTCCGATCATAAAGTTCTAAAACTTGCGCATGGATTAGATCCAACACACCCGGTTCATAAAGGAATGGAATTTATGGCTGAACGACTGGCCGAGAAATCGGGTGGTAAACTAACCATCGATATTTATCCCAGTGGGCAATTGGGATCAGAGCAGCAGTGTGTTGAGTTATTGCAAATTGGAAGTTTGGCAATTACCAAAGTTTCTGCAGCTGTTCTCGAAAGTTTTACACGTAAATTTAAAGCCCTCGGATTGCCTTATGTTTTCGAATCGAAAGAACATTCATTTAAAGTATTCGACGGTGAAATCGGCCAGGAATTATTATTGGGAACCGAAGAATTCTGGATTCGCGGACTCTGTTTTTACGATGCCGGTTTCCGTAGTTTTTATACCATAGATAAACCAATAAATACTCCAGAAGATTTAAATGGTTTGAAAATCAGGGTGATGAAAAGTCAAACTGCCATGGAGATGGTAAAGTCTTTGGGTGGTTCGCCAACACCAATTTCGTGGGGAGAATTGTACACAGCGCTACAAAGTGGAGTTGTCGACGGAGCAGAAAATAATCCACCAAGTTTATATACTTCACATCATTACGAAGTTTGCAAACATTATTCTTTAGATGAGCACACCTGTGTTCCCGATGTTTTAATTATTAGTTCGAAGGTTTGGAAAACACTTTCGGAACAAGAACAAAAGTGGTTGCAGGAAGCGGCTGACGAATCGGTTCCTGTTCAAAGAAAATTTTGGGCAGATTCAGTTGAAGAGTCGTTAAGAATTGTGCAGGAAAACGGTGTTACCATTCATTATCCTGATAAATCAAAGTTTGCTGAAAAAGTGCAACCGTTGTTAGACGGGTACAAAGATGATGAGATTGGAGAATTAATTCGTCGAATTCAGGCTGAAAAATAATCGGAACCGCTTAAACTAAATTTTATGACCATCAGAGAAAAAATAGATAAGGCAATTGAATTTGTATTGGTTGCCCTAATGAGCATCCTTGTTCTGGATGTGTTGTGGCAGGTGTTTAGCCGCTACGTTTTAGCTTCACCAAGCTCTTTTACCGACGAGCTGGCCGGATTTCTTTTAATTTGGGTTGGATTGCTTGGAGCAGCTTATGTTGCCGGGAAAAACGAGCATTTGGCCATCGACTTAATGCTCCAAAAAATGAAAGGTGCAAAAAAGAAACGCTTGCAAATTTTTATTAATGCAATTGTTGGCTTGTTTGCCTTATTTGTATTGTGTATCGGAGGCGCCTGGCTTGTGTATACGCGTTTTTATCTTGGTGTAAATTCTGCTGCACTTGAACTGCCGCTCGGATACGTTTATCTGATAGTACCTATTAGTGGTGTTTTAACACTTTATTATACAATCGATAATTCACGAAATCTAAATATTGAAGAATAATGGAATTTTTAGGAATAATAGTTTTAGTAGTTAGTTTTATTATACTACTGTCAATAGGAGTTCCAATTGCATTTAGTATCGGAATTTCAGGTATTTTAACCATGCTGGTAACCATAATGCCAATACCGGCTGCAACAACATTTGCACAACGTATGGCAACGGGTTTAGATAGTTTTGCACTATTGGCGATCCCGTTTTTTATACTGGCAGGGAATATCATGAATAAGGGTGGAATAGCCCACCGCTTAATTGATTTTGCGCGGGTTTTAGTTGGTCGAATGCCTGCCGGATTGGCTTTTGTTAATGTTTTTGCGAACATGCTGTTCGGAGCAATTTCGGGTTCTGCCGCTGCTTCTGCTTCTGCAATTGGTAGTATTATGATGCCCGAAATGAACAAAGAGGGTTACGATAAAAACTTTAGTGCGGCAGTAAATATTACTTCAGCAACAACTGGTTTGTCAATTCCACCAAGTAACATTCTTATTGTGTTTTCGTTGGCCAGTGGAGGTGTTTCCATTACTGCGCTTTTCCTTGCCGGTTATGCGCCTGGTATATTAACCGGTTTGGCGATTATGGCCATGGCCATGGCGATGTTTTCGTTAAAACATTTTGGTTTTAAAGGAATGGTACGTAACCTGAGTAAATTTTTCGCGGTTTTAGCATCGATTGCTCTTGTTGTAATTGGATTGATTAAAGTGAATAACCTTGTTTCTTCAACAGCTGCTACCTTGATCTATGGAGGACTTGGAGTTGCATTTATTGCGGTTTTTGCCTACTATGCAAGCAAACACAAAGTTGGAGCTAAAAATGCATTACGAACTTTTTTAAGGGCATTCCCAAGTTTGATGATGTTGGTGATTGTAATCGGTGGTATAGTTGGTGGTTTTTTTACGGCAACCGAAGCATCGGCTGTTGCGGTTTTATATGCTTTGATTCTCGCATTTATTTATCGCGAATTAGGTTGGAAAGATTTACCGAATGTAATCCTTCATTCAGTTAAAATAACCGCATTTGTTCTTTTGCTCGTTGCCACTTGTATTGGTCTGTCGTGGATTATGGCTTACGAAAATATTCCACAAAACGTGAGCGAAGCGTTGCTGTCGTTAAGCGATAACAAATTTGTGATACTGTTAATCATTAACTTGATACTGCTTTTTGTCGGTATATTTATGGACATGACACCAGCGGTATTAATTTTTACGCCGATATTTCTCCCGATTGCAACAAATTTAGGTTTAGATCCTGTTCATTTTGGAATTATCATGGTACTTAACCTTAGTGTTGGTTTAGGAACTCCACCGGTTGGTTCGCTGCTGTTTATTGGTTGTAGCGTTAGCCAGGTAAAAATTGAAACAGTAATTAAACCACTCCTTCCGATGTTTGTGGTAATGATAATTTGTTTGTTACTGGTAACTTACATACCGGAAATTTCGATGTGGTTGCCTAACACTTTGGGATTCTAACGAAATAGTATTTACAAAGATAGAATTGTAAAGAGACCGTCTGGTAACAAGTTTATCAGACGGTTTTTCTTTTTATCGATATTTCTCTTTTTTGAATTTAAATTTTCTTATCGGTAAATTTACCGGTGCCGGCTATTTGCTCGGTGAAACGAAACTTGTAGAAGCGGAGTGATGCGATTTCCAATTCGGAATTTTTTAGGAGAATCTGAATTCGTCTGACCCAAAAAAAGCAGGAGAATATTACTGTAGAATTTCTGTTTTTTAATTCAGATTTGATAATAATTCGATGGCTACTTTATGAACAATAGGTGCTGTTTCCGGTCCTAACGAATTTTCTTCACCATAAAGTTCCTTAGCAGAACCATAAATCCAGGGTGCTTTATTGTCCCACTCACTTTTGGGAATAATGTATCCTAATTCATCGTTTGCAAGGCCAATAATAAATTTGAATTCACCC
Source organism: Draconibacterium sp. (assembly GCA_041554075.1). Classification (GTDB taxonomy): domain Bacteria; phylum Bacteroidota; class Bacteroidia; order Bacteroidales; family Prolixibacteraceae; genus Draconibacterium. The sequence goes on along the minus strand of JBFFMM010000217.1, from coordinate 276 downwards.
GGCATCTGACTTCTTAAAGGAGGGATTTCTATCGGTTTGATTTGATAATCCTGACCTTCAGGAGACTCAATTCCACCATTAATAATTTCGGGATAAATCTCTCCGGGAATACTCAGGAACGATGCGTCGCCAATACTCCAGGCAGCCATTTCGGTTCTGATTTTCCATTTTCCGCTTGTTCCTCTGTTTATAATTCCAATCACCGAAGCGAGCCTGAACATTTTGTTGTCGAATGGTAAAGTAAACGTTTTTGCGTGTAACTGAATGGATCCCTTC
>JBFFMM010000216.1:0-5202 GCA_041554075.1 Draconibacterium sp. | reverse complement strand
CCGGCGAAAGTGCTCCAATTACTCCCGAAAGATGAACAATTTGGACACCTTCTTTACCAAAAATACGTTCCAAATCAAAATCTTTTGCATTTAAAGTACGTCCCACTTCTCCTGCACGATCGTTAAAGACGCGAGGTCCACGCGAGCCATAACCACTGTCGGCAATATTTATTTGATGTCGGTAACCCCAAGGATCGCCTTGTTCAACTTCGGGGCCTTCGTAATCCATATGACGCGATTTTAAATTGCTTTTTATGAATTGTGCAATTGGACTACCTTTTACAAATGTGGTAAGGACTTTAACGGGCAATCCAAGGTAAGAAGAAATACTGGCAACATTCGTTTCAGCGCTTGTAGCGTAAAGCGTAAATTTATCGCTGACATGCACAGGTTGTCCATTTTCAGGTGTAATTCTTGTTCCCATGCTAGTCGGAACCAACATGGCATATTTGCAATTTTGCTTTAATTCGATACTCATTTTATTTAATATTTGGTTGCCGGCTTTATACCATGCCAAACAACGGTTGTTTTTTATACTACTTCTTTTCTTTGAAACTTGTTCTGCATCTCGTTAGCGCTAACGGTAATTTTTTGAAAGAAAGCCAGATTATTCGTCTGGCTTATATTCCTTTAAGCTCCTCTTGTTGGGTGGGGTACTATACTTGTTAACTCTTCAATTCGAATGGGTCGTTTTTCTTCAATTGATTTTCGGGCAGCAATTCCAATAATTGCCGACATTACTCCATCGCGCAAACCTGCGGCATGTTTGTATGGATCGTCCATATCCGGATTTCTGAAAATTTTATCCTGCAAACGATTATCGCCACCACCATGACCACCTTTGGTTGATTCGACCTTTATCATTTCATAATTAGGGTTGAAGTTTTCCTGAAAGAAAATCTCATCATATCGACTATTTCCTTCTGCATCCTGATTCATTTCGGCTGCATGTAGTTCGGCTTGATTTACTTTGTCTTCAAGGCGCCAGGGAATGTCTTCCCACGATTCCAGACGTCCGTTTTTGCCGTTAAATGTAATCCGCCATCCTTCGTAAGGAGAATAAGTAGTTAGCGAGTAGCTAACCTGAACGTTATTGGCATATTTAATTTGAACAGCCATTTTATCGTAAATATCAACATCGTTACGCCACAAACAATTGTCACGGATGTAACCATCATATTTTTCGTTTTCAACATACAACTGATACGAACGTTGATCTTTTGTAATGTCCCAATAATATTGGCATTTGTCAGTGTACGCACAGGTACGGCAGTTGGCACCACGAAACTTGTTGTTCTTTCCGTAATGCTCTAAATCTCCATAAGCCACCACTTCAACCGGATCGGAATCAATTAACCAATTTAATAAATCGAAATGATGCGTGGCTTTATGCACCAGCAATGTACCACTTTTATCACGTTCGCCGTGCCAGCGACGGAAGTATGAGGCACCGTGATACGTATTTAAATACCAGTGAAAATCAACCGAAGTAATTTGTCCGGTAGGTTTTTTTGCCAGTTGTTCTTTTATGGCGCTAAAAAGAGTTCCGTAACGATAATTAAAACCAACGATAACTTTTCTGCCGGTTCGTTTTTCTGCATCAACAATTGCCTGTGCTTTAACTTCATCTGTTGTCAGTGGTTTTTCGGTAAGCACATCAACTCCCAATTCCAAAGCACGGATAATATAAATATGATGTGTAGAATCCATTGTAGTAACCACAACCAATTCGGGTTTGGTTTCGGCTATCATCTTATCAAAATCGGTATAAACCGGACAATTTACGCCCATGTATTTTTTTGCCAATTCCAAACGTCCGGGATTGATATCACAAAGTCCTACAAATTCAGTTATGTCTCCATAGTTTTCTACAATTGTTTTACCCCAGAATGAAGTTCCACGAATTCCGGTACCCACCAGAGCTATTCTACGTTTTGCAGCACTTGAGACTGCTGCGTTAACAGGATTTGTGAGTACAGAAGCTCCAACAACGGCTCCTGCGCTTGTGGTTAAAAAATTTCTTCTTTTCATTATTTGCAAATTTTATGATTTCGTTTTTTAAAGATTATACTCCTCCAAAAGCACTGTATCCTCCATCAACAGGAATTACAATTCCGGTGATAAAGTTCGAAACATCAGAAATAAGGAATAAGGTAGCTCCCTGCAAATCTTCAGGTTCGCCAAATTTTCCCATTGGAGTATTGTCAACGATTTTTTGTCCGCGAGGGGAGAAGTTGCCGGTCTTTTCATCGGTAACTAAAAAGCGGTTTTGGTTTGTGATGAAAAATCCTGGAGCAATTGCATTTACGCGAATACCAACTTTTGCCAAATGTACTGAGAGCCATTCTGTAAAATTATTTATGGATGCTTTGGCAGCTGAATAAGCAGGGATTTTAGTGAGAGGTTTGTACGAATTCATAGATGAAATATTTAATACAACACCTTTTTTGTTTTTCAACATGTCTTTTGTAAAAACCATGGTTGGTAGAAGTGTCCCTTTAAAGTTTAAGGCGAACACTTTATCAAAACCTTCCATCTCCAATCCGTAGAAAGTGTCTTCCAGTTTGTCCATGTTTTCTTCAGTCATTACTTCCACTTTAGTGGTAGCTTGAGGACTGTTTCCTCCGGCACCATTTATCAGAATATCAATATCACCCAATTTTTCGTTGATTTCTACTTTTGCAGTTTCCAACGAAGCTTTGTCTAAAACATTGGCTTCAATTCCAATAACTTCTGCACCTGATTCAGCTGCGATTTCGGCAGCTACTTTATCGGCAACGTCTTTATTAATATCGGCAATGGCAATTTTTGTTCCTACTGAAGCTATGGCTTTCACCATGGCACTACCCAAAACTCCGGCTCCTCCTGTTATAACACATACTTTGCCTTTTAGGTCGTTAAATGATACTGCTTGCATATTGGTTTATTTAAATTCTTTGTAATAATCTACATTCTCTTTGGTTACAATGTCGATTGAAGTATAATTTTTCTTGTCAACATCACGTTTCTGAACAACGTTTCTGAATAATTTATTTACCGAATTGTATCCCTGTTCTTCCGGACGCTGGCAAATTAAAAACTGAACACGATCGTTTTTAAGGCATTCCACATTTTCCTTTAATAAGTCGTGACCAATTACTTTAATATGCTTCAAGTTTAGCTTGTCTAACAATCGTCCAACGTGAAATACCTTTGAATTCGTAACAAAAATTCCGTTAATATTTTTATCCTTAATCAGCGTTTCAATTTTTTTCATCCATCGCAGATCTTCAGTGTCAGAAACATCAGTTGTGAAAAGTTGATGTTTGTTATCATCATTTTTCTTGTACCAATTGTAAAATCCCATTTCGCGCTGGACCAGATGGTTTTGGTTGTCCATTTCTTTGGCGAAATGAATGACCAGGATATTTCCTTCCTGTACAAGTAAATCAAGCAACTTTCCTGACACCAAACCACTCTGGTATGAGTCTTGACCGATGTAACTTAATTGTCCGGCATTTCTAATTTCAGAATCAATAAAAACAAAAGGAATATCCAGTTTTTTAAGTTCTTCAATAAATGCGATTGATTCTTTTTTAAAAAAGGGCGCCAAAACAACACCATCGGGATGCAATTCTAAAATTCTTTCTGCTTCAGAATTAAAGCTTTTTGAGTTGCTCTGATCGAACGTAAAAGATTGAATCTGAACTCCATATTGTTCCAGCTCAATTATTCGTTTTTTTACACCGTTTAAAGGTTTACTCCAATAACCATCTTTCGAAGGTGGTTTGGGAAATAGTGTGGCAAAAACTGCCGATTTTTTAGAAGCTAAAGTACTGGCTAAAATATTGGGTTGATAATCAAGTTCTTCTATTATTTGAAGAATCTTTTTTCGAGTTGCCGGTGCAACTTCGCCACGGTTGTGAAGTACACGATCAACCGTGCCAATTGACACTCTTGCTTTTTCAGCAATGTCTTTTATTCGAATCTGATTATTTAGTTTGATAATATTCTGTTTTAAAGTTAGTTAGCCTTCTTTGTGAAGAGCTATACATGCAAATGTAACGATTTTTTTGATTTTTCGTGTTCGTACACGGAAAAATTTTAATCGATATGTTTTGCAACAGAATTTAAGAAAATTATACTAAAAGGCTGCTTTCGAAGAATTGGGTGGGGTTTCCAAAATTTCGGGATGTTTTACCAGATATTTTATCGTCCGAAACATTCTGCCACCATGCGAACCGTCAACAACACGGTGGTCGAGAGTAGCTGAAAGTAGCATTAATCTTCTGGGAACAATTTCGTCGTTTACTACAGCCGGTTTTTTTACAACATTACCTAAAACCATAACAAACGAAATATTTGACGAAGGAAGAAGTGAACCAAAACCAGTGTCTAAACCTACGGTTCCGATATTGGACATAACATATGACCCGAAAGAGTTAGAGTCCAGACCGATTCCCGGCAGCGATATTCCCCAATTAATGGTAATGGTGCGATAAATTCTAAAAAGCCATTGTCTGAAAGGCCAGGGAACTGATGCTAACATTCCTTTTGATTGCATGGTGTCGTTTTCCGAGCCCTTTCTCGAATCGCGAATTCTTCCTGCAATTAGTTCTGTAATTTCTTTAATGGTCAGTTGATCAGAATTTTCAACTTTTACTGAGCCCATTTCTCCACCCGGTAATAAAACGCTTACGGTAGCATCAACTTGTTCACGCTGTATAATTTTACCGCGTTTTACGTAAGTATTTAATTCCGGAACGTCTTGTCGAATAGCACGTCCTATAATTAAAGTTAAAATATACGTAAGTGTTGTTTTTATTCCTTCTTTCCGTTTTTCAGAAATGTATTTTTCCAAATCGGTGACATCAATTTCCACTGTTCCGTAGATTTTCGAGTCGGTTGGCTTTTTGTAAATGGTTGACGCTACTTTGCGCCAGTTTGAATTATAATCAATAGAACTCATATAACGATTTTACTTTAATGAATCGTTTCCTGAAAAATTAAAAAACATTTTGTGGCTTTCGGGCACAAATGTAATTTTTTAATTCGATTCAACATGAAATATGATTGTTTCTTGGTATTGCTATTCAATATTTAACTATGCCCAATTATTTCGTTCATAAACGATATAACATTTTATCTTATTAAATAGTTTAAACATAGGGGTTTACAGGGTGTAAAATTTAAATAGATTTGGAGTGTTGTTTAAATGTTTTG
>JBFFMM010000215.1:0-5212 GCA_041554075.1 Draconibacterium sp. | reverse complement strand
TTGAAAAACCAGGAAATCGCTGATAAATTAGGACTTTCGAAACGTACAGTTGAGCTGCAGATTAGTAATGCATTAAAAGCTCTGCGTCATGATTTAAAACCTTTTCTACCTGTTTTTTTGCTAGCATTTTTGTAAAAATCTGAATTTTATAAAATTGTAATATGTGTTTCTGAGTAGAGGCTCGTCATACTGTTATAATTATGGAAAAACTATTAATAATAAATATGCTTCCTGCTTTTTTTGAAGGCACACTAAAAAGTGAAAATCAAAAGAAAGTAAAAGAGTGGATGGAGGCGAGTGATGAAAACCGTGAAGTTTTTGAAGAATCGAAAGCTGTGTGGGAGCAAACTGAACGTTTGCGACAAATGCAAAAGTATAACGCGCAAAAAGCGCTTGAAGGTGTAAATAAAAAAATAGAAAGAAGCGGGGCATCACAATTCATAAAACTCTTCCAACGAGTTGCAGCTATTTTGGTTCTACCTTTATTCATTGCCACCCTTTATTTTTCAACCGGTACTATAAAACAAAATGTTGCTGCTGACAATTGGTACACTTTAAAAACAGGTGCCGGAATGCGTTCGCAGTTTATTTTGCCCGATGGCACCGAGGTATTTTTAAATTCGAATACAACATTAAAATATCCGGTGGCCTTTAATGGTTCAGTGCGTGAAGTAAAAATTGACGGGGAAGCCTACTTCGATGTGGTAAAGAACAAAAGGCAGCCATTTGTAGTTAATACCGGCGATGTAAATGTAGAGGTAACAGGCACACAATTTAAAGTTTCCAATTACATGAATGAAGGAATGACTGAGGTTGTTTTGGTTGAAGGAGCGGTTCGGCTGTTTCAGGGAACTTATTTCGGTGAAAAGGAAATATTTAAAGCACTTGTCCCGGGCGAAAAAGCAACTTACTTACTTGAGGAGGAGAAAATTTATTTCGAAAGGGTTGATACCGAAAAATACGTTGCCTGGAAAGATGGAAAATTAATGTTCAGAGACGACTCGATGGATGAAGTAGTACGACGATTAAATCGTTGGTATAATGTTGATATTCAATTAACAGGACGTGATTTAGGAGATTATGTGTATACGGCCACATTCGAAGATGAATCCTTGATTCAAGTACTCGATTTATTAAAAATTTCAGCCCCAATTGATTATAAAATTATACCGCGGGAAAGAAAGGCAAATAATTCGTTTAGCAAGATTAAAATTGAAATAATTCAAAAATAACTAAAAACAAAGAGTGGCATTGGCCTGCCACCCTTTGTACTTTTCCCTTTTTCTTTTTGGCCAAAGAGAAAGGATAAACTAATTAATAGTATTAATAAAAAAGCGAAGTAAACTTATGAAAAAATTTGGTATGAATTGGCTCATGCTTAAAAAGCTGTGGGCATCTAAAACTTTTTTAAGTATGAGGCTAACATTTTATGTCATGCTACTTACAGTTATCCAGGGTTTTGCAGTTAACAGCTATTCCCAGGTAACTAAACTAAACTTAGAGCTAAAAAACTCAACTGTCCGCGATGTTCTTCTTGAAATAGAAAACAATTCAGAATTTTATTTTTTATACAACAGCAAAATTGTTGATGTTGAGAGAAAAGTGGATGTTAGTATTAAGAACAAAAAAATCGATGAGGTTTTAGATGTTCTTTTCGAAAACACGGAAGTGGGCTATACTATTGTCAACCGACAGATTGTACTTTCTGCTGGCGACATTGACAATTTTAAATCAGTTGGCGATCAGCAAAGTAAAGTTACTGGTAAGATTACTGATGAAAATGGATTGCCTTTGCCGGGTGTTACAGTTATTTTTAAAGGAACCACACAAGGAACAGTTTCCGATATCGATGGAAATTATTCGATAGATATTAAGGAAGGGGTTACAACATTGGTGTTCTCATTTGTAGGAATGCTTCAGCAGGAAATTGAAATTGCGGGACAATCACAAATCAATGTTCAACTTCAACAAGATTACATTGGCATTGAAGAAGTTGTTGCCATTGGTTACGGTACCACTCGTAAAGAAGATCTGGTTTCATCCGTATCGCAGGTTAAAGCAGAAATTATTGAAAATCAACCAACTATTCGTGTCGATCAGGCCCTACAAGGTCGTGCTGCCGGTGTTGAAATTACTTCTGCCAGTGGTGTGCCAGGTGGTGGCTCCGTAATCCGTATCAGGGGTACCAGCTCAATAAATGGAAATAATAATCCACTTTTTGTTGTGGATGGTTTTATTGCCGGAACAGATTTTAACTTAAATAACTTAAACGTTAACGACATTGAATCCATTGAAGTTTTAAAAGATGCAACTGCATTAGCTATTTATGGAACAAGAGGTGCTGCCGGAGTTATCCTTATCACTTCGAAAAACGGAAAAGGTCTGGCAAAAGGTAAAACAAAGGTAAGTGTCAATCAGTATTTTTCTTACCAGCAAACAGCAAATCGTATTGAACTGGCCGATTCAAAACTGTATGCTGAATACCGTAACGAAGAGGCTCAACTTGTTCCCGGACCCGATGGTTTTGGTTACACCGACCCAACTCTTCCGTTAATTTTCGATGATCCGGCTTCGGCACCTTATACCGACTGGATTGATTTGGTGGCACAAAATGGCCTGATTAATAATACCGATGTTTCGATAACTGGAAACGAAGAAAAGGCTAATTATTATGTGTCGTTTAACCACTTCGATCAGGAGGGTGTTGTTCGTGCATCAGGAATTGAAAGATATACGTTAAGAACAAATCTCGATTTCAATCTTTCCGAAAAGTTTAAAACCGGGATTCGTTTAAATATCTCGAAATTTAAAAAGGAAAATAATAAAGTAAATTATGGCAGCATAGTTCAATCGGTGGTTCCAATCCGTGAGGTATATAACGAAGACGGCAGTTTCACAGCTACCAACCCAGTTAGCGGATCGTTGCAAAGTAATCCGGAAGCAGATATTCAGTTAAGAACGAACCACGATTTGGTTACCAATTTAGTTACCAATGCTTACCTCGAATTTTTACCTGTTAAAGATTTAGTAATTCGTTCATCGGTTGGTGTTGAATTAAATAATTACAAGCACAATGTATATGATCCCGGAGCATTACCAAACCGGGAAGCACAAGGTGTTGGTGGTTTCGCCCGTATTCAGACCAACAATAGCCAAAGTATTCTGAATGAGAATACAGCAACATATAATAAAGAATTTGGCGATCATTCGATTAAAGTATTAGGTGGTTTTACCATGCAAAAAATTTCAAACGAATCAACAGATATGTCGGCTGAAGGTTTTCCAAACGACGTTTTGGAGTTCAATAACATGGCTTTTGGTTCTGACCCTCTGTTGAATACTGTTGGATCGGGTTACAGTCAACGTACTTTTGTTTCTTTTCTTGGAAGGATTAACTATTCGTATCAAGGCAAATACCTCTTAACTGTGGTTGGTCGCCGCGATGGTTCTTCTGTTTTCGAAGCAGGAAACAAATACGCATTCTTCCCATCGGTAGGTGTGGCCTGGAATGCCGATAAAGAAAGTTTTATGGAAAATGTAGATGCTGTTTCTTTATTAAAAGTGAGAGGAAGTTATGGTATTGTTGGTGAGCAAGGTGTAGGTACTTATAATTCGCTTGCTAAATTCAATAATTCGCAAACTTATTTTAACGAAACACTTGTTCCTGCAGTATTAATTGGTGGTTTACCAAGTAAAGATTTAACCTGGGAAACAACAAAACAATTGGACTTGGGAGTTGAAGTAGGATTCTTAAACAACCGTTATAGTTTTGAAGCTGACTTCTACAAAAAAACTACTGAAGATTTATTGCTTGCACGCGACCTTCCCGGAACTGCAGGAGGAAGTCAATTGCAAAATGTGGGCTCAATAGAAAACAAGGGGGTTGAATTTAGTGTGAATTCAGTAAATATTTCGAAAACCAACTTTAGCTGGGAAACTACTTTAACTATTTCGGCTAACCGCAATAAAGTGCTCGATTTGGGTGGCGATGAATACATCAATCTTAGTCAGCCAAGTAATCAGGGAGGACAAGGATTACGTTTAATTCCTGGTCAACCGGCACCTGTTTTTATTGGTGCAACTTATTTGGGTACTTACAAAACCGAACAGGAAATTATTGATGATGGTCGTAAAGGCCAGTCATTCCTTGGTGGACCACGTTATGTTGATTTAGATGGCAACTCGGTTATTAACGATGAAGATAAAATTCCAATTGGAAGTCCGCAACCTGATTTTTACGGTGGTTTAAGAAATACCTTAAATTACAAAGGATTTTCCTTCGATTGTTTCTTCCAGTTTTCGTATGGAAACGAGATGTACAATCAATTAACTCATGTGGGGTGGTTCGGACGTGGCGACCAGGTTTTGGTCCCAGCCGTTGCCGATCGCTGGCAAGAGGGCATTAATGAAACATCTGATATTCCAAGAGCAGGAACTTCAACAAGTTTGTTTAATCCAAACAATACTCAAATGATTGAAGATGCATCCTTTATTCGTCTGAAATCACTTTCAGTTGGCTATGATCTTCCTCTCGATAAATTGGGAATGGGTAATTTGTTTAGCCGCTTTAATGTATATGCAGCCGGAAATAATTTGTTGCTTCTTACCAAATGGACTTTAGGTGACCCTGAAGTTAGTAATTATGGAAGTAACAATCTTTCGCAAGGTGTGGCAACTGGTCAATATCCTTACGCCAGAACTTATACTATTGGAGTGAAAATTGATTTTTAATTTTAAAAAACTGAAACAATGAAGAATATAACAAAATCAATATTAAGTCTTTTCCTTGTCGGTTTGCTGATGTTTAGCAGCTGCGACAGTTTTTTGGAGGAGGATTTCCGAAGTGGAATAACAACCGATAACTTTTTTAATAACGACGCCGAAGCACAATTGGCGGTTAACGGTTTATACCGATTATTACACAGTGGAAATTTATACCGTCAGCGAGGAATAGATAATTTCTATACACACGGTGCAGATGTAGTAAGCCCAAGCAGAAATGTAAACGGACCTGTTATTAATTATCAATTTGCTGAAGGTGTTTCCGATGGTTACGGTACCTGGAATACGCTGTATTCATTGGCACGTAATTCAGCTTTATTTTTGGCTAGCATTGATGGCAATGAGAATATTTCCGAGGCAGCAAGAAACCAAGCCACCGGCGAAATACTTTTTATGCGTGCCTTGTGCTATTACCATTTAACAAACATTT
>JBFFMM010000214.1:0-5254 GCA_041554075.1 Draconibacterium sp. | reverse complement strand
TAAAAACTCTTCGGTGCTGTTTGCACGCATTAATCTTGTTTTAATAAATTCCATTGCTTCCAACGAATTCATATCGCCAAGGTAATTACGTAAAATCCAAAGTTTATCAAGCACTTCTTTCGAAAATAATAAGTCTTCGCGTCGTGTACTTGATGAAGGAATATCCACCGCAGGAAAAATTCGTTTGTTCGAAAGTTTCCTGTCGAGTTGAAGTTCCATGTTACCGGTTCCTTTAAATTCTTCGAAGATTACTTCGTCCATTTTCGATCCGGTTTCGGTAAGTGCAGTTGCTAAAATAGTAAGCGAACCACCTTCTTCGATATTACGGGCTGCACCAAAAAAGCGTTTTGGTTTGTGAAGTGCATTGGCATCAACACCACCCGAAAGTACTTTACCCGATGCAGGTTGAACAGTATTATAAGCACGTGCCAAACGTGTAATTGAGTCGAGTAGGATTACTACATCGTGTCCACATTCAGTAAGTCTTTTTGCTTTTTCAAGAACAATATTTGCCACACGAACATGTTTGTCCGCAGGTTCATCAAATGTCGAAGAAATTACTTCAGCATTTACACTACGTGCCATATCTGTAACCTCTTCCGGACGTTCATCGATCAATAAAACAATCATATAAACTTCAGGATGATTGGCTGCAATTGCATTGGCAATAGCTTTTAACAGAACGGTCTTACCTGTTTTGGGCTGAGCCACAATCAAACCACGTTGACCTTTACCAATTGGTGCAAACAGATCAACTACTCGGGTTGAAATGTTGTCGTATCCATTTCCTGTTAATTGGAATTTATTGTCAGGGAAAAGCGGAGTTAAATGATCAAAAGGTACACGGTCGCGAATGTAATCCGGAGTTCTACCGTTAATCTCATTTACTTTTATAAGCGGAAAATATTTTTCACCTTCTTTTGGCGGACGAACTGTTCCGGTAACCGTATCACCGGTTTTTAATCCAAATAATTTGATCTGTGACTGCGAAACATATATATCATCAGGCGAGTTCAGATAATTAAAATCCGAAGAACGCAAAAATCCATATCCATCCTGTAAAATTTCTAGAACACCGGTGTTGGTGATAATTCCTTCAAACTCAAATTGACGAGTCTTTTGGCGATTCCCAGTATTTTGGTTTTGCTGTTTTGGCCTGTCATCGTTTTTCCGATTGTCTTGTTTTTGCTGCGACAGCGGCTGAACATTCACCTGTTGTTTTTTATGTTGAGGTGCTTTTTGAACAATTGGTTTTTCTTGTTCTTGTTCTTGGGCAGGCGCTGCCTGTTCATTCTCTTGAGATTGAGCTTGTTGTTTTTGTTTTATAGGCTTAAATGAAGAGGCAGATTTTTTTTGCTCTTTTTGTACCGTTTGCTCTGGATTGTTTTTAATCTCCTCATCTTCAGGTTTTTCACGGTTAAAGCCTTTGATTATAGCTTTAATCTGATCCTGTCGAGATTGAACTTCCTGGTTTTTATTTTTTTGGTGATCTGATTTCTTTTTTGGACCAGCGCCAACTTTCTCACGTTTTACTGTTTCCACTCTTTGGCGAGGACGTTTTTCACGGCGAGGTGGTTCTTCCTCTTTCTCGGGTGATTTTTTTAGAAGGCCAAGAATACCTCCTTTTTCTTCTTTTGGCTCTTTCGAAACACTTTTGCGTTCCTTTTTTTCAGCTTCCTGAATAGCTTGAGTATCCAAAATCTTATAAATCAAATCTTGTTTTTTGAAAGATTCAACACGTTTGATTTTAAGTTCTTTAGCTATGTCTTTTAGTTCAGCTACGAGCTTTTTATTCAATTCTAAAATATCGTACATTATGGTATTATTATAACTAATTCTCGATTAATAATTGTTGAAATTTTTTTGGAACAATTGACGAGGGGAGTGATTTCGTTGAAATCGGATGCAAGTATAAATAAATACTGACTACAAAACAAGAATCTTGAGCTATTTTTTTATGACTCTCCCTATTTCTAACACTAATTTAGTGTTTTGCTCCGTTTATACAAAATTTATTTTTAGTGTAATGTGATCTTATAAATCTTCTGGATAGCCTGATACAAAAAGATATACGTTTGAAACGCCGAAATGTTTACTTTATGCTATTGTGACATGTTAAAAAGTATTAAAAGCGGATGTTGTATTTTAGTTTTAATCGAAGGGCGCCTTCGTTCATATAGTAGCTATTGTTTTCTTCCAAAAAGTTAGAATTCCACGCCAGAATTACTTCGTTACCTGGTTTTAAGATCCATTGAAAACGAGACTGCCAACCGATTGTATTTGTGGCATTGTCGTATTGAAAATAATTATAAAGTGTAACGGTTGGACTAAACAAGATATTCGCGTTTGCCTGATAAATATTTGCAGTAAATTTTCCTTCAGGTAAATTAATTTTACTTTGTTGAAATTTTCCACCTAAAAATAACGGAACTGCAACTTTCCAGTTAATCGCTAGTTCGATGTCTTTTCTGTCGCCTGTATAAAAATCACCAAATCCGTAACTGGCTTCTCCCCATATATTTCGCGCCCCTTTAGTTTCTATTGATACTTTTTGAGACCACCATTCGTATTCACCTGCGGGAATAATAATATCTTTATAAATATTAAAATCTCCGCTTAACATTTCGTATTGATTTCGTATTGAATAAGAAATTTCTTCGCCCGATAGAAAGCGAATACTCAACGGTTTTAGTTTAATTTCGCGCGTTTCCAGATCATTTGATAACAAATTGTGTATAAAATAGAATTCTCCTCCAAATTGCACTTGCATGATTCCCCATTTGTTCGGGCGGGGTCCAAGTTCCAATTCTCCATAAGATTCACGAATATTTGTTCGGGGGACAAAGCCCATTCCGGCAACAAAGTTTTTCCCAATTTCATGGTATCCCAGTCGGGCATTAATTAAATCGTTTGGATATATCGCTTGTGCTCCCCACGAAGCATCATTGCCTTCCAAATCTTCTGTAGTCGATTTTAGCCCAAACAGAAAGAAGGATAAATTTTTATTGCCTTGAAATGTGGAGGTTGATAGCTTTAGATCGGCACCGGCAAGTAGATTTTTGTCACCTCCCAATGTGTTTCCATAGGTTCCGATTATTCCAACCGACGATTGTGTGCCTAGATTGCGGGTAATACGCGCCACTGAAAAGTTTTTATCGCCAAAGTTACGGTCATCGTTAATATACATCATTCCCACATTCCAGTCATCAACCTGCCCTGTTAGTTTGGCTCCAACATTTATTCTAATAGGATTTCCATTTTCATCTAAACCCATTCGCCGCGAGAAAAAAGGAATTATTTTTTTTGCTACCGGACTGTTACTATCGCCCTCGGTTCCAAACTGAAAATAGTTAGCTCCATCTAAAAAGAAGTCGCGTTTTTCGGGATAATGTAAACTAAAACGGGTAAGATTAATTTGGCGGTCATCCACTTCTGTTTCAGCAAAATCGGTATTAATACTTAGCGACGATTTTAAACTGGGGGTAATTTGGTAGAATAAATCGACACCTCCTGTTAATTTGCCGTTGTTGTCTTCTCCTTTTTTGGTGTCAAGACCCGTGAGTAGATAGGGCGAAATATCCAATCCAATACCTTGTGTAATGTTTTCAACACCAGTTAAAGTTCCAGCATCGGAAACCTGAAATTTATTTGCATTTAAATTGGCAGTTGGCCAATAGGCCGACTCAAGTTTGTTAACCATGTGACGGATAAATTTAATCCCCCATTCGTTACTTTCTTTGTCGAAACCCAATGTTTTAAAAGGAATAATCAGCTCAGCTTCCCAACCGTAGTCGGTAATTTTCGCTTTCCCATTCCACAATCCATCCCACTGTTTATTAAATACAGAACCATTTTCACTAATTATAGCATCGCCAATTGATCCGCGTGGTCCAATCTGAAACCAATAGGCATTTCTTTTGTCATTATAGGTATCCAATATAATTTGAATGCGGTCGTCTTTACCTAAACTTACATCGCGAGCCATTTCCTTGGCAATTATGTCTTTGGGATTGGACCAGCATTTTACTGCAAAATAAATATTATTGGCATCGTAACAGGTATAAAATTCAGTTCGTTCCGATACTGGTTCACCTTCGTTGGGTTCGCGTTGAAAAAACTCGTTCACCATAAATGCGCGGTTCCATACTTCATCGTTAACAATTCCGTCGATAATAGGTGGTGCTTCAATACGTACAGCTTCTATACTTGATTGAGCAGTTGTTAAAGTGACAAACAGACAAATTAAGAGCAGGGTGAATAAAACTTGCTTCAATTGGTTAGGTTTAAAATTAAGCGAACTAAAGTAATAAATTTTAGTTTACTTGCTCCCTACAACGCGAATTACCGATGCTTTTCCCTGATGAAAAGGACCTTCATCTAATTTGGTTTCAGTTTCTATAATATTTAAGTCTGAAAAATTAGAGAAATCAGTTTGTAATTCTTCTTTCGAAAAGAGCATGTCAATGTTTTGCGGGCCCCCCGTGTTTTTATTAATCTGTTCTTTTGAAAAACCTTCAAGAATAAGTATTCCACCAGGTTTTAAAAAGGTCATTAGTTTTTTATGGTACTCGTTTCTTTTTTCGGGTGACATATGAGCAAATACCAAAACCATACAGTCGAAACTTTCCTTTGCGAATTCAATATTTTCGTAGTCCGCAATTTGATAATCGATTTTAACCCTATGTTTAGCAGCGAGGAGTTCAGACTTTTTTTTCCCTTCAATGCTTGGATCGAAAGCTGTAACCTTCCAACCCTGTGTTGCTGCATAAACCGCATTCCTGCCTTCTCCTTCGGCCGGAAACAGAATTTTGCCGGGTGTTAGTTTTTTAAGTTCCTCAACCACAAAGTTGTTGGGTGCTTCGCCATAAGCGTATTCTTTGGTTCCAAATCGTTCATTCCAGAAATCGTTCATTGTATTGTTTTTTGAGAGGAACAACAAAAAGAAAATTAAGTTTAAAGATGATTTGAGGATGTCATCTTTTTGTTTTCATAAATAGAAAGATGACATCCTTGACGCTAAACCAAAGCTTCATACAAAACCTCCACTGGATGCAAAGCAACTTTTCCAGTTCCATCTTTTATATGATGGCGGCACGAGGTTCCGGGGGCTGAAATGGTATAATCGGCTTTTGCTTCGCGTACAGCTGGGAAAAGCACCAACTCGCCAATTTGCATCGACAATTCGTAGTGTTCTTTTTCGTAACCAAATGAACCGGCCATTCCACAACAACCCGAAGGAATTTCGCGCACATGG
>JBFFMM010000213.1:0-5295 GCA_041554075.1 Draconibacterium sp. | reverse complement strand
GAAACATCAAATATTACCGATGAAGAATACAAATCGATGGTAACCAGAGGAAAAGAACATTGTTACCGAGGCGATGTTTTTCAGATTGTTTTAAGCCGTCAGTTTTCACAAAATTATAAAGGCGACGATTTTAATGTTTATCGTTCGCTGCGTTCAATCAATCCTTCGCCTTATCTTTTCTATTTCGATTATGGCGATTACCGTATTTTTGGTTCGAGCCCTGAAGCTCAAATCAGAATCAATAACGATAAAGCATACATCCACCCCATAGCCGGAACTTTTAAACGCACAGGTAACGATGAACAGGATCGTGAACTGGCGGAAAAACTGAGCAAAGACCCAAAAGAAAATGCCGAGCATGTGATGCTGGTAGATTTGGCACGAAACGATTTAAGTAGAAATGCCGATAATGTAGTAGTTGAAACCTATCGTGAAATCCAGTTTTATTCACATGTTATTCATTTGGTTTCTCAGGTTTCAGGAGAAATTACTCCGGAAACCAACCTGATAAAAGTTTTAGGTGAAACATTCCCTGCAGGAACCTTATCGGGAGCGCCAAAGTACAAGGCAATGGAACTGATTGATAAATACGAAAACCAAAACCGTGGATACTACGGAGGGTGTATCGGTTATCTTGGTTTCGACCGAACATTGAACCATGCCATTATGATTCGCTCTTTCCTCAGTAAAAACGATAAACTTTATTACCAGGCCGGTGCCGGCATAGTCGCCGAATCGCAGGAAGAAAATGAATTGCAGGAAGTGAATAATAAGCTGGCAGCTCTCAAAAAGGCCATCGAAATGGCGAAGGAAATAAATTAAAAATATCTGTCATTTCGACTACGCAGGAGGAGAAATCTTTTCCTTAAAACAGATTTCTCTCCTTCGTTCCTCAGGTTCAAAATCACAACTTTAAAAATAGAATCAAATGAAAATATTAGTTATAGATAATTACGATTCGTTTACCTACAACCTGGTACATGCCATAAAAAAAATATCAGGTTTGCCGGTTGATGTGTACAGAAACGACGAAATTACGCTTGATGAGATAGAAAAATATGACAAAATTGTTCTTTCTCCCGGTCCCGGAATCCCCGAAGAAGCAGGCTTGTTGCTCGACATCATTAAGGAATTTGGTTCCCGAAAAAGTATACTCGGAGTTTGTCTCGGTCACCAGGCCATAGGACAAGCGTTTGGAGGAAAAATTCGCAATATGAATCGTGTTTTGCATGGTATAGCAACTCCTGTTATTCTTACACATAACAAATCGGTTCTATTTAAAGGACTTCCAAACACATTTGATGTGGGTCGCTACCACTCCTGGATTGTTACATCGGAGCAGTTGCCTAAATGTTTTAAAGTAACCAGTTACGATAAGGACGGATTAATCATGTCTATGAAACACAAACAATTCGACGTTCAGGGAGTACAATTTCACCCCGAATCGGTATTGACACCATTGGGTGAAAAAATAATTGCAAATTGGTTGGAAATTCCTGTTGGTTCTTCTAAGGGGAAGAAAAAAACTGTCAAAGAATAGAAAAATCCAAATGGTTTAAAATGAAAAAAATACTTGAATATCTTTTCGAAGGAAATAAACTAACAAAAGAACAGGCCAAAGAAAGCCTGTTGGAAGTAGGACAAGGAAAACACAGCGAAGCTGAATTTGCCTCTTTTCTCACTGTTTTTAAAATGCGCCCGATTACTTCAGAAGAACTGGCTGGTTTCCGCAATGCAATGGCCGAATTAAGTCTAAAAACAGACCTCTCAGAATTAAACGGAATTGATGTTGTTGGTACTGGTGGTGATGGGAAAAATACATTTAATATCTCTACGCTGGCATGTTTTGTAATTGCCGGTGCCGGTGTTAACGTAACCAAACATGGCAATTATGCGGCAAGTTCAACCAGCGGCTCGTCAAATGTTCTGGAGCTTTTGGGATACAAATTCAGTAACGATATTGAAAAGCTCAAAAGTGATTTGTTTAAAGGCAATTTTTGTTTTTTACATGCACCCCTTTTTCATCCGGCAATGAAACATATTGCTCCGGTTCGGCGGGCATTAAAAGTGCAAACTTTTTTTAATATTCTGGGGCCGATGATAAATCCATCTTCACCAAAATATCAGGTAATCGGGGTGAATAACGAGGAGAATTTTAACCATTATAAAACTGTGTACAAAACACTGGATATTAATTTTGCGATTGTAAACAGCCTCGATGGTTACGACGAAGTTTCGTTAACAGCCGATACACACTTTGTTTCGAAAAATATTGAAACAAATCTTTCTCCCGAAAATTTTGGAATGGAAAAGATTTCTCCCGAAAAACTATTTGGCGGAAATTCGATTGAGGAAGCAGCAGCTATTTTTGTCAATATTTTGAAGGGTAAAGGAACAACCGAACAAAATAATGCTGTGGTCGCAAATGCAGCACTGGGATTACAATTGGTTTTCACCGAAAAAAGTCTTACTGATTGTGTTGATATTGCAAGAGAATCTTTGGAAAGCGGAAAGGCACTAGACAAATTTAAAGCTGTAACTAAATGAATATCCTCGAAAAAATAGTAGCAACTAAAAAAACTGAAGTTGCCAACCAGAAAAAAGTTGTCGGCATCGAAAAACTTGAAAAATATCCGCTCTTTTCAAGAAAGTGCAACTCGTTAAAAGCGAATCTTCTAAAACAAGGTTCCTCAGGAATTATTGCTGAATTTAAACAGAAATCGCCATCGAAAGGGGAAATCAATTTCAAAGTAAAAGTAGAAAAAGTTACAAAAGGATATGTAGATGCCGGAGCCGTTTGCCTTTCGGTTTTAACCGATTATGAATATTTTGGAGGAACTATGGCCAATCTTGTAAAAGCTCGGGAGACCAATCCTGATACCCCCATTTTACGTAAGGATTTTATGATTGATTCTTATCAAATTGTTGAGGCAAAAGCATATGGCGCTGATGTGATTTTATTAATTGCTGCCTGTCTTGAAAAAGAACAGGCCGAAGTACTGGCTAAAAAAGCCAAAGAATTAGGACTGGAAGTTTTAATGGAAGTTCATAATGCCGAAGAATTGGAAAAAGTGAACGACTTTGTTGATATTGTTGGCGTAAATAACCGCAACCTTAAAACTTTTAAAGTAGATGTTGAAACCTCGGTCCAACTATCAAAACAAATTCCGGCTAATTTTGTAAAGATTTCGGAGAGCGGATTGACTGGCGCCAATGAGATCGCCTATCTACGAAAAAATGGTTTCAAGGGCTTTTTGATTGGTGAAACCTTTATGAAAACAGATAATCCGGGGGAAGCTTGTAAAAATTTTATTGCTGAACTAAAATGAAATAAATAGAAACTGTCATTTCGAAGGAGGCACGACTGAGAATTGAAAATCAGCGAAGCTAAATCTATTAGTTTAAAGCGAGAGATTTCTCCTCCTCCGTCGTCGAAATGTTCAGAGTAGAATTAGAATATAAATTGCAAAGAATGACAAGAAAACTTAGAATAAAAGTATGTGGAATGAAATACACCCAAAACCGACAGGAAGTTGAAAAACTGGATGTCGATTTTATGGGTTACATTTTCTATCCTTCATCAAAAAGATATGTTGGTGAAAAACCCGACACAGGACTTTTTAATTCTGAAAAACCGAAAGTAGGCGTTTTTGTTGACGAAAATGCTTTTGAAATTCTTGCACTGTCTAAAAATCTCGGTTTTGAATGGGTTCAATTGCATGGAAAAGAAAATCCACTTACATGTCAAATGCTTAAAAAACAAGGATTAAAAATAATTAAGGCTTTTAGTATTGATGAGAAATTTAATTTTTCAAGTACTGAGCAATATGCAAAAGTGACCAACTTTTTTTTGTTCGACACACAAACAAAAATGCACGGTGGTTCAGGTAAAAAATTCGATTGGAAAATTCTTGATAAGTATGAAGGACACACACCGTTTTTCCTGAGCGGAGGAATTGGTCCCAACGATATTGAAAGTATCAGGGAAGTAAAACACCCAAAACTTACCGGAGTAGATTTAAACAGCGGATTTGAAAAAGAGCCGGGACTAAAAAATATAGAGATACTAAAGAAATTTATAGATAATTTTAATTCTCTGTGAGCCTCTGTGTAATCTCCGTGATCTCTGTGGTAAAGGAAAATAAACCACAAAGGTCACAGAGAAGTCACAGAGAACCACAAAGAACAATACACTTAGTTAAAAATGAAATACCAGGTTAACGAAAAAGGATATTACGGCGAATTTGGCGGGGCATGGATTCCCGAGATGATGTTCACCAACATTGATGAATTAAAACACAGATATCTCGAAATAATTCAATCAGAAGAATTCAAAAAAGAATTCGACCAATTACTAAAAGATTATGTTGGACGACCGTCTCCACTTTATTATGCCAGCCGTATGTCGGAACATTATGGTTCAAAAATTTACCTGAAACGGGAAGATTTGAATCATACGGGTTCACACAAATTAAACAATACTATCGGGCAAATATTGTTGGCACAAAAACTGGGGAAAACCCGCGTGATTGCAGAAACGGGTGCCGGCCAACATGGAGTCGCGACTGCCACAGTTTGTGCGCTTAAAAATATAAAATGTGTTGTGTACATGGGAGCACTCGATGTTTCGCGACAAGCACCGAATGTAAAAAAAATGAAAATGCTGGGTGCCGAAGTAGTCCCTGTTCATAGTGGCAACAAAACCCTAAAAGACGCTACAAACGAAGCAATGCGCGACTGGATTAATAATCCGGAAGACACTCATTATATCATTGGTTCTGTTGTGGGCCCTCATCCCTACCCCGATATGGTTGCCCGGTTTCAATCCGTCATCAGCGCCGAAATGAAATGGCAATTAAAAGAACAAACCGGGAGCGAATTCCCTACACGGATTCTGGCATGTGTTGGCGGCGGAAGTAATGCTGCCGGAGCATTTTATCACTTTTTGGACAATGAGCAGGTTGAATTGATTGGCGTTGAAGCTGCAGGTAAAGGAGTAGATACAAGCGAAACAGCAGCTACATTAACAGTAGGAACTCCTGGAATTCTGCATGCCGCCAAAACAATGCTGATGCAAAACCGCGATGGACAAATTACTGAACCCTACTCCATTTCTGCCGGACTCGACTATCCAGGAATAGGTCCATTACATGCGCATTTATTCAAAACCGGTCGGGCAAAATTCCTGGCGGCCACTGACCAGGAAGTGTTGCAAGCCGCACTTTTTCTTACTCAAAAAGAAGGAATAATACCGGCTCTGGAATCTGCCCACGCTCTGGCAGCTCTTGATAAAAT
>JBFFMM010000212.1:0-5315 GCA_041554075.1 Draconibacterium sp. | reverse complement strand
TACGAAAATGTTCCTTGTAATCGGGTGTAAGAAAATTGCCAAACCATTGTCCGATGACTTCCTCTCTTGTGTAGTGCAGCGTTTTTAGCCACTGAGGATTGATATCTTTAATTTCTCCGTTTATGTTTAACGATTGATATGCAAGAGGTGCATTTTGATAAAGTGCTTTGTATTTTTCCTCACTTTCTTCTGCTCTTTCTTTGGCTTTAAGTAATTCTTTGTTAGCTTTCTTCAGTTCTGTTTCGCTAGCTATTAACTGCTGATTTGCCGCCCTAAGTTGTTGTTCATTTGCAATTAATTGTTGGTTTGCTGCCCTAAGTTGCTGTTCGTTTGCCTGTAATTGTTGATTCGCTGCTTGAAGTTGTTGATTCGCGGATAAAAGTTGCTGTTCGCTAGCTGATAATTGTTGATTGGAGGCTTTTAATTCTTGTTCGTTTGCCAGCAACTGTTGATTCATTGTTTTTAATTGTTCTTCCGCTATTTTTTTGGAAGTTATGTCCTGAAAGGATCCGGAAATTGCAACTACTTTTCCATTTTCTCTTTTAGGATTACAAACTGAATTCACCCATTTTTTATTGCCTTTGGCGGTTGTCACCATCCACTCTTGATTGTAGGGGGCGCCCAATTCCATTGCACGTTGAACGGCTTTTTCAGCTATTGGACGAAATTCGGGATCGATAAATTCCAATCCCTTAGGAACTTCAGGAGTACCCTGTTTCAAATCAATTTCAAGAATTCGGAATACTTCGTCTGTCCAGGTTTGTTTCAGCGTTGCCGGGTCGAATTGCCAGCCGCCTATTTGTCCGATTTTTTCTGTCGCCTTTAACAATTCTTCAGCTTTTTGTAGTTCAGCTTCCAATTGTCTCCGCTCGCTAATATCCTGAAACGAGCCGAAAAGCTGAATCACTTTCCCTTTTTTATCTTTTTTTGCAAAACCTCGTATGGTGCAGAATGCACTTGTTCCATCACCTCTTATTATTTCAAGGTCAATTTCATACGGTTTGCCGTCTTCAAGTATTTGCTGCACTACCTTATCCAAACGTTCCATACTCTCCGGCGTATAAATTTTAGGATGATCGGTATAGGATACCGCCCCGTCTTTAGGATTCAACCTGAAAATTTGGAATAATTCATCTGACCAGGTTACTGTATCGCTTGCAATGTCCCAATCCCAGCTTCCTACGCGGGCAATTTTTTGCGTTCGTTTAAGTGTTTCCTGGTTGAATTCTAATTTTTTTTCGGCATTTTTTCGCTCCGTAATATCCTGAAAAGTACCGCGTAAACGGATGCATTTTCCATCCTGCATTTCTGGTGTTCCGATGGAATGTGTCCAAATCTTTTTTCCTTTAGCTGTAATAATTGGAATTTCAATATCATACACTTTCCCCTTTTCCAATGCATCGCGAATAGCTGCCTCAATAATTGGACGTGATTCCTGAGGATAAAAATTAATTGCTTCCTCAAGGTTTGGTGTATAATTTTCTGCAACTTCATGAATTTTTTTAGTGCTTTGAGTCCAGTAAACCGTGTTTTTTTCCAGATTAATCTCCCAACCACCTACGCGTGCCATTTCGCCTGTGTCGTTTAAAACTTCCAGGTTTCTGAGCAACTTTTCCTTCGCTTTTTTTAGTTTATTATTTTTTTCAATATCAACACAAATATGTTTAATTTTCTCAGGTAGTATATCAATAAAATCAGGTTCTTTTACCATGTAATCCCATACACCCAGCTTCATCATTTCAACGGCAGTTTTTTCATCGCCAAAACCGGTAAATACAATTATGGAAGGGATTGTTTTGTATTTTTTAATTAATTTTTTAGTTAAATGTTTGCCCGTCATATCCGGCAATTTGTAATCAATCAGCAGTATTTCATTTTCGTTACCGCTGGATTTAGTCAATGCTTGTTGTCCGGTTTTTGCACCTTCGGTTTCATAACCTTCTTTTTGGAGCTTTTTCTGAATTAAGTGGCTCAATCCATCATCGTCTTCAATAACAACGATTTTGTAATTAGCACTTTTTACTGATTTTTTTTCATACGGATGCTTGTCAGTTACACTCATTATTCTGGTTTTAGAAGGGTTTTGATATTTTCAAATAATTTATCTTTTTTTATTGGATTGGTAATATAATCGTTACATCCTGCTTTTATTGATTTATTTCCATCGTCTCCAAAAACAGTTTGCGCTATATTTATCACTGTTTGCAACTCTTCTTCAGCATTTATCAGTTTAAGTTCATTTTGTTCTAGCTTGCCAATTCTGGTGTGCAGTGTTTCAATTTGATTAAGTAACTGATTTTTTCATTCATAGACAGCAAGATACATATTATTGTTATTGCTTAGTCTCGGTTTGCCAGAGTATTTTTTGTTTCGAATCGCCTACAGTAAAATAAACGCATCCCTGCTCAATATCGAATAAAACCGTTCTTCTTTCGAGGCCTCCAACCGCTTTTATGCATATTTTTATTCCTTCCGCATCAAGCAATTTTTCAACCGAGTCGATATTGTTTTGTCCAATTGTGTCGTTTGGTCGTTTTAATACGTTTGCACCACCAATAATACAGGTTTCTAACAGATTTGCTTCGCCTTGATCTATTTTTATTAGTGTCACTAATTCGCTGATCGCATTTGCTGCATATTTTGTATTTTTAAATTCTTTTCCTTTTGGATCTGCATCGGGTAACATGATATGCGCCATCGCACCGGTTTTTTTAAATGAATTGTAAATCGTTACAACCACACACGATCCGATTGCTCCTGAATTTAACAGGGTATTGGAGTCTCCTGCTTTTACCTCCCCTGTGTTGGCATAACGTATTTCTTTCATTGCCTAAATGTATAAAAAGGAAAAATTTATATGTAAGATAGTACCTTGTTTTTTATAAGCTATTTTAATTTCTAATTCAATGGTGTCCTTTAAAAAAATAATAAACGCTATGAATTCATCGAATTTATTAAGTTCCTAAGGAACTTCAAAATAATGGGGGTTGATTTTAATTCTACCCATATTTTGTTCCTAACGGAACTGTCCCAGCGGGACAAGATGTTGGTAGAAAGGAGATTATATAATCGGACAAAAGTTACGTAGGAACGAAATGTTATTTTACCGGACAACGATGTTCCTAATTTTCCTGAAAATAGTCAAGTACATCCTGTAATAGTGTATACCGTTCTTTTATGGGAAATAGCATCCAGTCGTGTTGCATTGCTTGGTATTCCTTGTAAAACAAGTTGGTGGTACTGGCTTCAATTTTTTGTTTTAAAAGGCGGCAATCGGGCAGGAATAGTTCGTGGGTACCCACAAATATGGCTACATTGTTTAAATCTTCCATATTTCCATAAAGAGGAGATAAGACAGGAGATTTTTCATCGAATCCATCAGCATACCAACTGCCACATTTTTTTAAAGTTTTAGCAGAAAGCAGTAAATCTTGCTGCTCCAGTTCTTTTATTTCCGGATTACTCATGGATAAATCGAGCCAGGGAGAAAGCAAGGCTGTTTTTTCGGGTTGATTTGGCGAATTCCGGTCACGCAGCATTTGTGCAAAAGCCAGGCACAAACCCCCGCCGGCTGAATCTCCCAGCAAACAGTACTGGTCATCAGGGTTTTTAGAAGTCAGTTCCGAATAAGCCTCTGCAAGCATGTCATGGGTTTGTTTGTAATTGTGCTCGGGTGCTAATGGGTACTGAATAAAACTTAGTTTGCAGTCCGATTGCTTTAAAATTTGTTCCACCAACCACCAGTGTTGCTTTTGCACTTCGGCGGTATATCCACCTCCGTGTAAATAAACGATGTGTTTGTTGCTTTTTGCCGCGCTGGAGGCAAATGTCACCACATTGCGATTGTGCACCAAAAACTGATCGTGTTTGTATTTGTTTAGTCGGCGAGGGAATTTGAATTTTTTGGCTCGTTTGGGTTGCAGCAGCGTTTTATCGACCAGTTTTTTAGCACGAACCAGTTTGATTAAAAAAAACGTGAATTTGGTTTGTGCATCCATTTTTACCGGCTTTTTTTCTTACTGTTTTTAATTACTTTATCGGCAGCTAGTTTCCCGGTGAGAACCGATATGGGCATTCCCGCAGGACTGTAAGACCATTGTCCGGCCTGATAAACGTTGGGCAAAATGGTATTTACAGATTTGGCCACGCTAAGCATTTTATTTACCACCGGCATGTACGGATTGGTAAATGCCCAGCCGGTAATTCCGCCTTCGGTGGAGTCGGTTAACTTTTCGATGGTAAGCGGCGAGGATGAAAATTGGTGCGACACTTTTTCTTTAAAACCGGGATAAATCGTTTCATCCAGAATTTTAATGAGTTGATGCTCGAGTGTTTCCTTCATTTCAGACGTCCATCCCAAATCATCGATTTTTTTGGCCAGCAAATAATCGAATAGTAAACTTACCACTACGCCGGTTTTTCCCTGGGGAGCCATGGCAGGATCGCGCAGCACCGGAATAGCAATTTCAAGGGTGTTTAAGTCGCAATATTCTTTTAGGTAGTTTAGCAGCCGTTCTTTCAGTGCCGTGTCGTTCGAATCAACCGTTTCCAGAGACATAAATTCGTTAAGAGCGGTTTTATTCACCGCCGATAATCCTTTTTTGCTGGGTGTATAAAAAAGGTGACCGGTACATTTCTTTGCAAAATATTCAGGGTTCAAATCAACCGTTGTATATACCGAATACACCGAATCACCGCCACGTAAATCTTTATAGTAGTTTATTTTGTCTTCGATTTTACGCACGAGCTTTTTGTTGTTTAAGGTATCAGTAGGAATACGTTTGTACAACTGGTTTAAATCGGCCGCCCAAATTAAATGGTCGTAATCAATCCTGTTCCCTTTGTCGTCAACCACAAATTTTTGCTCTGGATTGTGTTCTGCAATACTTGTTGAAGTTTGAATAATGCCACCTTTTTCTTTTATGTAATTAGCCAGCGCATAAATTACCGTTGCCGTACCGCCTTTGGGGTAGTGATAATCGAGGTACAAACTAAAATAACTCAAAGCAAATGATGCCGGTGTTTTCTGGAAAAAGTGTTGCGCAATTACATCAATCAGCGCCTGGTTTTTTGTAAAGCGGAGCAGGTACTCATCAACAGGTTCTTCCAGTTTGTTAATTTTCCGAATGGTCATTAAAAACTTAAACATCCAAGGCAAAAGCACTTTCCTGACATATTTTTTGTCATTCTTTAAA
Source organism: Draconibacterium sp. (assembly GCA_041554075.1). Taxonomy (GTDB): domain Bacteria; phylum Bacteroidota; class Bacteroidia; order Bacteroidales; family Prolixibacteraceae; genus Draconibacterium. Next base: position 120 of record JBFFMM010000212.1, on the reverse strand, counting down.
TCCATAAATGAGGGATTATCGATGCCGTAAAGTACATCCATGTACTCCATACTTTTCCGTATTTCTTGAATAATCTTTTTAATCTCCTCTACATCGTTAGGAAATTCCTTTATAAGAAAT
>JBFFMM010000211.1:0-5321 GCA_041554075.1 Draconibacterium sp. | reverse complement strand
ATAATTTGGAAAGAAAGCCGACCAACTGGCATGGCTCGAATCATTAATAAATTTACACTTTCTAATCCGGTTCAACAAGGTGAGATAGAAGAACTGAAAGCGTATTTTGCAGAAGAACATTCTGTAGCTATCCGCAATTGTAGGGAGAAACAGATTAAAACGCTAATCGGATGTTCGGGGGCTTTTGATACGGTTGCCGATTTAATTGATGGTGTAAGTCCGGGCGAAAAATCAAGGATTACGCAGGAAATTTCGCTCACCGATTTTAATAAGGTATACGAAACCGTTGTAAATTCAACCCGGGAAGAGCGAATTGCCATGAAAGGGATGGATCAGGTTCGGGTGGATCTAATTGTTCCGGCGCTTGTTTTAATTGCTTGTTTACTTGATAAAATCGGGATAAATAAAATCGTTCAAACCGATTTTGCCTTACGCGAAGGTGTTCTTTTTGAAAAATTGGAAAAGCCTGCTAAAGTGTGATGTTGGAAAGTGCGCCACATTTTTTGCAATTCCCATCAGTTTCCAGTTGATTCAATTCCGTTTTGTACCGGTTTCTGCCTACCAAAATTTCGCCACAGGCAGCGCAATATGTTGATGATCTTTTTTCGTCACTCACATTTCCCAAATAAACATGTTGGAGGTGCTGTTTGGCAATTTGGTAAAACGTTGTTAATGTTTCGATTGGGGTTGGCGAAATATTCATTTTAAATTGAGGATAATAGCGTGATAAATGAAGTGGTGTGTTTGCGCCAAGCTCAGAAGCAATCCATTTTACCATATTTTCAAACTCCGTTTTATTGTCGTTTAATCCCGGAATTACAAGGTTGGTAATTTCTAAATGTATTTGGTGTTGTGCAATTGTTTTAAGCGACTCCAAAACCGCTTGCAATTTTCCCTTTGTATGCTTTTGATAAAACTCCTCAGAGAATGCTTTTAAGTCGATGTTAAAAGCGTCAATAGATGGAAGCAATTTTAGTAGAGGTGCTTGGTTAATGTAGCCGTTTGAAACCACGATGTTTTTAAGTCCGGCTGATTTTGCTTTTTCCGCTGTTTCAAGCAGAAATTCGTAAAACGTAAAAGGCTCGTTGTAGGTGTAAGCAATTCCAATGTTATTCCAGGTTTTTAGTGCCTCATCAATAATTTGTTCCGATGTAATGTTGTGAAATCCATTAAAGGTGCTGGCTTCGCATTGCGAAATACGGTGGTTTTGACAAAAGCTGCAATGTAGGTTACAGCCAACTTCGCCAATCGATAAAATAGTTTTGCCGGGGTAAAAATGGTAGAGCGGTTTTTTCTCAATGGGGTCTGATCCTAAAGCCGCCACTTTGTTGTAAACTTCCGTTATTAACACACCATTTTTGTTAGTGCGTACCTTGCAATTTCCTGTTTGGTCGATGTCTAAAATGCAATTCCACGGACAAAGCTCACATATTACTTTGTTCTCCTTCAGCTTTGAATAAAAAAGTGCCTCCTGCATTTCGATTGAATTTAGTTAAAGGTACAAAATGCCGGGTAATTGGCATTAAGCGGTCTTTAATAAAACGGAAGAGAGCTTGGGTTTTTGCGGGTTTGTTGGAAACTATTTTTGCCACTCGAAAGCAACCAGTGTTCGGCAAGGTTTAAAAGTCTGGTTTCAATCTGTTTGTTTTTATGCGCGGGCAAAACAGCCAGCATCCAAATTTCTGCTGTCTTTTTGTTTGCAATTATAAAACCAACTATTTCACTTTCAATTTGGCACAACCAGCCCTTGCAAATGGTTTTAAGTTTTTCTTCTACTGTCTCAACAGAAATTCCGCGCTGTTCCAATTCTTCGTCGGTGAAATTGTTTTCGTCGGTGGCCACTCTTATTTCAAAAATGGCTGAAATATCCGGTATTGTTATTTCTCTGAATTTCATTTTATAGTTTTTTGGTAAGTAGATTGATCTCAAATTTCATTTGTTCTATCTCTTTAATCAATTTGCTGATATCCGATTCGGGTTCCGGAATTTCAGTATTGAGGTAACACACAAATTTCCAAATCTCTTTAACTTCTGAAATAGGTACACTGTAGGGTTCAAATTCGGTGTTTAAAGAAATTAACTGAAGGGTTTTGTCTTTGTCGATATTGTTTTCTACCACTTTAAAAACAATGCCTTCGTCGCGGGTCACCACAATGCAGGCCTGTCCGGTTTTTATGTCGTAAAAATTTTGAATGAACTCGCCAATTACCACCGAGCCATCGGGAATAGGCAGCATGGAATCTCCGGAGATGGAAAAAGCCCGGAACTTTTTTTCTTTCGATAAAAAGGGCAACTGAAAAACGGGGAGCGCACCAATGTATTCAGGATCGGCAAAACTACCGACATAACCGGCCTTGGCTTTTTCGTGCACAAATTCGATGTTGTCGTTGTTTTCCGAATCAACAGTGGTGGCAATTACACGCAGCTTACTACCACGAATAAAAACATCAAAACCATTTTGTAGGTCGGTAAACTGGCTTTCGGAAAGTTGACTTAAATCGATATTGATTAAAGTATCGATAGCAATTCCAAAATAGTTTGAAAAAGATTGCAAATGTATAACGGTGGGTTGGCTAATCGAATTTTCTAAAGCATTTACAGTAGTTCGTTTGATTCCAAGTGCCACTGCCACATCGTTTTGAGTTCGTTTTTTTCGGCTCCGTAATAGTTTTATGTTGCTGCTGAAGTAGTTCATGTTGAAAAAATATTTGCTCAAAATTACAAAATAATATTGCACGAATAAAATAAATGATTAAATTATTATCGGCGATATGATAATAATATTATCAATACATCTTGAATGATCATAAAAACATTTCCTAATAAATTCCAGTGGGAGTATATCCTGCAATTTGAGGTTCCAAATCCCTGGTGTTGACTGGGGATTTTTTAATACAAAAGGAATGATTGGAGTGAAGAAAAGGATAATCAGATTTTTAGAAAGAGGGAAAATGAACGACAAAGTACACGAAAAACTTAAAATATTATCCGATGCAGCTAAATACGACGTGTCTTGTGCATCGAGTGGGAGCAATCGCGCAAATACAAGCAAAGGTATTGGTTCGGGTTTTGCCGGTGGTATTTGCCACAGTTTTACGGAAGACGGGCGTTGCGTGAGTTTGCTTAAAATATTAATGACCAACAATTGTATTTACGATTGTGCCTATTGTATTAACCGGCGCACCAACGACCGGCCACGGGCTACTTTCTCGGCACAGGAAATTGTAGACTTAACCATCGGTTTTTACCGCCGTAATTACATTGAAGGATTGTTCCTAAGTTCAGGCGTAATTAAAAGCCCGGACTTTACCATGGAGTGCATGGTGCAGGTGGCCAAAAAACTCAGACGCGAAGAGAATTACAACGGTTACATTCATTTAAAAGCCATTCCGGGAGCGAGTAGTGAGTTGATAAACGAGGCTGGTATTTGGGCGGACAGATTGAGTGTAAACATGGAAATTCCAACTGAGATAAACTTAAAAAAGCTGGCGCCTGAAAAAAACTATCCCGATATTATTTCTCCGATGGGGCAAATCAGAGATTCGATCTTGGTAAGTAAAGAAGAACGAGCAAAGTATCGGAAAGCTCCGCGTTTTGCACCTGCCGGACAAAGTACTCAGTTAATTGTTGGCGCTTCTACCGAAACCGATCGGCAGATAATTTTACTGTCGTCGGGTTTGTATAAAAAGCAGAACCTAAAGCGGGTATATTTTTCGGGTTACTTGCCGGTAAATAGTTACGATCAACGTTTGCCCGCCATTAACCGTCCGCCGCTGGTGCGCGAAAATCGCTTGTATCAAAGCGACTGGTTGATGCGGTTTTATGGTTTTCGAGCCGAAGAGATTTTAACGGAAGACCAGCCTTTTCTGGATTTGGATATCGATCCAAAACTGGGATTTGCCCTGCGAAATATGCATTTGTTCCCGGTGGATGTTAACCGGGCCGACTACGAAATGATTTTACGCATTCCGGGAGTGGGGGTGCAGTCGGCGCAGAAAATTATTTTGGCACGCAAACATCGGCGGCTAAACTCACTTCATTTAAAAAACATTGGGATTGTAATGAAACGCGCCAAGTATTTTATTACTTGTAACGAGTTGCCGGCCCACCGAATGGATTGGGAACCGCAGCGTTTAAAACATAAATTATTATGCGAAATGGACTCGAAGTACAAAAAATCGCTGGACACACAGTTAAAATTGTTTACCGATTTTAAACCGATTTTACCTCCGCTGCATTAGTCGCTGTCTGCAAATGATGAATTGAAAATCTTTCCCATTTCCCCTCCTGTTCGAAGAATAGGAGGGGTGCCGGAGAGAAGCGACGGTGGGGTGGTTGAAGTATCCTGCATCTAAAATCCAATAATTTAATGAAAATTTACACCTACGATAATACATTTGAAGGGCTGCTTACCTGTATTTTCGATTGTTACAATCGAAAGGATTTTCCGGTTGATATTTGCTCGCGAACAGGGGAGCAGCGCTATTTGTTTGTCGAGAAGGTTGATATTAAAACCAATCCTGAAAAAGCAGAGCGGGTTTGGAAAGGCATTCAGAAACAACTGTCGGGAAAAAATAAGCAACTTTTGTTTTATGCTTTTTTGTCGGAAGAAATGGGAATTGAAATGAAAATTTACCGTTTCCTGCGCAGGATGTTTAGCGGTCATCTGAACCTCGAAACCGATTATGGCGATTCGGATGTGTTGTACCTTACACAAAGCTCGCAAAAGGTAAAAAAGGAAGCCATGCGTATGTTGCAGTTTGTGCGCTTTCAACGCACCAAAGACCGGATGTTTTTTTGTGGTATTGAACCTAAATACGATGTGTTACCCTTGGTAATTGATCATTATAAAACACGTTTTGCCGACCAAAAGTGGTTGATTTACGACCTAAAACGAAACTATGGAATCTTTTTCGACAAAGACAAAGTGGAGGAAGTAGTAATTTCGAAAAAACAATTTAACGAATACAACGGACAAGTAAAACAAACTTTACTGGATGAAGGCGAAGACTTTTATCAAAAGCTATGGCGCTCGTATTTTAAACACATTAATATTGAAGAACGGAAAAACCTAAAGTTACAACGCCAGTTTATGCCCAAACGCTTTTGGAGGTATTTGCCCGAGAAACAAAATGAAGTTTAGAGTGTACAGCGTTTAATGTTTAATGCTGTACGCTCTAAAGTAAACTTAGGTTCGCACAAGTATATGTTCAATAACATACTTGTAATTAAGTTATATGCTTGACTTGCGAGCAACCATAAGCTACCTTTAAGCATCCTTTATACATAAACCATAAAATAATCAAACATGCTCAACTCCT
>JBFFMM010000210.1:0-5373 GCA_041554075.1 Draconibacterium sp. | reverse complement strand
TATAGATCAGTTCCTGAACCAACAATATATATTACTGGAAAAATGAACGTAAAGAAAAGAAGAAAGTAGATGAAAACTGAATGCTTGGTTTTATCTTTTTGAAGAGCAATGGAAAGTATTGCAACTAAAAAAAGAGCTATTCCAAATAGAGGGAATGTAATTAATAGCATTTTCGGTAGATAGTACCATGGAAGTGCATTGGAACGTACTAAACTCCCCTCAAAAAGTACCGGAGGATTTTGTGGGTGGCTACCTAGTACCTTGATGGCCTTAAAAACAAAAAAATATCCTTCCTCCCAGAATACAGGATAAGTAATGAAACCTAATGTGTATCCTGTTAATATGGAAACAGCAGATATAGTAATGAATTTAATTATTAATGTCGTACTTCCTAACTTCTTTAAATTAAGTAGTATATAAAAAAAACCTACAACAATAAAATTGAAAATTATTAACAATCCCTGTAAACGAACAGATAGTGCAATTGATAAGCCTAGTGTGAGCCCAATAAAGTATTTAATCTGAATTTTTGGATAACATTCAAATATTCGAGATATATAATACATCGAGATTATAAAACCCGTGACTACCGGCGCATCTTTCGTTTGCCAAAAAGAATATCCAATAAAGGTAGGAGAAGAGAAACAGAAAATTAGAGAAATGAATGCCCAGAACCAACTATTACTATACCTTTTTATAAATAACCCTATGAAAATTAAAGCGAGAATGGATAAAATGGTTGTGATTAATCTTCTTGTTTTATTAATGTAGTAATAATCACTTTTCCCAAATAGTTTTGTAATTCCAATTGCTGAAGATTCGATAATTGTACCATAATATTTCACATGTTTATAATGGATATCAGATTTGTAAGCGGTAACATCGTAAAATGTAGTATCTTCTCCCAGAGTTAAGAAATAATTTAAGTTCGCTTCACCATGTTTAATTCGAATTGGTCCATCTCCATCCATGCCAACCTTTAGTGACCAGTTTATTAAGAAGAATGCAATTATGGTTAGTGTAATAAAAAAAAGATGTTTGGCATTCTTTTGATTATTTGCTTTGGAGATTAAATCTTTTAAGAAATTCATATTTGTTGATCGATCGAAATGTTTTAAAATATTCAGGACTATAAAGATTTAATTATTTTTTCAAAGGGCAAAAAATATATTATTAGAACGATTCCAAATTACCCACTACATTAATCCTTTTCCCCAAAAAAACGTTGTACCTTTAAATAAAATCAAAATTATTAACCGTTTAAAAAATAAAGTTATGTCATTTAGTTTACCAAAACTTCCTTATGCTGTCGACGCATTGGAACCTTACATTAGCGAAAAAACATTTGAATTTCATTATGGGAAACACCATCAGGCATACGTAAATAACTTAAATAGTCTGGTTGTTGGAACTGAATTTGAAAATGCCAGTCTGGAAGAAATTATTAAAAAGGCCGAAGGTGGTATTTTCAATAACGGGGCACAGGTTTGGAACCATACTTTCTATTTTATGCAGTTTGCTGCTGATGGTTGTGATGAACCCAAGGACAAACTGAAAGCCGCCATTGAAGCCAAATTTGGTTCGGTGGAAGGATTTAAAGCTGATTTTTCAAAAGCCGCAGCTACATTGTTTGGATCGGGTTGGGCCTGGTTGGTAGTTAATGCTAACGGTGAATTGGAAATTGTACAGACCAGTAATGCTGCCAATCCAATGCGCAATGGTAAAAAACCAATTATGACCTGTGATGTGTGGGAGCATGCTTATTATATCGACAAGAAAAATGCACGTCCGGCTTACATCGAAGATTTTTGGAAGATAGTGGATTGGAAAGTGATTTCGGAACGGTTTGACGGATAGGAAGCTCCTTCCAACATCCCCCAAAGGGTGAGGCAAAAAAAAAGGATTTCAATTATTGAAATCCTTTTTTTAATCCCTCCCCATCGGGGAGGTAAGGAGGGGCTACTTTTTCCAGATTTCTTCTACTTCTTCCAGTGTTTTGCCTTTGGTTTCAGGAACCATTTTCCAAACAAAAAAGAAAGAAAGAATACTCATTAAACCATAAAACCAGTAGGTTAATGCACCACTAAATTCCATCATTGCCGGATAGGTTGACGAAATAAAATAGTTGGCGGCCCACTGCGCAGCTACGGCAATTGCAACGGCTTTTCCGCGTATTTTATTTGGGAATAATTCTGAAATTAATACCCAGCAAATTGGTCCCCACGACATCATAAACGATGCAGTGTAAATAATGATAAATACCAATGTGCTAATTCCAATTATTTCCATATACGACAGTAGTCCGATCGCAATCATTCCAACTGCCATTCCTATTGAACCCACCATTAACAATGGTTTTCTTCCCCATTTGTCAACTGTTAAAATGGCAACTACCGTAAATACTACATTTACTAACCCCATAGCAACAGTTTGCAACATCGATGCATCTTTGGCTGCTCCCATACTTTCGAAAATGCGCGGTGCATAATAAAGTGCAACGTTAATACCAACAAATTGCTGAAATACGGATAACAGAATACCGATTACGATAACAATCTTTCCATAGGAAAGGAGTTTGGCCGATGACTTTTGAACACTCGCTTTAATCTCCTTAAATATTTCCTGGGCACGTTCGGCACCATTAATTTTTGATAAGACATCAAGTGCTTTCTCATCTTGATTTTGTAGGGCAAGATAACGAGGTGTCTCCGGTACAAAAAACAGGAATAAGCCGAATAAGCCAGCAGGAATAGCTTCAGAAGTAAACATTCTTCTCCAACCCACAGTATTTATCCATTCGAGTGTTTGACCGTTTGCAATTCCCCAGTTCACAAAATACACCACCAACATACCAAAAATAATGGCAAATTGGTTGATCGAAACCAGTCGTCCGCGAATATCGGCAGGGGCAATTTCACCAATGTACATTGGGCTAACCGCCGAAGCGATTCCAACGCCAATTCCTCCAATAATACGGTAGAAATTAAACATGTACAACAATCCCATTGTTGGCTCTCCTTTGGTGAAGAACAGGAATTCAGGACTTCCTGATCCCAAAGCGGATATAAAGAATAGAATTGCGGCTAATAGAAGCGATTTTTTTCTACCCAGAGCAGAAGATAACAAGCCGGAAAGGCTGCCTCCAATGATACAACCAATTAACGCGCTTGAAATAGTAGCACCATGCACTAATGAACTTAATCCAAGCCCTTCAATAAGATAGGCCTGGATTGATTTGTCGGCTCCTGAAATAACTGCGGTATCGTAACCAAACAGTAATCCTCCAAGAGTTGCGACTAAGGTAATACCTACGATGTAAAACGAATTACGTCCTTTCATCGTTGATTAAATATACATGTTTACAATTGCTTCGTACAATTCTTGTTTGCCACTAATTTGTTTTGGCTCACCATTTGCTTTTGCATATGCATAAACATCTTCAAACGAAAGTTTTCCTTCTTCAAATTCTTTTCCTTTTCCTGCATCGTATGAAGCATAACGGTCGGAAACCATTTTTTCGTAAGGAGAATTTTCTAAAATGGCAGCTGCAGTTTCCAATGCACGAGCCATAACATCCATAGCTGCAATGTGCGCAATGAATAAATCGTCTAAATCGGTAGAGTTACGACGAATTTTTGCATCGAAGTTAGTACCGCCACCTTGCATTCCATCACCTTTAAGCACAACCATCATGGCTTGTGTTAATTCAAAAAGGTCAATAGGGAACTGGTCGGTATCCCAACCGTTTTGAACGTCGCCACGGTTTGCATCGATGGCACCAAGCATACCGGCATCAACAGCACATTGTAATTCGTGTTCGAAAGTATGACTTGCTAATGTTGCATGGTTTACTTCAATATTAATTTTGAAATCATTCTCTAACCCAAATTCTTTTAAGAACCCAATAACCGTTTCAGTATCTACATCGTACTGGTGTTTCATTGGTTCCATTGGTTTTGGCTCAATCAGGAATGTTCCTTTAAAACCTTTTGAACGACCATAGTCACGGGCCATTTGCAACATTGTTCCCATGTGTTGTTTTTCACGTTTCATATTGGTGTTTAACAACGACATGTAACCTTCGCGTCCTCCCCAGAAAACATAAGCTTTACCACCCAATGCAATGGTTGCATCAATTGAGTTTTTGATTTGCAGAATGGCACGGGCTGCAGTATCAAAATCAGGATTTGTACTTGCGCCATTCATATAACGGGCAGGTGAGAAAACGTTTGCGGTTCCCCACATTAATTTAATACCTGTTTCAGCTTGTTTTTCTTTTGCGTATTCAACAATAGCTTTCAGGTTTGCTTCGTATTCTTCGATGCTGCTTCCTTCGCTTACTAAGTCAAGATCGTGGAAACAATAGTATTCGATTCCAATTTTTTGCATGAATTCGAAACCTGCATCCATTTTATTTTTTGCTGCTTCTAAAGCATCTGCTGCACCAACCCATGGGTGAACTTGTGTGCCACCACCGAATGGATCACCACCATCGGCGCATAAGGTGTGCCACCAGGCCATTGAGAATTTGAACCATTCAGCCATTGTTTTTCCATAAACTACTTTCTCTGGATCGTAGTAGCGGAATGCCATTGGGTTTTTACTTTCTTTTCCTTCGAATTTGATTTTTCCCACTGACGGGAAATAAGCTGTTGTACTCATATTGTTTATTTTTAAATTGATTGTTGTTTGAATTGTTACGCAGTATTTAGCGATATTATTTTAGATAAATTTTTCCAATAAATTTTTCCAGTTGCTGTAAGCATCCTGATATTCTGCAACTTTCGAGTTGTCGGGTTCAATTACTTCCAGTCTTTTCAGGTTTGTAAAAGCTTCGTTAAATGACTTGTAATAACCCGAACCAACTCCGGCACCACGGGCTGCACCTACCGAACCATCGGTGTTGTACAATTCAATGGTTGCTCCCGAAATTCCTGCCAGTGTATTTCTGAAAATAGGGCTGAGGAACATATTCGCTTTCCCGGCACGGATTACTGATGCATGAATTCCGATGTTTTGCATGATTTCCATTCCGTAGTTAAACGAGAACACAATTCCTTCCTGCGCGGCTCTTAACAAATGTCCTTTGTCGTGCATGTTAAAGTTTATGCCACTCAATTGTGCGCCAATGTTTTTATTGTTTAAAACACGCTCGGCACCATTCCCGAAGGGGAGAATAGTTACGCCATTTGAGCCAATTGCAACTTTCGATGCCAAATCGTTCATTTGTTCGTACGACAGGTTTTCGCCAATCATTCGTTTTAGCCAGGCATTTAATATACCTGTTCCGTTAATACAAAGCAAAACACCCAAACGGGCATTTTCGGCGGTATGATTAACGTGGGCAAAAGTGTTTACACGCGATTGCGGATC
>JBFFMM010000209.1:0-5406 GCA_041554075.1 Draconibacterium sp. | reverse complement strand
GAAATCCTAGACCTGGTTGCTCGGACGGATACTTTAATTCTTCAAATAAACTACCTGAATTTTGACATAATATCTGTAGAAATCATCAAATTTCTAATCCTAAAAATGTGGATTCTACTTATATACTGACAAATAAATAGTATAATATCCGTATATCTAAAAAAGAAAATGTTTTTTACAAATAAATTGAAGGTCTCTATCCTAACGATATCAACTGATTTGGATAATATTAGGAAATCGTTAACAACAATATGTGAGGTAAGGTATTGACTTGAAAGCTTAATAGTTGTAAATTGCATCCATCCTAGTGTACAAGGGCTCTGGTTTTATCACAACTTAATTGGGTAGGGCTTCTGTTATTGAACAGAAGCCCTTTTTCCTATTCAGTAGTATAATAATCATTTAATGAGATCAGATCGTCGGATTGACAAACTGCACACTTAACATTGTCTTCGGAATAGTCGCTAAAACTAGCTTTGCACTTATTACATTTGTACCAGTTTTTCTCGAAATAAATATCACCACCCCGGAATATCAAATCTCTTCCTTCAACAAAAGCAGTTGCCACCTTATTTCTTGCTTCTTCGTAAATACGAGTGAGCGTAGGACGCGAAACATCCATAAAAACAGCTGCTTCCTCTTGTGTCAGGTTTTGATAATCGAGTAAACGTATCGCTTCGTATTCTTCTAAATGAAGTATTACTTCGTTTGATTTACGACCACGAACACCATATACTGACATTCCTTTGATGACTGGAGGCACCTGAATTCTTCGGTTTCTTTTTCTTCTAGGCATAATGTTAATTTGCGTTAAGTTTATTTAGTAAATAATGGTCAATAAGTACTAAAGCAGCCATAGCTTCCACAATGGGCACAGCTCTTGGAAGAACACATGGATCGTGTCGTCCTTTTGGATTAATTGTGATGTTATTTTCGTCTTTATCTATTGTATTTTGTTCTTTCAAAAGTGTTGCAATTGGTTTAAAAGCCACATTAAAATAAATGTCTTCTCCATTAGAAATTCCTCCTTGAACTCCTCCTGAATTATTGGTTTTTGTATGTACACCCTTTGCGGTTTTTACAAAAACGTCGTTATGTTCCGAACCACTTAATTTAGTGCCTTCAAAACCAGAACCATACTCAAATCCTTTAACAGCATTAATTCCCAACATGGCAAATCCCATATCGGCATGCAGCTTATTGAAAACAGGCTCTCCCCATCCGGCAGGTACTCCTGTGGCAATACCAGTAATAACACCACCAACCGTATCGTGTTCACGACCTGCCTTTTCAATACGTTCAATCATTTTTTCTGCTACTTCCATATCGGGGCAACGAACAATTGTATCTTCAGTTTTCGAAAGATCTAATTCCTGATAATTTTTACTCATTTTAATTTCGCCAACCTGCGATACATATGCTTGAATAGTAACACCAACCTTGGCCAGTATTTGTTTAGCAATTGCACCTGCCACAACGCGTGCAATGGTTTCACGTGCTGAAGAACGGCCGCCTCCTCGATGATCGCGGGTTCCGTATTTTTTTATATATGTATAATCGGCATGCGAAGGACGAAATACATCTTTTAGATCATTGTAATCATTCGAATGCTGATTCTGGTTCCAAACCGCAAAGGCAATTGGTGTACCCTGAGTTTTCCCCTCAAAAACACCGGAAAGAAATTCTACTTCATCGGGTTCTTTTCGTTGAGTTGTAATTTTTGATTGCCCTGGTTTTCTTCTTGTTAAGTCTTTCTGAATTAAATCCAGATCTAATTCAACACCGGCAGGACAACCATCGATTATTCCTCCAATACCACGACCATGTGACTCGCCAAAAGAGGTTAGGCGAAATATCTTTCCAAAAGTATTCATATATAAAAAGCAAAAAACCCCGTTTCCGTTTGATTAGAAAACAGGGTTAAAGTAAATAAATTGAACTTATTATCAAAATTTATTAGCAACCGCAGCCACAGCCGCCGCCACTATCGGTACCACATGAATCGGTACCACACGAATCAGCTCCATCGCCACAACCACCGCTTCCGCAGCCACAACCGCCTGATCCACCTGAAAGAATTTGAGCAACTTCTTCGTCAGAAGCTTCGCGCACTTCCATTACTTTTCCGGTAAAAAATAAATCTTCGCCAGCCAGAGGGTGGTTAAAATCCATTTTTACAACTTCATCAGTAATTTCTAGTACTAATCCATTCATTCGTTGTCCGTTACTGCTCATCATTGGAACAGTATTTCCAATTTTAATTAATTCTTCGTCGATTTTACCGTCAACTAAAAAAACACTTTTAGGAAGTTCAACAACTGCTTCGTTGTTTACTTCGCCATAAGCATCGTTTTTATCTAATTTAATCTGAAACTGTTCGTCTTGCTTTAAACCAGCCAATTCAGTTTCAAACTTTGGTAGCATCATTCCTGCTCCGTACAAAAACTCTAATGGACGCTCGGCAGTTGCCTGCTCAACCATTTCGCCATTTTGGTCGTCAACGTATAAATCATACGTCAACTTTACCATTTTATATTTACTAATTTCCACCATACTATAATATTTCTGAATATTTTACAATTATAAATGCTTTTACGAATCCAACAAAATACTTTGAAGTCTTTTGTCTAATATTAACAATAATTTTTTAAGAGAGTTTATTTCAACAGCAATTATTTGTTCTTATAAATTATTTCTGGCCTTTTCATCGCTCGAAGTACCAAAAATATTCCTGTAAGAATAAATGGAATACTTAGCCACTGTCCCATATTTAATAGCATCCCTGTTTCAAATGCTTCCTGATCCTCTTTAATAAATTCAATAAAAAAGCGAGCAGAAAACATAAGGATAAAAAAAGCTCCCATTAACAATCCCGGACGATTTCTAGAATTGGTACGCCAATACAAATAGCTTAATATGCCAAAAGACACCAAGTATGCCAATGCTTCGTACAACTGAGTGGGATGTTTTGCGACAATTTCACCATTTCGTTCAAAAATAATTCCCCATGGTAAAGAAGTTTCTATTCCATAAATCTCAGAATTCATAAGGTTTCCCAAACGAATAAAAGCAGCAACCAATGCCGTTGGTACCAGAATACGATCTAGTGTCCAAAGCATGGTACGTTTGGTAATAAGTTTTGAATGCAAGAACATGGCAATTAAAATACCAATAGCACCACCATGACTAGCCAAACCGCCATGCCAAACTTTAATAATCTCGGATGGGTTTTGTGAATAGTAGTCCCAACCATAAAAGAATACATGTCCTAAGCGTGCCCCAACAACCGTTGCAATAATTATATAGAAGAAGAGACTATCAATCCATTTGGGATTAACATTTTCCGACTTTAACATTTTTTCGCCAATGTAATAGCCAATTAAAAACCCTGATGCAAATAGTAATCCGTACCAACGTACCGATAAAAAACCGAGACTGAATATTTCCGGATCAACATTCCAGTGAATAAAACCAAGTAAGTTTAGCATACTCGTTATCTATATTTAATTAGCACCACCTCGTCCGTGGCACTGTTTATATTTTTTACCACTTCCACAAGGACAAGGTTCATTTCGTCCAACATGTTTTTCAACTTTAACCGGCTGAGGTTTCGATCGTTCCTGAGTTTGCGTATTTGCTCCTTCCATTGCATTTTCAGCTCCAGGCAATTCCGACTTTTGCGTTTTATAACGGCTCATGTCCATTTTTCTACGCGCTTCTGCTTCGCGCACCTGATCGGGGCTTTGAATAGGAATCTGACCTTTCATTAAACTAGAAACCACATCTTTGTTCACCTTATCAACCAAAACTTTGAAAAGGTTAAATGATTCGAACTTATAAATCAATAGCGGATCTTTTTGTTCGTAAGTAGCATTCTGAACCGACTGTTTTAAATCGTCCATTTCGCGTAATTGTTCCTTCCAACCTTCGTCGATTGTGTTAAGTACAATCTGTTTTTGGTATGATTTAACTAGTTCTTTTCCTTTATTTTCGTAAGCTTTTTCAAGGTTACATACAATTTGGAAAACACGTTTACCATCGGTAATTGGAACTACAATATTTTTATAAACCTCTTTTTTTGTTTCGTAAACATTTTTAATTACCGGATAGGCCTGTTTCGAAATCGCCTCAACTTTACGATTGTAACCGGCAATCATTTTTTCATAAATGCGTTCTGAAATCTCGTTAGCTTTCAGATTTTTGAATTCATCAGCAGCAACAGGCGCTTCCATCGATAATAAGCGCATCAACTCCAGATTGAAATTTTCGAAGCTATCAGAACCATGGTATTCATTCACAAGTTCTTCCACTGAATCGTACATCATATTCAGCACATCAACTTCCAAACGTTCTCCGAACAAGGCATGTTTACGTTTTTTGTAAATCACTTCACGTTGAGAATTCATTACATCATCGTATTCAAGTAATCGTTTACGAATTCCGAAGTTGTTCTCTTCTACTTTTTTCTGAGCGCGCTCAATTGATTTTGAGATCATAGAGTGCTGAATTACTTCACCATCTTCCAATCCCAGTTTATCCATAATACCAGAAATTCGATCAGATCCAAACAAACGCATCAAGTCATCTTCCAACGAAACATAAAATTGCGAAGAACCCGGATCTCCTTGTCGTCCTGCACGTCCTCGCAATTGCCTGTCAACACGTCTGGAGTCATGACGCTCGGTACCAATAATTGCCAATCCACCGGCCTTTTTAACCTCTTCTGTAAGTTTAATATCAGTACCACGACCTGCCATATTGGTTGCAATAGTAACCGTTCCTGCCCTACCCGCTTCTGCAACAATATCAGCTTCACGCGCATGTAATTTCGCATTCAGCACATTGTGTTTAATGCCTTTAATTTTTAGCATTCGGCTAAGCAATTCTGAAATTTCAACAGAAGTTGTACCTACCAATACAGGACGTCCGGCATTGTGTAATTTTACTATTTCGTCGCTAACCGCATTGTATTTTTCGCGTTTGGTTTTGTACACCAAATCTTGTCTGTCGTCTCTTACAATTGGACGGTTGGTTGGAATTACCACAACCTCCAGTTTATAAATGTCCCACAATTCACCTGCTTCAGTTTCGGCTGTACCGGTCATACCTGCAAGTTTATTGTACATTCTGAAATAGTTCTGCAAAGTAATGGTCGCAAAAGTCTGTGTGGCTGCTTCCACTTTTACATTTTCCTTGGCTTCAATTGCCTGGTGTAATCCGTCAGAATAACGACGGCCTTCCATAATACGTCCGGTTTGTTCATCAACAATCTTAACTTTATTGTCAATAACCACATATTCCACGTCTTTTTCGAACATGGTATATGCTTTAAATAACTGGTTTATGGTGTGAAGACGTTCCGACTTAACTGAATAGTCTTGCAACAAACGATCTTTTTCTTCCTGG
>JBFFMM010000208.1:0-5413 GCA_041554075.1 Draconibacterium sp. | reverse complement strand
TGCGTTTGTTGAGGCATCTTTATAAAATGCCGATAAGTAATAAGCCAGCGAATCACATTCCTGATCGAAAACACGTTTTACTCCTTCCGCTGCCAAATCGATTCTTATTTTGTAGCCGGGCACCGAAGTTGCCAGCACACTTCCGTCGGCTGCACAAATAGTACCCCGAACAGGTGGCATTATTACAGTATTATTGCTCAGGTTTTTTTCAATTTCCTGCCAGCGATCGTTTTTAATTTGCTGAACAGAAATCATTTTAAATACAACCACTACTCCGAACAAAAAAAGTACGAAGTACACTATTGCAATACGCGATAATATGGTTTTTCGAATTCCCACTCTTTATTTTTCTTCTTCAATAATTAACTTTTGCGGAGGTTTTACCGGCTCCTCCAAACCAATTGCAGCCTCCTCAACCTTTTTGGCAACTTCCGATGGACGACTGGCATCCATCAACTTTGCCGAAAGTGTGATCGACTCTGAACGCAGCTCGTCTAACTCTTCCTGCAGTACTTCGATCTGGCGAATTGTACTACCCGACCAGTTTCTGTTTGCAATGAGTAATATTCCCAGAAATGCCAAAAACAAAACAAAAGGCAGCTGACGCGTAATCCGATCGTCGGTAAGAATGGTGCCGCCAATAAACGACTTCATTCCGGCTCTTTTTTTTGTATTTTTTGCTTGTTCTGCCATATCAGATTTTTTCTGCAATTCTTAGTTTTGCACTTCTCGACCGTGTATTGGCCACCAACTCCTCTTTCCCGGGTACAATTACTTTTCTGTTTATTAACTTGAAAGGCGAGGTTACATTTCCGTAGAAATCCTTATCCACCTTACCCTCAAAGTTTCCGGCGCGCATAAAATTTTTACAAAGCCGGTCTTCCAAACTATGGTAAGTTATAATCACCAATCTTCCTCCGGGTTTTAACAGATCCAGCGCCGCTTCCAGAAATTCTTTCAATACATCCATCTCCTCATTAACTTCAATTCGAAGTGCCTGAAAAACTTGCGCCAGGTATTTATTCTCGATTGCTTTTGGCGAACATCCCGAAGCAATTTCTTTAAGTTGAGTAGTAGTTTTTATGGGTTGAGTAGCTCTGAATTTTACAATTTCGGAAACCAAACGTCCGGCATTTTTAATCTCACCGTACATTCTGAAAATCATTTTTAATTTATCTTCAGAATATTCATTCACCACTTTTGCTGCATCGATGCGAGCATCCTGATTCATGCGCATATCCAGTTTTCCATCAAAACGAAATGAAAAGCCACGTTCGGGAACATCAAAATCGTGCGAAGAAACACCCAAATCGGCAAAAACAGAATCAACCTGCTCCAGTCCATAAAAGCGAAGGAAGTTCTTTGCGTAACGAAAATTATGTCTTATAAAAAAAAGCCGGTCATCCTCTATGGCATTCCCGGCAGCGTCTTCATCCTGATCAAAGGCAAAAAGTCTGCCTCCTGTTAATTGATCAAGAATAAGCCGGGAATGGCCGCCACCGCCATAAGTCGCATCAATTATATCCTGATCGGATTGAATATTCAAGGCCTGAATACTTTCCTTTGCCAAAACGGGTATGTGATAGGCTTCTGTCATTATTGCTCCTTCCTCCTTTTCCTTTCGTTCAAACGCTTCAACTTTTCTAAGTATTCAACATCAGAAACCTTACGCTTCTCTTCTCTTGATTCAGCCGATAAACGAATTGAATTACGCATCCCTTTAAACACCACCTTACTTCCAAGATTTGCATACTCAAGAAGTTCTGTGGGAATATTGATTCGGCCATTTGCAGCAACAGGCACCGTTGCAAAATTGTCGAAATAATCATCCAGCAGTTCATCATCCAAAGGGTCAGTGGCAGGATCCAGATCTTTTGTAAATTCTTCAACATCTTTTTCCCAGGCCTCAACAGTATGAATATCGACGCATTGAGTTCGGCGATTTTTTTCAAGCACAACAAAGTCAAGCTTCATCTCGCCCATTGCTTTTTTAAAAGCGGCCGGAAGTACAACTCTTCCTTTGTCGTCGATGGTTCCTTTGTATTTGCCTGCAAAAATTGCCATTTGATGCTTTTTGTCTTTTTATCAAACGTAAAAATACAATTTTATTCCATTTTATTCCAAATCATTCCATATCATTCCACTGTTAAATTTCCTCATTCTGTTGATAACCTATTTGTAAAATGTTGAAAACCACTACCTGCCTGTTCAAAAGACATGCCATATATCATATTATCAACCCATTACAAATCCAACAAAAGATCTTAACAACCGTTAATAACTCAAAAAAGAAAAAGTAAATCAGCCCCGAACAAATTGGATATCCGGTCAAAACCAATTGTTCTCCAAACGCTATTACCATAAAACTTAAATCGAATCCTTTTTTGATTTTTCAGATTGAGCAATTTTTAGTTAATTGCTTTTCTAATTGAATTATAATGACTGAGGAGAAAAAAATAGAGACATATAAACCAATTTGTATAAGGGAAATATTTGCAAATAAAAGCCCGCGACTGGCCAAGTTCGTCCCTGGCTTTGTTTATCGTTATTTTACCAAAATTTTACACCTTGATTACATTAATCACGCACTCAAAGATTACGGACATCTGAAAGGGATTGACTTTGTTGATACTGTGGTGAAGGATTTTAATGTTACCGAGCACGTACACAATGCAGACAATATTCCTACAACAGGAAAATATATTTTTGCCAGTAACCACCCCCTTGGAGGTTTCGACTCTCTGCTACTCATGAAAAACGTGAACAACAAGCTGGGAGATCTTAAGTTTTTAGCCAATGACATTTTAATGAACCTCCCCAACCTGAGCACCGTTTTCATTCCTGTAAACAAACACGGAGGACACGCACGCGAAGCAGCTAAAGCACTAACACAAGCGTATAATTCAGATAATCAGATTCTAATTTTTCCATCGGGATTAGCCAGCCGAAAAATAAAAGGAAAAATTGTTGATCTGGAATGGAAAAAACATTTTATTCAGAAAGCCGTTCAGCATAAACGCGACATTATTCCTGTATTTATTAGTGGAAGAAACTCAAATCGTTTTTACAGAATTGCCAAATGGCGGAAATTCTTTCGAATAAAATGGAACCTTGAAATGTTTTATCTCGTTGACGAAACGATGAAGCATAGAAATACAGATGTTCACCTCTATTTTGGGAAGCCAATTCCGTATAACACATTTGACAAATCAAAATCGTATGCCGAATGGGCCGAATGGGTGAAAGAAAAAGTGTATAATTTACAATAAATAGCAGATTCGCAGAATTTAAACAAAAGAACAGAGCAGCATTAATTGTATTTTTTTAATTTTGTATTCCATTTTTCTAAAAGAACGGTAAATGAAACGAGTCGAGACAAAGATGAGTCGATGGCTGGTTCCAAGTGTGTACGATAAAAAATAAAGGATTTTAAACACATGAAAGACATAATAGCACCTGTAGCAAAGGAAGAAATTTACGCAGAACTTACTCCGGAAAAACTTCTTAGAAAAACCAATAAAGGGGGCAATGAAATATATGTTGTAACAGCTCACGACTCTCCTGCAATAATGCACGAGCTGGGGAGATTGAGAGAAATAACCTTTCGGGAAGCAGGTGGAGGAACCGGCAAAGAAACTGACATTGACAACTACGATACACAAGAAAATCCATACAAACAACTAATCGTTTGGGATCCTGATGCGAAAGAAATTCTTGGTGGTTACAGGTATATGCTTTGCAGCGAAGCCCCAAACGACGAAAATGGGATTCCATTAATGGCCACCTCGCGAGTTTTCCATTTCTCAGACGATTTTTTGGAGAATTATTTGCCTTACACACTCGAACTTGGCCGTTCATTTGTTCAGCCTGCCTACCAATCGAGTAAAGCAGGTGCCAAAGCTCTTTTTGCCTTGGATAATTTATGGGACGGATTAGGAGCGCTAACGGTTGATCATCATGAAATAAAATATTTTTTCGGAAAGATTACCATGTACCAGCATTTCCACAGCGAAGCCAGAAACCTTATCCAATATTTTTTCTCAAAATATTTCAGAGACAAAGAAAACTTGTGTTATCCAAAATTTCCGGTGGAATTTGACATAGATGTGGCTGCCATGGAAAAATTGTTTACCGGCGAAAACTACAAAGAAGACTACAAAATTTTAGTTCAAAATGTACGTCAGTTTGGGGAAAATATTCCTCCACTGGTAAACGCTTATATGAATTTGTCTCCATCGATGAAAACCTTTGGAACCATTAGTAACGAAAAATTTGGCAATGTACTGGAAACCGGAATTATTCTAACCATAAAGGATATTTACGATGCAAAAGTAGATCGCCACATTGAAACATATATTAAAGGAAAAGAAGAGGACGGTGAATGGCCGGAACCACAATAAATAAAATGGATTTTTACTCAAATTACCCAAAAACTCTTGTTGCTGTTGATTCCATAATTTTTGGATTTAACGAAAATGATTTGGAATTAAAACTGCTTCTGCTAAAAAGAAATTTTGAGCCGGCAAAAGGAGAATGGTCTTTGATGGGCGGGTTTCTGCAAAACAATGAAAGCCTCGATGAAGCAGCCCAAAGAGTTGTACTACAACTAACCGGGCTGGACGACGTTTACATGGAGCAGCTTTATGCTTTTGGAGAACAAGACCGTGACCCAGGAGGCAGAATTGTATCCATATCCTATTTCTCGCTGATAAAAATAAACGACTACGACAGAGAATTGGCCAAAGAAAACGGTGCACGCTGGATTCCTTTGTCCGAAATTCCGGAATTGATTTTCGACCACTCAGAAATGGTGGAGAAAGCAATGCGAAAATTACGCATAAGAGCACGTACGCAGCCCATTGGATTTGAGTTATTACCCGAAAAATTCACCATTCCGCAGCTTCAACGATTGTACGAAGCCATTTACCAAACACCTTTCGATAAAAGGAATTTCAGAAGAAAGTTATTGTCGATGGGACTGCTGGAAAAACTGGACGAAAAAGAAAAAGAAACCTCAAAAAAAGGTGCGTATTACTATCAGTTCAACAAAGAAAAATACGAAGAGCTACTTCAACGGGGTTTTAATTTCGAACTCTGATTTTTGTCTTTCAATTGATAAAAAAAATAAAGTTCAGCCTTTTATAAAAAACTGAACTTTAACCTCAGGACCCCTAAACTCTGAACCCTGAACTCTGAACTCTAAACTCTGAACTCTATACTAATACGCTCTCTCGTCTTTCCCTTCAACAAAGTTGATAAACGATCCGTTCACCACACGATTTCCACCAATCAATATAAGAAACAAGTTCTGTTGCTGATGTGTAAGTAATAGGCAATACACTATCAACAATAACTCCTGTTGCTGTAACCCAATTGACATTGTCCGACCAAATAGGAAATCCTAAATCTGTAT
>JBFFMM010000207.1:0-5425 GCA_041554075.1 Draconibacterium sp. | reverse complement strand
GGGAGAGTAGGTCGCTGCCAATTTATTCGAAGCCCGTGTTCTTTTGAGCACGGGCTTTTTTATTGGTGTTAATTAAGCTTCTTTCCAAACAGGTTAATAACCAATGTCCTTTTCCCGGACATCTTCTTTCTGAAGATTTTTATCTGTTAACCGATAGTACAGGATATCAAAACCGGATGTAAAGTTTTATTTTGTAGCTTCGTAAAAGAACCTGAATTAGATATGAGCAAAAATCACTTTTTAGCCTTCGACCTTGGAGCATCGAGCGGCAGAGCAATACTTGGAACATTGGAAAACGGCAAATTAGCCTTAACAGAGATACATCGGTTTAAAAACCAAATGATCCGCATTCACGGAAGTTATTACTGGAATATTTATAGCCTTTTTGATGAGTTAAAAACAGGACTTAAAAAGTGTGTTAACGAATTTAATATTCAACCTGATTCCATTGGAATTGATACTTGGGGAGTTGATTATTCTTTGGTTTCTGCTTCGGGACAACTAATCGGTTTGCCTTTTGCTTATCGCGATCACCGCACCGATGATGCTATCGAAGACTTTTCAAAGATACTTAGCAAAAAAGAAACCTATCTGTTGTCAGGGATTCAGTTTATGCAATTTAATACCCTGTTTCAATTGTACGCCTCTAAACAAGAAAAACATTCACGTCTTACAATAGCTGAGAGTTTACTATTTACACCCGATACTTTGAATTACTTATTCACAGGAGTAAAGAAAAATGAATATACTATTGCCAGTACTTCGCAACTTTTAAAACCCGGGAAAGCAGAGTGGGAAAGTAAACTGTTTCAGGCGGCTGGAGTAACTGAAAATTTGGTTGAAGAAATTGTTCAACCAGGTAAAGAGATTGGGACAATCTTAGCTGAAATTCAGGAAGAAACCGGAAGTAAAGAAATTCCATGTATTGCTGTTGCTTCACACGACACGGCATCTGCCATTGCATCGGTTCCGGCAAACGGCGGAAACTGGGCTTATTTAAGTTCGGGAACCTGGTCGCTTTTAGGGATTGAAAGTCCAGTGCCTATTGTATCTGAAGAAACGATGGCAATGAATTTTACCAACGAAGGTGGCGTAGAAGGAACAACTCGTTTCCTGAAGAATATTATGGGAATGTGGTTGATTCAGGAATGCAAAAGGATTTGGGATGAAGAAAAAGAAATGGATTGGCAAGAAATTGTTGATTTATGCATGGAAGCTGAACATTTTAAGTGTTTTATCAATCCCGACAACTCGGTGTTTCTAAATCCCGGAAACATGCCCAAGGCGATTCAGGAATATTGTAAAACTACCAATCAACTGATTCCTGAATCAAAAGGAGAAATTGCACGCTGTATATACGATAGTTTGGTACTGAAATACAAATCCACGATCAAACAAATTGAATCGCTTACGGGTAAACCAATTGATAAATTACATATAATTGGGGGGGGCGCAAACAATAAAATGATGAACCAGTTGACAGCAGATGCTATTGGAATACCTGTTTTGGCCGGTCCAACGGAAGCAACTGCAACCGGTAATTTAATGTTGCAAGCAAAAGCTGTCGGCGCAATACAATCTTTACATGAAATGAGGGAAGTTATTAAAGCTTCATTTGAAATTGATGAATACATTCCTTCTCCAAAATTAGATTGGGAAGTAGCTTACAAAAGGTTTGAAGTATTGAAATAGATAATAGTAACCTGAAAAAAAGGGAGGCACAATAACTAATATTGCGCCTCTCTTTTTTTCAGTATTTTGCTTTTAATTCAAACTGTAAATTACCGAAAAGAAATGCATAATACTTCCGGCCAGAACAAACAAGTGCCAAATTCCGTGGCCATATTTTAGATTCCTCCAGGCATAAAAAACAACACCTATTGAATACATTAATCCGCCAAGGAACAAAAATAGCACACTAATGTGAGGTAAATTGTTCATCATAGGACCAATAGCCAGAACAAACATCCATCCCATAATCAGGTAAATAACTACCATTAGCTTTCTGAAGCGAGTTAAATAAATCGACCGGATTACAACACCAGCGATGGCAACGGCCCAAATAATTCCAAACATGGTCCAACCCAAAACTCCACGTAATGCAGTTAAAAGAAATGGCGTATAAGTTCCGGCAATTAATAAAAATATTGCGGCGTGGTCGAAGCGCACAAATACGTTTTTAACTTTTTCTTTTGTAAAACTGTGGTAAAGAGTTGATGACAAATAGAGCAAAACCAGTGTAGTACCAAATATGCTGAAACTTACTACGTGCCACACATTCCCCTTTATTGCCGCAAACACAATTAATAGAACAAGTCCGGCGATACTAAGTAGAGTCCCAATTCCATGGGTTATACTATTGAAAATTTCTTCACCCGACGACAACTTTCTGTAACCAACTTCTGTTTTTTTCTTCATTTCAGAATTTCGTTTTCGAATTTATTTAAATTTTGTTCGAAATTAATAAAATTACTGAAGTAAGTGATAAAATAGTATGTTTCTATTTTGTTATTTCTGCTAAAGTTTTTGTATTAAGGCCGGTAAGAATATCGCTTCTGTATTATTTAGAACAGTTTATCCGGTACTTTATGTGTGTACTTAAATTAGGCAAGAATCAAGTCAATTCCGACTTCTTTAAATTCGCGTTTAAAATCCTCAGAGAGGTCTGTATTGGTTGCAATGTGTTGAATATCTTTTATTGCACAAATATTGGTAAGATGTGTCTTCCCAAATTTGCTTGAATCGCTTACCACATAAACATCTTTGGCTTTTTGTATAATGTGGCTCGATACTTCTGCCCTAAACAGATCGCGTAGTGTAAATCCGGCTTCTTTTGAATATCCGTCAATTCCAATAAACGCTTTATCGATGTTTATTTGATCGATACATGCACGTGTAATTTTTCCCACCAGCGTTTCGCTGTCGTGTTGATAAATACCACCCAAAACAATAATATTTGCCTGTTCGTTTTTTCTGAACTGGCGGGCTATGTAAACATTTGTTGTAATAATTGTTACCCGTTTTATTTTAAGTAATTCACGGGCTAAAAGTACGTTAACCGATCCTGATTCGATTAAAATGGTTTCGCCTTCGTTTACATGTGTTGCCACTTTTCGTGCAATACGAAGTTTTTTTTCGTAGTTCACTCCCAGTCGGTTGGTTAAATCATCGGCGTCTTTTAAAACAGCCCCTCCGTGTACTCGTTTTAAAAGTCCTTCAGCTTCTAAAAATTTAAGATCCTGACGGATGGTAACCGACGAAACGTTTAACTTTTCAGAGAGAACATTTACCGAAGTTTGATCGTTTTCGCCAAGGGTTTTTAGAATTTGATTTTGTCGTGTGTTAAGCATATTATTCCAATATTAATGCAGCTGCGCCAATTACTCCTGCATCGGCACCAATTTTTGAGATTACTATTTCCATCGGATCAAAAATCATGTCGCGAGCTAGTTCGTAAAAAGTTGATTTTATTTTATCCAGATAAAAGTCGCCCCAGTTTGTAAGTCCTCCACCAAGCACTATCAATGGCGGATTTAAAGTTTGAAAGATATTATAAATACCAAGTCCAACATAATAAGCACTGTCAGAAATTATTTCTTTCGAAAGTGGATCATCCATTTCCAATCCTTTTTTTAGGTACTGGCCGCTCATTTTCGAAAGATCAAAATTTGAAGGAAGACGAAGTTTGGTTTTTTTACCCTCTTTCAATTTTTTTTGAAAAAGATAGGGAAGTGCCATTCCGCAGGCATGCGCCATTAAACAACCTTTGTTTCCGCACGAGCAGGTTAAATCGCTGTGTGCCTCAACAATGGTGTGCCCAAATTCTCCGGCTGTGCCTGTTGCGCCCCGGTACATTTTTTTATTCAGTACTAAACCAGCACCAATTCCGGTACTGATAGTAAGAAATACCATGTCGTTATATCCTTTCCCGGCACCAAATTTAAAATCGCCAAACGCCTGTGCATTGGCATCATTATCAACTATTACCGGAATATCGAAATAGTGCTGCATGGTATCTCGTAAGGGGTAATTTTTAAATCCTTTTAAGTTTGATGTGGTAATTATTACACCATCATTGAAACGGATATGTCCGGCACAGCCGATTCCAATTCCTAGTACATCGGATTGTTGAAGATTATTGCGCTGAAAAAGTTCTTTAATTTGATCAGCTACAAATTTTATCATTTCGTCTTCGCCACGGTCGACGTGAGCACAACTAGTAATTTTGTCCAGCAGATTTCCACTTGTATCTACCAAGGCTGTGGCGCATTTGGTTCCGCCAATATCCACTCCACAAAGGTATTTGTCCATCGGTTTAGTTTTTGGTTTTATTGGTATTAATAGTTTAATGAATGTTCTGTTCTTGCAATAATATCGTCTTGCGTATCGGGTGATAAAGTCGTAAAAAACGCTGAATATCCTGCTACACGAACAATCAGGTCGCGGTACTTTTCCGGATTCTTTTTGGCGGCAAGCAGTGTTTCTTTCGATACAATATTGTATTGTACATGCCAGCCTTTTAAGTCAGTAAAAAAGGTTCTGATAATGGAGACTAATTTCTCTTTGTTTGCATCGTTTGCAATGGTTGCCGGCGAAAGTTTCTGGTTTAACAAAACGCCGCCCATAATTCTTTCGGTCGGTAATTTGGCAACCGATTTAAAAACAGCAGTTGGTCCAAGCACATCGGTACCTGACGATGGCGAACTACCCTCGGCAACCGGTGTAAAAGCTTTCCTGCCATCGGGAGTTGCCGGAACCACTGCTCCATTCGGAACGTTGGCCGAAATACTGGATGTGCCTGCATAATAGCGACACCCGATTGGTCCGCGTTTATAACGTGTGGTGTGGTATTTTTCTATTTCATCAATAAATTCATTGTAAGCATCTCGTAATAATAAATCTACATAATCGTCGTCGTTGCCATATTTCGGGGCAAAATTTAGGAGTAATTGCCTGATTTTTTCACCTTCTTTTCCTTCAAAGTTATTTTCGATGGCTTGTAATAATTGTTCTTTGGTGATTCGTTTTTCTTCGAAAACCAATTTTTTAATGGCAGCCAAAGAATTTCCCAGGTTGGCAATTCCAACTTGTAAACCGGAAACAAAATCATATTTCGAGCCACCTTCTTTTATTGTCTTTCCTCTCGAAATGCAACTGTCGACAAAGGTTGAGCAAAGTATGTCCGGAGCATAAATTTCGAGTGCGGTATCTACTGCAGTGTCAATTTCAATGGTTTTTTTAGCATAAAACTTTACCTGATTTTGCCAGGCTTCGTACACCTGCTCAAAATGGTCGAAATCTTTAAAATGTCCTGTTCCTTTGTGAAATGTTTTTCCGGTTTGTTTATCCAATCCATCGTACATGGAAGCTAAAAATACACGCATAAAATTCAGAAAACTCATTCCTGTACATCGGTAACCCCACT
>JBFFMM010000206.1:0-5427 GCA_041554075.1 Draconibacterium sp. | reverse complement strand
GTTTGTGGGTGAAATTGATTTTTTACTTTCCATTGCCTCACTAAGAAAAGGACTAACTCGATCTTGTATTCCTGATTTCGCACAAAATGATAAGGCGATTGTGGCTGACGAAATTTATCATCCATTAATTGAAGATTGTATAACAAATAATATTACGGTTAAGGATAAATCAATTCTTCTTACTGGCTCAAACATGTCGGGTAAAACATCGTTTATTCGAACTGTTGCCGTTAATGTTATAACTGGTCAAACGTTAAACACTTGCTTTGCCAAAAGATTTTTAATGCCAAAAATGAAAATATTATCAGCCATTCGGATTAGCGATGATTTATTGAATGACAAAAGTTATTATTTCGAAGAAGTTTTGACGATAAAAGATATGATTGACAAAAGCACTGAAAAAATACCTCATTTGTTTTTGCTTGATGAAATTTTTAAAGGAACCAATACCGTTGAACGAATTTCGGCAGGAGTCGCAGTTTTATCGGCACTGGCAAAAAATAGAAATATTGTATTTGTTTCGACGCACGATATTGAATTAGCCGACTTATTAAAAGAAGAATTCGATTTGTACCATTTTAGTGAAATAGTAGATCACGAAACCGTAGATTTTGATTACAAACTAAAACCCGGGAAATTGAAAAACAGAAATGCAATCAGAATACTTCAATTGAATAATTACCCGTGTGAGATTGTGGAAGATGCATTTAATATCGCACGGGAATTGGATAAAATTTCTATAACTGCTAAAGCTTGAATATTTGATTTTATATTATCTCTTCAATATTTTCAGGTGGATTTCCCAAAACAGCTTTGTCGCCGTTTACAATAATTGGGCGATGTAATAATCTTGGATTTTCAACCAAAACTTTAATCCATTCTTCGTCGCTAAGAATTTTGCCTTTAAATTGTTCTTTGTAGTCTTTTTCGTGTTGGCGCACAAAGTCGAACGGTTTTTTGCCTGTTTTGGCGATGAGTTCTGTTAACTCTGTTTCGTCAATTCCTTCTTCGAGGTATTTTACAACTTCAAACTCGCAGCCTTTCTCTTCCAGGTATTGCAAACCTTTGCGACTTTTCGAACAACGTGGATTATGGTATATTTTCATTCTTCTTTATTTTCACATGAATGGAACGCAGATGACGCAGATTTGTTTGATGTGCGCTTTATTCTCCGTGATTTTTTGTTTGATCTGGGTAATCAGCGTTCAATTCCTAATTCGTCAACGATTTTATATAGTTATAATAATCCTCTTGAGCTCTGAATGTCTCTTCTGAATTATGTTTTGAATAATTATTCGAAAGATTTGGATCGAGGATTCTGGATTTGGAATTATCTCGTAATTGTATTTCCAACATTTCCTTCAACTCCTGTTTAATCTCTTCGTCATAGATAGGGCAGGCTACTTCAATTCTTCGGTTTAAGTTGCGTGGCATCCAGTCGGCCGAAGAGATATACATTTCTTCCTTACCACCGGCACCAAAAAGAAAAACGCGCGAGTGTTCCAAATATTTATCGACAATACTAACGGCGGTAATGTTTTCGCTGAATCCGTTTAATCCAATCTGCAATCCGAATATTCCGCGAACAATCAATTTTACTTTAACTCCAACGGAAGCAGCTTCATAAATTTTCTTCATCATTTTTGGATCGATGAGGCTGTTCATTTTGAGTGTCATCCAGGCAGGTTTGCCCTTCTTTGCCAATTCAATTTCGCGATCAATGTTCTTTTCAAAATGTTTGCGCATAATAAACGGGCTAACCACAAGATGTTCGTATTTGAAGTGTTTGTAATTCTGATTAAAAAATTCAAAAACTTTTTCAACTTCGTCAGCCAGTCGCGGATCTGCAGTTAATAGCCCTTCGTCGGCATACACGCGGGCAGTGCCTTCGTGAAAATTGCCGGTACCTATGTAGGCGTAGTTTCGTATTACATCATCTTCTTTACGCTGTACCCAAACCAATTTACTGTGCACTTTCATTCCGGGCACACCATTAATTACATTGGCACCCTCTTCTTGCAATTTATTCGACCAGTAGATATTCGCCTCTTCATCGAAACGAGCCTGAAGTTCAATCACAACAGTTACATTTTTCCCGTTTCGAACTGCATTCAACAGGGCGTTTACCACTTTCGAATCGGCAGCAACCCGATAAATGGTTAAGCCAATTTCTTTAACTTGTGGATCGATGGCGGCTTCGCGCAAAAAATCAATAAGGTGGTTAAAGGTTTGATAGGGATAGTGGAGCATTACATCTTTGTGCCTCATTACTTTCATTACACTTGTAAAAGGCGGTAAGTCTTTGTGACGGAAAGGGGGTAATTTGGAATAGTAATGTTTTTTCTTCCCAATTTCCGGGAAATTCATAAAGTCTTTGTGGTTATGGTATCGTCCACCCGGCACAGCATCGCTACCTTCTCCCATTTTCATTTTTCTAAGTAAAAATTCCAATAGGTCTTCCGGAATTGTATTGTCGTATATTAAACGAACAGGTTTTCCTTTTTTTACGTCTTTTGAGGCTATTACTCATTTTCTCCATAAAACTTTTCGAGATATCATCGTCGATATCTAATTCCGCGTCGCGGGTAATTTTTATGGTGAAAGCTTCAAACACATCGTAATCGAAATAGAAGAATATGTCTTTTGCGCAATAACGAATAATATCATCAATCATTATCACAAATTGTTTTTCTCCTTCTTTTGGGAGTACAAAAAAGCGCGGTACCGACCTTCCCGGAATTCGGATTAAAGAGTAAGCATAGTCACTCGGATCGTCGCTTTTTGATAGTTTAAAAGCAAGATAAGCCGAACGGTCGCGCAAATATGGAAATTTGTTTTTGCGTAACATTATTGGAACAAGGTTGGGAAGCACTTTGTCGTAAAAATATTTTTTTACAAATTTTCCCTGCTTGTCACTGAGTTCATTTTCATCAATCATGAAAATATCGTTCTCTTCCAGCTCGTCTAAAATATTTGCGAAAATCTTTTGAACTTTATTTTGCTGATCGTTGACAATGGTTTTTATTTTGTTATGTAGTTCTTTGGGAGTCAGGCTTCCCAGAAGATTTTCTTCATCTTTTCCGAGTGCAACCATCCGCCGAACCGCAGCAACGCGTACCCTGAAAAATTCATCGAGGTTGTTCGAAAAAATACCGATAAAACGAATTCGTTCAAACAACGGAGTATTGGGATCGTCAGCTTCCTGCAGTACTCTTTCGTTAAATGACAACCAACTTATTTCGCGATTAATAAATTTTTCTTTTGAATACATGAATGCCCTGCTTTTAGCGGTTTAAACGAATATTATATCTTCTGACAATATCAGAAAAGGAGTGCAATTTTCCAAAAACAATGCCATAAGATTTTGATGTTATTTACCACCAAATTCCATTAGAAAAGCTTTAATAAAACCATCGAGATCGCCATCCAGAACTGCATTCACATTCCCTGTTTCGTAATTTGTACGTACATCTTTTACCAATTTATATGGCTGTAAAACGTACGATCTGATTTGAGATCCCCATTCAATTTTTTTCTTTTGCGATTCGATGGCTGCCGTTTTTTCGTGGCGTTTACGGAGTTCCTCTTCGTACAATTGCGATTTTAGCAGGCGCAAAGCATTTTCTTTGTTGCCCAGTTGCGAGCGACTTTCGGTATTTTCAATAATAATTCCCGAAGGCGCATGTCGTAATCGAACACCTGTTTCTACTTTGTTTACGTTTTGTCCACCTGCTCCTCCACTTCTAAAAGTATCCCATGTAATATCTGCAGGATTTACTTCAATCTTAATTGTGTCGTCGATAAGTGGCGCAACATAAACCGAGGTGAACGATGTCATTCGTTTGTTTTGTGCATTAAACGGCGACAAGCGCACAAGGCGGTGAACGCCGTTTTCGCTTTTCAGATATCCGTAGGCAAATTCACCTTCAATTTCGATGGTGCAGCTTTTTATACCCGCTTCATCGCCGTTTTGCATATCGGCAATTTTCATTTTGTAGCCATTCTTTTCAATCCAGCGCGAATACATTCTGAAGAGCATTTCGGCCCAGTCGTTACTTTCTGTTCCGCCTGCCCCGGCATTAATTCGTAACACGGCACCCAAATGGTCTTCTTCGTTCCGAAGCATGTTTTTTGCTTCCAACTCTTCAATTAAGGTCAGTGTGTCGGTGTGCGATTGATCTACTTCTTCTTCGCTGGCTTCCTCCATTTCGAAAAATTCGTAAAGTACCAGAAAATCTTCAACAGCTTCGTTTACTTTTTTGAAACCATCGGTCCACACTTTTATGGTGCGGATTTTTCTCATTTGGGCTTCTGCTTCTTTCGGATTGGTCCAGAATTCAGGATCCTGGGTTTTGAGTTCTTCCTCTTGTAGTGAAATTAGTTTTGCATCGTAGTCAAAGATGCCTCCTCAGCGCTTCCCGGCGCTCAACTAGGTCTTTTACCTGGTCTTTCAAAATCATTAATATGCGTATTTATTAGTTGGATGGCAAAGGTAGTAATTTATAGTTTGCAGTCACAGTCTCATTTGTCAGAATTTATTCGAAGGGGCGTTCTTTTACAAACTGAATGTTAAGACTATTCTCCCTATTAACTGTAACTGTTTAATGCGTCTACTCGAGTGCCAAATTCATATACCGGTGAATCAATTCCGGTTCAAAACCACGATTTTGAGCGTAACGAATAACCTGTCCCATTTTCTGAAATTTATCCTTCGATTTAATGGTTTTGGCTTTGGCTTTCATCGTTTTTATCAGCAGGTTTTTGTATTTTTCTTCGTCAATATTTTCCATACCGTATCGAATTGTTTCGTCCGAAAGACCTTTCATTTTCAAATAATAGCGCATTTTAATTCGACCCCATTTATTAATCTTGAATTTGTCGTTTATATAGGCACGCACATATCGTTTATCGTCGATAAATTTTTCTTTAATCAGTTTTTCAATAATCTCGTCAACAATTTCATCAACAATTTCATATACCAATATTTTTTTACGAATATCGGCAGAGCACTGTTCCGAACGGCTGCACAATTGTGCCATTTTCGAGTAGGCCTGTTTTATGTTTTGATCTTGGTTTTCCATACTTTAAGTGCACAATTTTTAAGGAATATAAAATTAAGTAAAAATCTTGCTTATTCCTATAGTCGTACTATACAGCATAAAACATGAAAGTGGAACAAACAAATATGCTATAATTCCTCCAGAAATTCAGGTTCTTTTTTAACGCCTGTAAAGAATTCTTCCAATTCAGCTAAGGTTGAGTCTGTTTTTTCTACATCGCGCACAATTTTACCTTTTTCAAGAATCACAATACGCGAGCACACATCGGCAACGTGGTCCAGATCGTGGCTTGAAATCAGTAAAGTTTTTTCTTTTTGTTGGGCGTATGTTTTAATAATGTTTCGCAGCTGGTATTGCGACGAAGGAT
>JBFFMM010000205.1:0-5454 GCA_041554075.1 Draconibacterium sp. | reverse complement strand
ATTTAATAAACGGCAAAATCCAATGGCATATTTATCATTTTGAACAAGCCGGATAATTTCACTCGCCGATTTTGTTTCCACTTGAGCCACAATCTCCGGGCTCATATTCAAAAAATCAGATACGGACACCTGCGCAGATTCATCGTCCAAAACATAAATATGCATCGGCTCCTTTGATCCGTTTCCCATAAAAATATTCCAGTCTGCTTTACCGGCAGTAAACGCTTTTCTGAAATTCTTTACCGATATTCCATGCTGTTCAATAATCGTATAAAATGGGTTTTCCGCATTCAGAATCGGAACAATCACATCGCGGCCAACTACCATTTTCAACAACGAGTTGTCCATCATTGGCACATCCAAATCCTGTGAAAAAAATGCCAAACCCGCTGTTTCATTTAGATTTTCACGAATTCCCGAAACAGTCAGTGGCATCATTTTAAAATCCAAATTGGGATGTGATTTGCCATATTCGTGAATAAAGGTAGTGGTGAGTTGTTGCACTTCCGGTGTGCTCCATAGGGTAATGGTTTCATCTGTGGATGCATTTTGTGTTGCACCACGATTGCTGAGACTAAAAATAAAGAACATCAGCAAACCAGCGGTCAATAGAGTTTTTGTTTTCATGTTGTATTTTTTTGGTTATTTTATTCCTAATTGACCTTAACCAACTATAATACCAAAACAGAAATACTCTCTCAACAGATTCACAAACAAACAGTTAGACTCAAGACTGCTTAAAATACAATCAACATGAAGTGTTGAATATGTTTACACTAGTTAAAACACAATGTGTTACACACTGATTACCAATGGATTTAATCTGTTGTAAGGATTTTCAACACCTGTATATTTTTTCAACAGTTTTTATAAATAACAGTGTGAGATTTGAAATATTTGTCGGGAAAAAGCCGAAAAAAAGTGGTTTTTTGAAAATATTTCTAATTGTTAGATGTTTTTTTAATTTTTTTGTTGAAAAATCAAACTGGAATTAGGCGAATTTCGATTCACTGGATTAATCACAAAATACAATCTGGAAATGGAGTACTGTCGTTTAACAACATGCTCGATAACCCTGACGCAGGGAAGGAAGCTGCAGGAATACTTGAATAGAGGTATTAAAACATGGAATGTCATCTTTTCGAAAGAGGACATCCTTCGGCCACTATTTAATCAAATACAAAAACTTATCCGAACGTAAAATCATTTTATCGTCCACAAAAGCGGGTACTGCTTTTACTGTTCCTTCAATATCGTTTTCGGCTATTTTTTGGAAAGTGTTTCCGGGTTTAATAATTGTACACTCCCCTTTTACATTTATAAAATAAATATTTCCTCCGGCGTAAATCGGCGATGAATTAAAATTACCTTTTAATTCATGTTTCCATATTACTTCAGCAGTTTTGGCATCCAAACAAGTCACCATTCCACGATCGTGAACCATGTACATTTTGCCATCGACAATTACCGGAGTTGGAATTTGTGGAACCTCATCTTCGTACATCCATTTAATATGTGTTTTGGTTACATCGCCTGTTCCGGTTGGATCAACTGCATACTGGCGTGTCCAAAATGGTTTGTTGTCTTCAAAAATCCAACCTGAATTTACATATACCAGACCATCATAAAACAATGGTTGACTTACTGTTGAATCAAAACCATATTCAATGGTCCACACCACTTCGCCTGTATTTACATCGTGTGCGAAACACATAAATGAAGAATTACTAATTAACAATTCTTTCCCTTCTACTGTAATTACTATTGGCGTTTGATATGATTTTCGGTAAACAGGTTCCAGTGGGTCGTAAATTTCTTTTGGGCGAACACTCTTCCAAATGGTTTTTCCAGTTCTTTTATCCAGTGCTGCAACATACGGATCTTCTGTTCCTTCCAAGTGTACAATCAACATATTTTTATGCAGAATAATTGATGATGCCGGTCCCTGCATGTGATTACAGGGCATGTCTTCCCGTTTCCAAACAATTTCAAAATTTTTTGTATTGATACACGCTGTTCCAAAATTTCCATAATGCACATATACAAATCCATCTTCAATACAAGGTGTTGGTGTTGCATAAGAATTTGTTCCATGAATTCGTTGCGGTTCTTCAGCCGTAAAAATCGTCTTTTCGTCCAATAACTTTCCAGTTTCCAAATCGAAACATAATGTATAAAACTCATGTCCGTCTTTTTCAGCCGAAGTAATCCAAACCTGGGTTCCATTAACCACCGGCGATGACCAACCTAATCCTTTAACCGGTACTTTCCACACGACATTTTCAGTGTCGCTCCATTCCAAAGGTGCTACCTTCACATTGGCGTGGCCATCGGATTTGGAACCACGAAAATGGGTCCAATTTGATGTTTCTGATGAACACGAAAAAAACAGTTGAAATGTAAAAACAATTAGAATAAAATAGATTTTGGTTTTCATTATAACAGGTTTAGATTCTATGGAATCAAAGTTAGACGAAAAATGCAAATTGTAAAATTTAATTTCTATTTTCAGACTTTCATTAAAATTTACAGATGAAACCAATTAGACTACTATTCCTATTTTCGTCAATCCTATTATTCAATACACTTTCAGCGCAAAACATTAACGATGACGGAACAATAATTCGCGTTTTAACTTTTAATATTTTGCATGGCGCCACAACAAATGGAGATTTTGATTTAGACAAACTGGCATCGGTAATTACCGATGTGGATCCTGATTTGGTTGCCCTGCAGGAAGTGGATTTTAAAACCAACCGAGCGAAAAAATACGATTTAGCAACCGAGTTGGGATGGAGAACAAAAATGGCTCCTCTTTTTGGAATTGCCATGCCCTTTGACGGTGGAGGATATGGAGAAGGAATTCTTACCAAGATGCCAATTCTTACCAGTCGCAATATTGCACTCCCCCATTCACCGGGAAATGAACCACGAGCGGCATTGGAAGTTTTGGTTAAACTGGAATCAGGAGACACAATCTGTTTTGTTGGAACACATTTGGAGCATCAGAAAAATAGCAGCGACCGGATCGACCAGGTAAAAAAACTAAATGAGGTTTTTGCGAATGGGAAATACCCCACAATTTTAGCCGGCGATTTAAATGCCACCCCGGAAAGTAAACCCATATTAATACTAAAGGAATATTGGACAGATAGTTTTGGCAACAAACCCGAACCTACTTATTCTTCAGATAATCCGCAAAAAAAGATTGATTACATATTATTTCGTCCAAAAGAAGTATGGGAAGTTATAGATAACAAGGTAATTTGCGATGAAGTGGCTTCGGATCATTGTGCGGTTCTTTCTGTTTTAAAATTGGTACAATAGCTAAAAATCGATTCAAATTTATTACAAGAAAAGATTCCACCTTAAAAAGATGGAATCTCAAAAATCGTACTCTACACTTACTCACAAAAACCTAAACTTTGTAAGATTCTTTTATTGTTTCGGCAAAAGTTATTCCATAATTCTCCAATTCGGCAAGAATGGGTTGATATATTTCTTTTCGGGTTGGAATAAACATCCCTTGCAAATTTAATTGGCCGGTTAAAATTAATTTTGCTGCGACTGCCAGCGGCAAACCAACTGTTTTTGCCATTGCTGTTTGTTCTCCCGACTCACCGAGCACAACCAGCGAAGAATTCATTACCATCGTTTCATTTGAATTATGATCCTGAAATTTAAATTTATGCCACATCACAACCATGTCTTTTTCTTCAGGAAGTAAACTCCATTTTTCTTTAAGTAATTTTTCAAGAACCTGCGCAGGTGTTGCCTTTTTCAATCCAATCTTTCTGTCTTCAAAAATTCCCAACCATTTCAACTTCGGAATAATATCTGAGTCCATTGCAATCTTCATATAATGATACAATTTAAGCTCTACCGAATCCGTTGGATGATAGTACAAAAATGAATTGATAAACTCGCGGTAAGTCATGTTCTCCACATCTTCTAAATAATAAGTGTCGTTTGTTGCCCCAAGTTGCACAAAAACATCCCAGGCACGACAATATCCCGGACGACGCAGTGTTCCCCTGTAAACTGTTGGGACACCCTGTAAATTGTATTTTTCAATGTAATTAAGAG
This sequence comes from Draconibacterium sp., assembly GCA_041554075.1. Classification (GTDB taxonomy): domain Bacteria; phylum Bacteroidota; class Bacteroidia; order Bacteroidales; family Prolixibacteraceae; genus Draconibacterium. The sequence continues at coordinate 1,368 of JBFFMM010000205.1, read as the reverse complement.
AATCGCGGTTGGCATATCCCTCGAACCAGCCAAAATCAGCTATTTCAATTAACTCCGTCCGGCGAAACAAACGATTGTATGGAATGTACTTGTACTTTCCTTCCTGAATAAACTTTGCAGGTCCCTCCTGTCCTGCCAAAACCACATTTCTTGGATTCCAGCTAAACTTATAATTCCACGGATTATCATCCGATTCGGGAGCAACCAAACCACCTGTAAACGATTCGAAAGCTAGTAACTTATGGCCCTTTTCTTTTATGCTGTCAATCGCTCGCATAGCCGACATGTGATCCAACCCGGGATCCAACCCACACTCGTTAAGAAAAAGCAGACCTTTACTTTTTACTTCATCGGCAAAAACATGCATCTCTTTGTTTTCGTACGAAGCTGTTAAAAGATTTCTGGAAAATTTGAGACACGATTGAGCTACTAATTTATGGTAGTGTGCCGGAAGCATGGAAATTACCAAATCGGCATTTTTTACCTCCTTTTCACGTGCCAATTTATCTTTTACATCAAGCAATTCAAATGTAACATCCAGGTCATCAATAAAATTACTTTTTTGAGTATCAACTACTTTTACAATCCAATTATATTTCCCGGCATTTTGAGAAAGGTAAGTCAGCATGGAAATGCTTGACCTGCCTGCACCAAATATTAATATATTTTGCATTTCTATTCTGTTTAGTCATGCCCTTACTCAGAGTGAGGGCATGACCATTTTCAAATATTTTAAACATTAAACTCGATTCCCTGCGCCAAAGGCAAATCGGTACTATAATTAATTGTGTTCGTTTGTCGTCTCATATAAGCTTTCCATGCATCAGACCCTGATTCGCGACCGCCACCTGTTTCTTTTTCGCCACCAAAAGCACCGCCAATTTCGGCACCCGATGTTCCAATATTTACGTTAGCAATTCCACAGTCAGATCCTTCGTGTGACAAGAACTTCTCGGTTTCGAGCATATTTCGTGAGAATATTGCAGATGACAAACCTTGCGGTACATCGTTGTGAATACGAATGGCCTCTTCCAAATCAGAATAGCGAATCATATACAGCAGAGGTGCAAAAGTTTCGTTCTGAACAATTTCGAAATGATTTTCAACCTCGGCTATACACGGCGTAACAAAACAACCTGACTCATATCCTTCTCCTGAAAGCATCTCTCCTCCAACCATGATTTTTCCGCCTTCCTCTTTTACTTTTTCAATGGCAGCCTGGTAAGTTTCAACGGCCCACTTGTCGACCAGCGGACCAACCAGTGTTTTTTGATCGAGCGCATGTCCAATGGGAAGATTTTTATACGTATTGATCAATCGTTTTTTGAAATCCTCGAAAATTGAATCGTGAACAATAATACGGCGGGT
>JBFFMM010000204.1:0-5554 GCA_041554075.1 Draconibacterium sp. | reverse complement strand
TTAATTTAATTTAGCCTGGAGATTTTCATCTAACGCTTCCAAAAATTGTTCGGTAGTTAAATAATCAGCATCTGTTAATGCTTTTCCATGAATGATTAAAGCTAAATCTTTGGTCATTTTACCCGATTCTACGGTTTCAATACAAACTTGTTCCAACGCATTTGCAAAGTCAATTAATTCTTCATTTTCATCTAATTTGCCTCGGAATGCTAAACCACGTGTCCATGCAAAAATAGATGCAATTGGATTGGTAGATGTAGGATTTCCTTTTTGGTGTTGACGGTAATGACGCGTAACAGTTCCATGCGCTGCTTCGGCTTCCATGGTCTTTCCATCAGGAGTGACCAGCGTAGAAGTCATTAATCCAAGCGATCCAAACCCTTGTGCAACGGTGTCGCTTTGTACGTCGCCATCGTAATTTTTACATGCCCAAACATATCCACCTTCCCATTTCATGGCTGCGGCTACCATGTCGTCGATTAAACGATGTTCGTATGTAATTCCAAGTTCATCAAATTTTTCCTTGTAATCAGATTCAAATACTTCCTGGAAAATATCTTTGAATCTTCCATCGTATCTTTTCAAAATCGTATTTTTTGTTGACATGTACAAAGGCCATTTTTTTGTAATTGCCTGTTGCATGCACGAGTGAGCAAATCCGTAAATCGATTCGTCGGTGTTGTACATGGCCATTGCAATCCCGTCGCCTTCAAAATCATAAACGTTATGAGAAACAGGTTCGCTGCCATCTTCGGGAGTAAAGGTTATGGTTAATTTGCCTTTTCCCTTTGTCACAAAGTCAGTGGCTCGATACTGGTCGCCAAATGCATGACGTCCGATACAAATTGGTTTTGTCCAACCGGGAACCAAACGAGGAATATTTTTGATGAGAATTGGCTCGCGAAAAACCGTTCCTCCCAAAATATTTCGAACTGTTCCGTTTGGCGACTTCCACATTTCTTTTAACCCAAACTCTTCAACACGAGCTTCATCCGGGGTAATGGTTGCACACTTTACTCCAACCCCATATTTTTTTATGGCATTTGCCGAGTCGATTGTAATTTGATCGTTTGTTGCATCACGACTTTCCATTCCCAAGTCATAATATTTTAAATCAATATCAAGATAGGGAAGGATTAGTTTTTGTTTAATAAAATCCCAAATTACTCTTGTCATCTCATCACCGTCGAGTTCTACGACTGGATTTTGAACTTTTATTTTTTGCATCGTTCTAAATTAATTTACTGGTTATTTTGATTTTTGAAATTGGTTTTTCAATTCACTTTTCAGAGTTGGGCGAATGTTTGGCTTTTTGCTTTGTTGCGCTGTTCCGGATTCGCCCATCAAGATTATTCTTTACAATCCCCCGGTTAAAACCGGGGGTTACTCAAATAAAATCCTTTCAGGATTTTTTCTTAGTTACTTTGTTGCTTGATTAAGTTTAATGCAGATCCTGCTTTAAACCAATCGATTTGCTGCTCGTTATAGGTGTGGTTTAATTTAATGGTATCTTTTGAACCATTGTTATGCATCACTTCCAGTGTCAGCTGTTTTCCGGGAGCGAATTCAACTAAATCAACAAAGTTGAATGTGTCGTCTTCCTGAATCAGGTCGTAATCGTTTTCGTTGTCAAATGTTAATCCCAACATCCCTTGTTTTTTCAGGTTGGTTTCGTGGATACGTGCAAACGATTTAACAATTACAGCTTTTACTCCCAAATGACGTGGTTCCATGGCGGCATGTTCGCGCGATGAACCTTCTCCGTAATTTTGATCGCCAATGACAACGGTTGAAATACCAGCAGCTTTGTATTCGCGCTGCACTGCAGGAACTGCATCGTATTCGCCGGTTAATTGATTTTTAACCTTATTTGTTTCGCTGTTAAATGCATTTACTGCACCAATCAACATATTATTCGAGATATTATCTAAATGTCCGCGGAAACGTAACCATGGACCAGCCATTGAAATGTGGTCGGTTGTACATTTCCCCAACGCTTTAATCAACAGTTTAGCACCTGTAATGTTTTTTCCATCCCAGGCAGCAAATGGATAAAGCAACTGCAATCGTTTTGATTCTTCTGAAACTGAAATTTCAACATCTGATCCATTGGCAGCAGGAGCTTGAAAACCTGCATCTTCAACAGCAAAGCCTTTGGTTGGCAACTCGTCTCCAGTTGGCAGGTCAAGTTTTACTTGTTCGCCATTTTTGTTGGTAAGCGTATCGGTTGCGGGATTAAAATCCAAACGACCGGCAATTGCAAGTGCTGTCACCATTTCTGGCGATGTTACAAAAGCATGGGTATTGGGATTACCATCGGCACGTTTCGAGAAGTTTCTGTTAAAAGAGTGAACGATTGTATTTTTTTCCTGTTTATCAGCACCTTCGCGCGCCCATTGTCCAATACACGGACCACAAGCATTGGCAAATACTTTTCCACCGATTTTTTCAAATGTATCGATAAAACCATCTCGCTCAATGGTAAAACGCACTTGTTCCGAACCCGGAGTAATGGTAAAATCAGCTTTGGTAATTAAGCCTTTTTCTTCGGCTTGTTTTGCAATTGATGCTGCACGTGAAATATCTTCGTACGATGAGTTGGTGCAACTTCCGATTAATCCAACTGAAACTTTCAAAGGCCAGTTATTTTCAACGGCTACTTCTTTCATCTGTGAAATAGGAGTAGCACGGTCGGGAGTAAAAGGTCCGTTTATATGAGGTTCCAATTCCGAAAGGTTAATCTCAATTACTTCGTCGTAGAATAATTCCGGATTCTCATACACTTCGGCATCCGCATCCAAATCAGCTTTTACTGTGTTGGCCAATTCAGCTACCTGTGCACGTCCAGTTGCTTTTAAGTAGCGTGCCATACTTTCGTCGTAAGCAAAAATACTTGTGGTTGCACCTACTTCAGCCCCCATATTGCAAATGGTTCCTTTTCCGGTTGCTGAAAGTGATTTTGCGCCTTCTCCAAAATATTCAACAATAGCTCCTGTTCCACCTTTGACGGTAAGAATTCCTGCAACTTTTAAAATCACATCCTTTGGAGCAGCCCAGCCACTCAATTTACCGGTTAGTTTAACACCAATTAGTTTTGGCATTTTTAATTCCCAGGCCATTCCAGCCATTACATCAACGGCATCAGCACCACCTACTCCAATGGCAACCATTCCTAAACCACCGGCATTTACCGTATGCGAGTCGGTTCCAATCATCATTCCTCCGGGGAAAGCATAGTTTTCTAAAACTACCTGATGAATAATTCCGGCTCCCGGTTTCCAGAATCCAATTCCATATTTGTTCGAAACTGATTCTAAAAAGTCATATACTTCTTTATTTATATCCTTGGCAACACTCAAGTCAGCTTTTCCTTCTACTTCCGCCTGAATGAGGTGGTCGCAATGAACAGTTGAAGGTACTGCAGTTGTTTTTTTACCCGAATTGATAAATTGCAATAATGCCATTTGAGCAGTAGCATCTTGCATAGCTACACGGTCAGGAGCAAAATCTACGTAGTCAGCTCCGCGATTAAAAGCTTCTAGCTCCTGATTTTCAAATAGATGAGCATAAAGGATTTTTTCGGCGTAAGTCATTGGTTTATTCAGCAAGTTCTTCGCTTTTTTAACGCGCTCAGGTAACTCGGAATAAACTTTTTTTACAAGGTCTAAATCAAACATAAGATATTTTGTTTTTTTAAATAATTGTCAATGAAACCAATGTCGCAATTTCTAACAACATATTTCACGAAAAGTTGATTTTTTTCTAAGAATTTTTTGGTTCTTGCAATGTAAATATATAGATTCTTACATATATAGCAAACACAAAGGACATCAAATATTTATGTTTTATAATGCTTTTTTATTTTTTCTATCTGCAATAGAAAGTTTTTATTTGATTGGGCAAAAAAATGCAGAATAGATGCACCGAGTTATGAACCTGTTTAATACCATTATACAAACTAATCGGCCCAATTAAAACGTGTCTTTTTGCTTTATACTTCAAAATAAAAATGACCAATAGCCCTGCTATTACTAATTTTTCTTTTTCGTATATAGCAAAAATCCTTCATTTTTCTTTTGAGCGAATTAGTATGTAAAACGGTATAAGTTTATTTTATTCCGCTGCAATATAGATCAAATGACCATTTTTGTACTGAATGATTCAGAAATAAGAAGTGCGTATGCGAATCTGTGAAGAGTTTGGCAAGCCCTGCCAGCAATAGCAATTTGCGTTTGGAGATACTTGGGGGCAATTAGAAATTAGATTTTTACAATGCAAGAGTCAGGCAACCAACCTTGATTCCCGTCTGCCAGTTTTATTTCCTTCCAGGTACTTAAACTGTCGGTTATTTCAATTTTTAAGCCTTCATAAATAAGGAATAAATCGGTACCGGTTTCTGTTGGTGAACTTTTTACGGTTACACGCGGACAGAAAACAATGGCATGATTCCTTTTATTGATTTTTTCTTTTTGTTGTGCCGCCATCGAAAAGGAGAATCCCGAAAAAAGAATTGCAACAATTCCAATCCAAAATGAAATTCGCTTGATCGCAGACATTCGGCTAAAGATATATAAACCTAATAATAGTAAGAAGAGTACAAAAGCCCCAATACTAATATATGCCCAGGTATCTGCAGGGTATTTATTCACCACGGATGTTCTCCAACGAAGGAAAAAAGGTTGGGGGAGTTCCTCAATTTTTGTGACTACAAATTGGTTGGCAATTTTAAGGTTAAATTCAATGTCCTCGTCTTGAGGAGCCAAAACCTTTGCTCGTTCGTAATTTAAAATAGCATTGTTTACATCGCCACTTTTGTAATAAGCGTTTCCAAGATTAAAATATAATTTTGCCGACTCTTCACCACTGGCAACAATTGTTTCGTAAAGCGAAATTGCCTGCTCGTATTCTTCAGTAGTGAAGTAAGCGTTGGCTTTTTCCCATAGTTGGGTGTTGTTTTCCTGAGCCAACAGGAAAATAGGTGTGATTAAAAATAATAATACCAATATGTTTTTCATCTTAATCATCGTTTTGTTATGTGGCGCATGCTACTTTTTCTTTTTAACCTACCAGTGTCGATGCGCCTCTTCTTTAATCTATTTTTATCTGTCATCTTGCGCCCTTTCAGGGTTTAAAAGACAGTTGTAAGTTGCCTAAACTGTAACTGAACACTATCTTTTAATCTGTTTTTCAAATCGGCTCATAGTCGATTCGGCTTTTTTGTACAATTCGTGTCGAGCTTCCGATCCGCCGGAAGGTGCATAACGTGCAAATTCACATTGTTCTACAACATCCTCAAAATCTTTAACTACAGTCTCTTCCACATTCCTGTCCTGTAATTTACTAATTGCCGAATCACGATTTAAGTCGGCAACCGGAATACCTAATTTATCGCTTAAATATCCCCAGAATGCTTTTAATATTTCTTCGTGGAACGCTTCGTTGTTGTTTTGTTTCATAAATCCTGCCGCCGCTTTTAAACGTTTGGTGGCAACACGGTTTGCTTTCTTGTTTCGTACCAAAGCAATGTTTGCATTTTCGCGTGCTTTTTTACGGT
>JBFFMM010000203.1:0-5601 GCA_041554075.1 Draconibacterium sp. | reverse complement strand
TGTTAATACGAAAAAAATTCACATTAATAACAGAATCCGATTTCTGTTAAACAAATGACCGATATTAAAAGACAATCAAGTCTTTTATACCATTTTGTACTCTAATTTACCTAAAATCAAAAAGGCATATTTTAATTGGGCAAATTAGTGTGTAAAATGGTTTAACTACAAAATTATCGAAAAACGAGACATGTAGCTAAAACTCATAATAAACACCGGTAAATACCCCAATCCGATAGGGTCGGTAAGTTACATCTGGATTTGAATTTATGGAACTCAGGTAATAATTTAACCGCGGTTCCAAAGCGAGCGAAACATGTTTACCAAGGGCATAATTCATTCCCACCCCAATAATTCCTGAAAAGTTTAATTTTGAAATATCTTGAGTACTTCCAATTTTTTGATTGCCAAAATCATTATTAATATAGGCAGCATTTCCAACAACAAATCCAGCATTTATACCTCCAACCAGCTCAATTCCAAACTTTTTATCGAGCACACTGTATCGCAATGAAAGTGGTATTTCTACAAATTCAAAAACTTGAGAAAATTCTCCATTGGTTATTAATGTATTTGTTGATTTTGCATTGGCTAATTCTGCATCGGTAGCAACCAAAGTACCTTCCGGCGCGGTTTGCATTATAATAACACCAGCTGTGCTGTTCATTGCAATGCCTTCGCTGATCATTCTTACTGAATTCGAAAAAATGCCATCGGTGGCTCCAATCATCGCAGGATTGTTTGGCGAAGGATTTGCATACATATAATCGGCATCTGCACCATTATGAAAATTAAAAAGTCCCCCTGAAGAGCCGTTTGAACGTTGCCCATTTTGCGAATAATACACACCACTTTCTACCCGCAATCGTTTTCCGGTTTTGTACTGCACCGAAAAACCACCACCAACATTACCGTTACCATCGCTCCCCGAATAGGTCATATTTTGAGCATATTGTTTCTCGTGACTTGACGAATGCGATGAATATGCCGGCGAAAGATGTGCTCCAACAATCCAGCCATTCTTATCCTTCTCGTATTGTTTACTGTTTTTGATGTTTTCGGCAATTAACAGTTCATCGGCAGCCGTAACTGAAAGTACTTGCTTCTGTTCTTTATGGTTTTCGACCAAATTAACATCCTCTTGTTTTACCATAAATATTGCCTGCAGACTTTCTAATAAATCATAGCTATTACGTTCTGCAGTTGCACTTAAAACAGGACTTTCTTCTGATTTATCAACCATCGATTGCGCATCATTAAAAGTTTGAATCGCTTCAATATCAGCAATGGATTTCGGTTTCGCTTTTTCTGAATTTAAAATGGTTTTATCGTTTTGTTTGCTCACATCATTTTGCACAACAGTTGTTGGCACTTCCTTTTTAGGCGATACTTTTTCATGTTCAGCAAAAGCAGGTTGTATTTCTTCGCTTTGATCGTTAAAATACCACCCCGCCAAAAATGCAAATACTACCAAAGCAGCTGCCGAAACCCAGGCAATATACGCCAAACGTCTTTTCCGTTTTTGTGCAACCATTTGCCCTTGAATAGAATTCCACAAATGGGCAGGTGGCGCAACCGAAAAACCATCGAGCTTTTCACGGATTGTTTTATCCATATTTAACTTATCATTCATCAAGCCGTATAATTACTATTTCCAACTTCGCGGTAAAGTTCTTTCACTTTACGTTTTAAAATATCCCTTGCACGGGCAAGGTTCGATTTCGAAGTTCCCTCCGAAATTTTCATCTCTTTCGCAATTTCCTTGTGGTTCATCCCTTCCATTACATAAAGGTTAAATACCATTCGGTAACGAGGTGGTAATTGCTGAATCACATCCAATAACTCTTTTGCAGAAATCTCTGCCAGTATATCATCTGATACTTGCTGGGCATCCAAAACAGAAACATCTTCAACCGGATACATCAAATGTTGTTTTCTGTATTTCTCCAGCGAAACATTTACCATTATTCGTCTCATCCAACCTTCAAAAGAACCCTCGTGCCTAAAACGGGCAATGTTCTGAAAAACCTTGATAAAACCATCCTGCAGATTATCTTCAGCTTCAGTATTATCTTTAGCATACCTCAAACACACGCCAAACATAGTTGGCGCAAATCGGTGGTATAGCTTTTCCTGTGCACGCACATTCCCCGAAGCACACTCGTTTATTATATTTTTCAGATCTTCCAAAATTTATCGCAAATGTTCAGCAAAAATACGGTTTTATACTGGGTTTTAACATCCCGTTTTTTAACATCTGCTATCTTTCTTTCCGGTTTTCAGTTCAGTATTTCGTGAATAAGACGGAGGTTACCGAAAAAGGGTTGCGTGTAACAATAAAAACTACGTCATTCGTTACAGGCTGTGTTAAACATAAATTTTACCACGCAACCTTTTAATAGCTACTTCCATCTAAAAACTAAACAATTGCAATAAATAGAAAAACATCAAACAAATGAAATCATTCATCATACTTATTTTCACTCTGTTCTGTATTGTACTAAGTTCCTGTAATAAAAACACCGATGATCCGATTGTACCCAAAACCATTGAACTTGATGAAAAATCAGCTCAATTAGTTGAAGCCGACAATGTCTTCGGCTTGGAAATTTTCCAGAAAATACGAAAAGAAAGTATTGAAGAAAACATTATGATTTCACCACTTAGTATTTCACTGGCTTTGGGGATGGCATACAATGGAGCTGCCGGCAATACTAAAACCGAAATGGAAGAAGCAATGAAACTAAACGGCCTCACCCCCGAACAAATAAATAACTCGTATAAATTACTGATTGCAGCACTACAGTCGCTCGACGAAGATGTTGTTTTTGAAATTGCAAACGCCATTTTTTATGACGAAGATTTTTCTGTAAAACAGGATTTTCTTTCAATTAACCAAAGTTATTACCAAGCCGAAGTGAGTGGAATTGATTTTAGCAATCCGGCATCTGTAACAAAAATAAACAGCTGGGTGGCCAATAAAACACACGATAAAATCACAAACATCATTAACAAATTATCGCCTTACGATAAAATGGTATTGTTAAATGCAATCTATTTTTATGGAAACTGGTCAACTGAATTTGATGAAGAAGGCACAAAAATGCGAAACTTTATTTTACCAGACGGTACTACTAAAGAAGTACCAATGATGCACAAAGAAGACAAACTGGAATATGTTTCGAACGGCTTATTTAGCGCAATAAAACTTCCATACGGAAACGGCCAGTATAATATGATGGTACTTTTACCTACCGAAGGAGAAAATACACAATCACTTATCGACGAACTTTCGGCTGATAACTGGCTGAATTGGGCAAATGATTTTGAAATCCATGACAATGTTGTAGTAACCATGCCTCGTTTTAAGTTTGCATTCGACATGCAACTACAAAATGTGCTAAAACAAATGGGAATGCAAAAGGCATTCTCCGAATCATTAGCAGATTTTTCAAACATTTCGGATGTTGATTTATTTATAAGTTCAGTCATCCATAAAACCTATATTGATGTAAACGAAACAGGAACTGAAGCCGCTGCTGTAACAGCAATTGTTTTTACCTCTAATAGTGCTGGTCCCATCGGCCCTCAAAAGATATACTTTAACGTGAACAGACCGTTTTTGTTTGCCATTACCGAAAATGATACCGATGCGATTCTGTTTATTGGAGAAGTGCAAGATCCTAAGTATGAAGAGTAAAATAATGTTAAAAGTCAGTACATTAAAAGACTAAAACAATACTACTTTCGTTATTCCATAAACAAAAGCCATGAAACGATTATTCGTATTACTATCGTTATTTTTTGTTGTATTGTCGGCCTGCCAGGATGACATCGAACCAATTTTACAACAGGAAGCCGGAACAGTGGTTGATTATGCAGGTGCAGGCAACTGTGGTTTTATCATCGAACTGGACAATGGGAACCGCATTCAACCTTTGTTTTATCCCAAAGAATTTACATTTACAAACGGTCAGCGAGTTTTGGTAGAATATGCTGAATTGGAAAATGTTATAAATGGTTGCGACCGCGGTGTTGCCTGTGAAATTAAATATGCAGAAGAATTAAGCTGCACACCTTATGTTGATTTATATTTTGAAAACTACGACAGTTTAGCACGCGACCCGGTATATTTACATGAAGCGTATGTTGATGGAAACTGTTTGTACTTTCGGTTATCGTACAGCGGAGGTTGTCAGGAACATACCATCGATTTGGCACGAATGCATCCCTGGACAGCCAGCAGCACCACTATCCCAACTTTTGAAATACGCCACAATTCAAACGACGATTTGTGTGAGGCCTATTTTACCAAAGAATTTCGTTACGACTTAACACCTTTATTGTTAGAAGGAAAAAAAGAATTTGTATTGACAGCTAAATTAGTTAACGACGAAATTTACAATAAAATATTTGATTTGAATTAGCAATAAAATCTCCATTATTTGTTGTACTATGAGTTAGCAATAGGATTGTTTTGAGATAGTCAACACTGAATTTTATTTAGATTTATTCAAAATAGTATTGACTTGCACTGGTTTTGGCCGTATATTGCACCCTGAAAACATAAAACAAAGAATTATGAAACGTATTTCCTTTTTACTAGTTGTGGCCTCCCTTTTTCTTTTGTCGTGCGATAAAATAGAAGAGGCCAACACGGTTGATTTCGACACTACATTATCAATGGACATTCCTGTCTCAGTAGAAAGCCCAGTGGCAATGATTGAAAAATCCACCGCTGAAGATTTTCCGTTTTCTGAATCGAAAACGTATTCGCTTAGCGAGAACGAAGATATAAACGACTATTTAAGTAAAATAAAGTCGATCGACATTTCAGACTTTGCAATTGTTTTTAGTGGTTTGGGAGAAGGTGAAGAAATTAAAATGGTTGATATTTCCGTAACCGGAGCAGGAATTCTGGCTTCTTTTCAAAATGTTACCAATGCAACCACATCACCAACGCCAACAATTAACTCGGCTAATGTTGCACAGGCAGCTACCATTTTAAACTCTACCAAGGCAATTGAGGTAATCGTTTCGGGAACAACAAATACGGCTCCAATGGATTTTACCGTAAATATGGATTTCGACGTACACGTTGAAGCCAATGCCATATAATACTTTATTGTTTAAATAATTCAAAAACTGCTTTCCAATTTGGAAGCAGTTTTTTATTTTTATAAGCTCTTCGAAACATACAATACGGCAAAAAAAAAGGTGTAGAAAACATCTACACCCTTTTTGAACTTATACTAAGTTATTGGTTTAAAATATACTGTAAGATAGACCTGCTGCAATATCCAATGTAGTTTTTGCGTAATGCTCATTGTATTTACCAACGTCAGGATCGGTAAATTCAACAGTATCGTCGATATAGAAAGTATTCAAAATACCAAAATCGAAGGTAAGTCTATCGGTTATTTTCCACATAAAACCGCCCGCCATAGATTTCGATGAATTTGAATAGCTAAAATCGCTCTGATACTGCGGAGACACACCATTTTCAGAGATTAAACCACCAACGCTAATTGCAAAGTTGTCTGTAATATTATACTGAATACCCAATCCTAATTCGTAGTAATTTTTGTCAATATCGCGGTG
>JBFFMM010000202.1:0-5612 GCA_041554075.1 Draconibacterium sp. | reverse complement strand
GCAATTTTTAAAACAATAAACCTTTAAATGTGATAGAACGTAGTCTATTTTTCAGTCAGAAACAGATGAACAATTTGTATTTTTAAGACTTAAACGCTAGCTATGAAATTGAAATTTTACCTTATACTTCTAGCTCTTATAGTTTTGCAGAGTGGAAATGCCTTCTCTCAAAATATTTACAAACGACTTTCCCCACTTAAATGCGACAGTTTGATACAGGCGAATTCAGACAATCCAAACTTTGTAATTTTAGATGTCAGAACAGATCGTGAGTGGCGTGGCGGACATCTGGAGGGATCGATAAACAGAAGTACCGGCGATGCTGATTTTCAGCAACGTTTAGCTCTTTTACCCAAACATAAACTATTTCTTTTGCATTGCCAGTCAGGAGGAAGAAGTGCCGGCGCCTTTACAAAAATGAAAAATCTTGAATTTGCAGAAGTATATGAAATGATTGGCGGCATGAATGACTGGAACAAAGCCAATCTTCCAACAACTACAGGAACAGCTCCAAAACTTATGTTGGTATCGCACAACGAAATTGCAGGCGATGTAAGCGATACGGTAAAAGTAACGATTACAAACCGTGCCAACGATCAATTAATATTTCAGTCGGTAACCATTGACGACGAACATGCAATAACACATAATTTTGACGAGGAAATTAGTATTGAAGGAGCTGAAGATTATACCTTTTTTATTTATCATTCGCCAGGTTATTTGGCAGATGATACCACACAAATTAACCTGGAAAGCAATGGTGGAAATTTGCAACTCAAAGTAGCGGTTGAAGATGAAGTCGCAACCGGAATTTCGGATCTTGCTTCCGGTGATTTTCGTATTTATCCAAATCCTGCTATCAATAAAATTTTTGTAAAGGGACTTCCTGAAAATCGAATTGATGAGCTAATAATCTACAATCTACTGGGGCAGGTTGTATTTCAAAAGAATAATTTTTCTGATGAATCAGCCATTGCTGTTTCGCAATTAAAAGAAGGAATACATGTGGTAAGTATTAAATCGGGGAATAATATATTCACACAAAAGCTACTTATAAAACATTAGGTGTTTTTAACAAAATTTTATTTCCCTTTGTTACAATTTTAAGTTTCTTGCAGTACAGAAAACAAAAAAATGCCATGCTCAACACAATTAACTTTCAACTAACAAATGTAAGAGTGACTAAACTATTCTTCGTTTTATTTATTATTTTAAGCACAAATGTAGCGCAAGCTCAAGTACTTACAGGAATTATTATCGACGAAGACGAAAACCCTGTCCCCTATGCTACCATTTTTATAAAAGAGACTCGAGAAGGAACGACATCGAATACCGAAGGTAAATTTCAGCTTCAATTGCCCAAAGGAGATTATTCTTTAACCATTCGCTCCATGGGATTTCTACAGGAGAATAAATCGGTGAGTTTGCAAGCCGACAGTTTGTTTTTACCCATTATTTTAAAAGTTCAGGAATTTGAGCTCAAAGAAGTAAAAGTCTTTCCAGGCAAAGAAGATCCGGCCTATTTTATTATGCGCAAAGCCATGGCCAAAGCACCTTATTATCGGAATAAAATAAAACATTACTCAGCTGATTTATACATTAAAAGCAACTTCGCATTTACAAATATTCCAAAGCTGTATCAAAATAAAATTGAATTGGATGATGGGAAAAAGCTAAAAGACTATTTTAAAGAAAATGTAACTTACGTAATTGAGTCGCAAAATAAAATAACCTACGATTATCCGGATAGTTACGACCAAAAAGTAATCAGTAAAAAAACATCGCTGATTGGTTTTGACGAGCCACCGGTGATGGGATTAATTACAACCAGTATATACGAAGAACGACCGTTTCAGGCCATTTCTCCACTTTCGGCTGTGGCCTTAAAACACTACAATTTTCAGTACGAAGGATATATAACAGTTGGCGATTTTGATGTATTTAAAATTAAGGTAAGTCCAAAACGCAAAAGTGATGAGTTGCTGGATGGTTTTATTTACATTGTTGATCGACTGTGGTGTGTTTACAACCTTGATTTTAATTCCAGTTTCGAGTTTTTTAAATTCAGAATAAAACAACAATTTCAAAATTTGGACGACGGCAACTGGCTTCCTGTATCGTACTACATAAGTGGCAATATTGCGATGTTAGGCTTAAGAGGAACCTTCTATTATGGTTCGTCGGTAAAATACGATTCCATAGTCGAAAATTACCAATCGAAAATTCAGCAGGATATTATTGCCGAAAAAGCAAAAAAAACTGAATTTGAAGAAAGAGAAAAGAGTGAAAAAGAGAAAGCATTAGCGACACAAGTGGCCGCAATTAGTGCAAAAAAGGAACTTACGAATGCCGATGTAAGTAAAGTTGCACGACTGAATAGAAAGATTTTGAAAGAACAATACAAGGATTCCACAATTGTAGCTTCAACACACAATACATACAAAATCGACGATAAAAAGGATTCCCTTCAAAACAATATTGTTTGGGATACCATTCGTGCTATTCCTCTTACTCCAGCTGAGATCCAAAGTTATCAAATGGCCGATTCGATTGTTGCTTTGGAAACCATGGACAAAGATTCGCTGAGCAATGAAGATAAAAAGAAAAAACAACAATCGGCACTCAAAAAAATAGCGTTTGGTCATTATGATTTATGCAAAGATTCCTTAATTCGTTTGGGATACGATGGATTGATTTCGACTGAGAATTTTGATTTTAATGCAGTTGACGGATACAAATACAAACAATCGTTGCAATTACGATTAAATCCTGACAGTGGAAAATATGTTTATTTAATACCCGAATTGGGATATGCCTTTAACCGAAAAGCCGTTTTTGGCTCACTCGAAGGGCGGTTTGTTAATTTCGCCGGAAAAGGAAATCAATTTGGATTTTCGTTGGGTAAAAACAGCCGCGATTTTAAACCTTCTTCTATTGGTATTACTCCGGCTTTAAATGCAATTAGCTCGTGGTTTTTTGCCAAAAACTATATGAAACTCTACGAAACGGAGTTTCTGCATTTGAATGTATCGCAACGTTTTAAAAAGGATTTTACTTTTCTGGCAAATGCGAACTACGATCATTTTTATCCCCTGGAGAATCATGCCTCTTATTTGCTATCCGATAACAAAGAATTTTCGTCAAACCTACCGAATGGGTTAAACAGTGCCAGCCCGACTTTGGAGGAACAAAAAAGTTTTAGTTATGCCCTTAGAATGAATTACCAAAAGCGCCAGCGAAAACCATGGTTAGAAGAATCGCCGTTTTTATTTATTGACGATTTTTATACGCTTCAACTTGGTTTTAAACAAGGACTTCCCGGTGTATTTAATTCAGTATCCGATTTTAGTCAAATTGACATTAACTGGCACCAGCAAGCTAATGTTTCGCCAACGGCAGGAATTGACTGGTATATAAATGCCGGGTATTTTTTCAACAACGACCAGATGCATTTTTCGCAATACAAACATTTTCAGACGGCAGAAATTCCGGTTTTGATGAGTTCGTTTACCACTACTTTCCAGTTACTGAACGACTATGAATTCAGCACAAACAAAAGCTATTTAACTTTTGGAACCGAGTACCGAACCGAGTACATTTTGCTGCGTTACTTTTCGTTAATAAACCGAAAAACCTGGAGCGAAAGTTTACATTTTAATTATTTAACCACTCCTGCTCTTGAAAATTACTGGGAGGCAGGCTATAGCTTAAATAGTTTGTTTTTTGTGGGTAATATTGGTGTTTTTACCGGTTTTAAAGGTGGCAAATTCGAAAGTGTTTCTGTAAAAATTTCAATATCGGCTTTTGACTAAACAAGCGAAATAACATTAATACTCCGTTGTAAATTTCTCGGGGAACTTTCCTTTAATTCCTTTTTCGCGGTAGAAATCTTTCATCCGGTTAATATCTTGTTTGGCATCGTTACTGATTTCAAACTTTTCACCAATGGAAATTTCTTTACGTCCCCAATCGAAGTACCCCAAATACACCGGAATTCCTGTTTCTTTGGCAATAATATGAAAACCGGCTTTCCACTTTTTGGTGTAATTCCGGGTTCCTTCAGGGGTTAGCGCCAGATGCACATGTTCGTTTTCATTAACCAATTGTATAGTCTGCCGAATTACATTGGCACCTTTTGATCGATCGATTGGGAATCCCCCCATTTTTCGGAGTAGTGATCCCATTGGCCAAAAGAAAAACTCTTTTTTTATGAGTGTGTTTGCCAATCCGCCAACCGATGTGTAGAACAACCACGAAATAATAAAATCCCAGGAGCTGGTATGAGGAGCTCCAATAATAATGCATTTTTCCTCAGGTGCTGGTCCACCAACTGTCCTCCAACCCATAAGATTTAATAAGAATTTCGAAAATTTCATTCCTTATTTTATATTTTTTACTTCAACATTTGTTGCCTGCGCATATTCATTTAGCAAATCAACCGCCATTTGCGTGGCCAAAGATAAAGAAGATGAACCATAATTGATGATAACCATTAAAAATCGTTTGGTTTCATTTGTCACACAGGTTCGAACCGAGTCGCTGGTGGGTGTTCCAAAAGCACCGATTTGATCGCGAAAAACAGGCATAAACTCAATGTTCAACTCCCCTCTCCCAATTCCTTCATACTGTTCATTGGCGGCACCAATTCCAAATTGTACATCGCCATTTATTTTGTCAGCATCGTAACCACCAATCGAAAATCCGGTGCTCCCATTTGGAGAGCCCTCCATTGGCATCTGCGTAGCAATGCAAGTAGCCGGTAAAGGTAAGCGTGAGCGGGAAGGATGCTCCCAAAAACACAGTTGACGGGCGCAGGAATTCGGGGATGAGTGGAAAATCGGGCCAGGTTTCCTTCCAGCCCAAGGCAAACAAGCCCACGGCCGCCACTAACAGAAAAACCATATCGGTGGCAAAGAAGCGCAGTGCGATATGGCTCCATATCTGCTCCAGCGTAAAGCCTTTCCAAATGTGGTAGCCGTGGATAATCACGGCAATCCCCAGAATGATCCCGGCGATGATTTTGGGCCAAGGTATCAGGGTTAGCTCGCTAAATACCGCCAGACCGCTGACCACCAGCGCCGCAATCAGCGAGCTTTTCTGCTTACTCAAATCCAGTTGTGGTAGTCGACGAGGTGAGCGTGCCAGGGTAGTTTGGAACATCATTACCGAAAAAGCCGCGAAAGAGAAGAAGAAAACATATGAAGGCAAAAGCTTCATTCGTGGGGAAAGTCCGATGAGAGCTCCGGAGAGCGCGGCGAGAAACAGACAAATGGTGCTAACGGTGGCAAAGGTCTGGAAAGTTCGGGCGTGGGAACTGTTTTGCATGGACACTAATTCGACTCCAAAGCACTTGTTCAAATGACCCGTTACTAGTGTGACGGTCAGTACCCATTTTCCATTCGAAATGGGAAATTGTTCTAAAGCAAGTGCTGACTCACAGTTTAAGACTTTCGCATTATAGCACGGCCGCCATTCAAGGCCAACGTTTACCAGCGTTCGTGCCGGTCTGACGGGCTATGACAAATATCTCGGTTTTGGGTGTCGTGTGTCACAGTGTCGGTCTGTTCGCTTTTGGTAAACTTTGCTAACTTTTACTAAGTTTTGCAGAGGTT
>JBFFMM010000201.1:0-5615 GCA_041554075.1 Draconibacterium sp. | reverse complement strand
GAATTCGCAGGAATTGAAAATTTTGTGGGTCATCAACCTACATCATTCAATTTTGAATTTAGTGCAAAACACCTTTTAGCTCCTGTTTCATCAACCGAGATTGATAACAACAGAATGTGCTCTCAGAATTATGGTTGGATGCCTCAACAAGTTGCTCAATAAATTATTAATCATGAAATACTTGAAGAAAATGAAAAAATTAATAATAATTATAAGTGTTCTGTTTGCAATAATTAGTTGTAACGAACAAGCATACTACGAGATACCACTGGATGAGAATGGCAACGTTCTGTTAACAGGGGTATCGAGCACTGAAGGAACAGGAATTAGCACTTTGGACGACGATTTTACTGTAACTGCAACATTTGCAACAGCAAAATCGGGCGATGTTATGATGGTTGAATTACTTCAACTACAATTTCCACCCAACGGAGGTACTGCAAAACAAATGTTACCAATGGCGGGAACTCAGAAAGAAGTTACTGTTGGAAGCGATTTAAAAGCGTCGGTGACTTATACCAGAGCTCAAGCTAACTTAAGCAATCCGGGCGACAATGTGCGCGTTATTTATAATGGCGACACCGATTTTGCAAATGCATCGGTAGTAATGGTAGCAGCAGCTAACAGTACAAAACCAAAAGTTGGCGATATCGAAATTGATGTTGCACGTACTTCGGAAACAGCTTATTTCAATGTTACAGTTAATCCTAAATCGGGTACTTACGCTGGCAGTTTAATTGCACAGCGCCGTAACGGTTCTACTGGTACCTGGGAAGATGTTCCAGGATCACCTTTTACAGGAACACAGCCTTTTATGGTACCTATTTCGGGCGACGATTTTGCTGTAGGAAAAGATACAATGGATTATCGTTTTAGCTCTTCACTGGGAAGCTATACCGACCTAATTGAATCGAAAATTATTGTACGCGATCCTTACTTCTTCTTGAAAAAACAAGCAGATGTGGTACTTGGTGGAAGTTCAGCCGGAAGAAACCTTTTAACCAATTCAGCGGTAGCCGAAGATGATCCAACTGCAATGGTGGCAGTTTTAGGTTCGTTAATGCTGAAAGGTGGTTCTGCCTGGTTAGCTGCCGGTAATACCATCGAGTTTGTTGAAGGAACAAAACTTTTGTACGATAAAAATAATTCAACCGATATTATTGCAGCCTTTGCTGCAGGAACTTCTAAAACAGAAGCTGATCCGATTGCCGGCGCAGGTTACTACATTTATAAAGCTGTAACCGGAACCAATGCAGAAGACACTTTTTATGGTATGATTAAAATGACAAATGTAACGCCGAATTCTTCGGTATCATTTGAATACAGAATTGGTGATCAATATGCTCATCTTGCCATAATAGAATAGAATAAATTTTTAAAAAGAGCACTGTTCGGATAGGTGCAGTGCTCTTTCCTTTTCCTCAAGCAAGCCAATTCTTATGAATTACTCCTCTACTTTGCTCGCAAGCCTGCCAAATTGTTTCGAAAAAATTGGATAATAATCTGATTTATCTCATTCTGTAATTTAAAATCAACTATTGCCAAATGGATTTTTGTAACCTGTTATAACAAAGAGCCAACCGTCAGTAAAACAAGAAGAGAATACAGTGATTAATTGGAGAGAGAATACCTACAATACGACATTAATAATTACTTTAGCGACGAACTAACGAACCTAAGAATTGTGATGAAACTTGCCAACATAGCTATATTTATTAGTCTTCTTTTGGCACCTGCATTTGTATTCTCCCAAACGGTAACTTTTAACTTAAAAGCCAGAGATGAGAAGATTGTTGAAGTCTTGAAAGAGATTGAGCAATCGAGTAAATTCAGATTCTTTTATGTTCGTGAACAGGTAAATGTTGAATTGCCTGCATCAGTAAGTGTTCGCAATGCAACCATTCAGGAAATTTTAGATGATCTTTTTGCCGGACAAGGTATTTCTTACCAAATTATGGACGACTATCTTATTCTGTTAAGTCCCGATAAAACCAACTACGAAAAAGCTATAAAATCACAAGATCAGAAAACAATAACAGGCCAGGTAATTGATGAAGCAGGAACCCCGATAACCGGTGTAAATGTGTTAATTAAAGGCACAACTCGTGGAACAATCACCGATGCCAACGGACGCTATTTTCTATCAAAAGTTACCAATAACGAAACATTGGTTTTTTCATTTATTGGAATGATTACACAAGAAATTCCTATTTCTTCTCAGGTTGTAATAAATGTTGTAATGACCAACGATGCCATCGGGATTGAGGAGGTTATTGCAGTAGGGTATGGCTTTCAACGAAAATCGGACGTTACCGGTTCGGTAGGTATGATTGAGGCCAACAGCCTTTTAGAAAGACCCGTTTTTAATGCTTTACAAGGAATAAAAGGAAAAATTGCCGGGGTAAATGTATTTTCTAATTCCGGCTCACCATCGGGTAGTACCCGTATAATTATCAGAGGAATAAATTCAATTGAAACAACTTCTGACCCCTTGTATATTGTTGATGGCGTGGCAATGGAAGACTTTCAGCACATGAATCCATATGACATTGAACGAATTGAAGTTTTAAAAGATGCCTCATCGGCCGCTATTTACGGTGCACGGGGTTCCAATGGCGTAATTTTAGTTACCACAAAACGAGGATCAAAAAATGGTGAGGTTGTAATAGGCTACGATGGATATATTAGTGTTGGTCATATGCGCAACAAGTTAGATCTGTTAAACTCCGAAGAGTGGCTTGAGGTTATAAAAAAGGGCTATGAGAATGCCCCCAAATACCGCGATTACAGCCCCGAAGAAAAACCTCACATTGAATTTACCGACCCCAATTTATTCGATAAAAACGGGAAACCACTCTACGACACCGATTGGCAGGATGAAGCCACTCGAACTTCAATATCTCACAACCACCAGTTTAGTATTCAGCAAGGCACCTCAAAATCTTCGGTAGGCGCCTTTTTAAACTACACCGACAATAGGGGAATTATGCTTAATTCGTGGTTAAAACGTGTAAATGCAAAAATTGCCTACGATGCAAATCCTGTTAACTGGCTAGACTTTGGAATAAATATGCTCATCAACCGTACCTCTCAAAACGAGGTTGAAGAAGGACAAGCCTATCAAATGCCCCGAAGAACAATGATTGAATTTGTACCGATACTACCAGTAAAAATGCCCAATGGTTCTTGGAGTAATTCCTCTAGCACATCAAACTTCCCACTTGAAGGAATGGCAAACCCCGTACATGTTTTAGAAACACAGGATAGATTAAGAAGTAGGACACAATTTTTTGGTAACGTATTTCTGAATTTCAATATATTACCTGAATTAAAATTAAAAACTCAATTCGGAACCGATATTCATCTTTCAAAACACAGAGATTATAATCCAACAGATTTAATAAACATTTCCTTTCCCAACGCCTTTGCTCGTATTCAAAACACTGAAATTAACTACTGGCAACAAGAAACATTTCTAAACTACAACAAAAGCTTTAACAGACACAGAATCAGCTCGATACTTGGTCTAAGCTGGCAAGAGAGAATGTACAGTTTTAACACCATGTCAAGTACCGGATTTTCGAATAATTTTTACAAATACAACAACATTGGAGCAGCAAACGATCCCGACGCTCCTGAATCAGGCTATGAAAAATGGTCGATGAATTCTTCTTTTTTTCGTTTCAACTACTCTTTTAATGATAAATATTTAGCTACGTTCACTGCCAGAGCCGACGGATCCTCGCGCTTTGGCATAAATAAAAAGTATAGTTTTTTCCCTTCTGCAGGTTTTGGATGGATTCTATCAGAAGAACAATTTATGAAAGGCAATTCTTTTTTAAATTATTTAAAACTACGCACAAGTTATGGTGTTACAGGAAATACCGAACTGGGAGTTTATCGGTCGTTAGCAACAATACGAAGTGGCACCGTGCTTTTAAATGGGGTACGCGAAAATTACAGTGAGGTAACCAAATTGCCTAATCCTGATTTGGAGTGGGAAAAAACGTCTCAATTTAACTTCGGATTTCATTCTTCAATTCTAAACAATCGTATCTCTATTGAATTCGACTACTATTACAAACTAACTAAAGACTTACTGTTAAATCGCCCTGTTCCACACTCAACAGGATTTACATCAGTGATGGACAACATTGGCGCAGTTTCCAACGAAGGAATAGAACTACTTTTGAACACCACTAATATTACCAACCGGAATTTTAATTGGAACACCACAATAAATATTAATTACAACAAGAATAAGATTGAAAAACTTGGAGAAAATGATGAAGATATTTTGCCCGGTCCCTGGTGGGTATCAGGGAGCCAAACCATTTTGAGGGTTGGAGAAGCTCTGAGTACTTTTTGGGGATATAGAAGATTGGGAATTTGGGGTACCGACGAAGCCGCAGAAGCAGCTGCGGTAGGTGCTGTTCCGGGTGTGGCAAAACGGTCGGAAGAAAGGGAGATTATTGGGAAAGGAGTTCCTGACATTACCGGTAGTTTTATTAACCAGATAAAATTCAAAAACCTGGATTTTTCAATCGATTTGCAATTTGTTACAGGCGTCGACATTCTACAGCAGTTTTTTCATTCAACCGAAGACAGAACGGGATATGCCAACGGCCTCACTTCTATTTTGTACGATGCATGGACCGAAAACAACCAGAACACCATGGTTCAACAAATACGAAATGCTCCTTTAAATGGTCAAAATAGCGAAGTTGACGACCATTGGGTTGTTGATGGATCCTATTTACGGGGAGCTTTAATTTCGGCAGGTTACACTTTCGACAAAGCCATTTTTGACAACTCACTTATAAGTTCGCTTAGAATTTATACTTCTGTCGAAAATGTTTTTGTACTAAATTCGAAAGATTTTAAAGGATATGATCCTGAAGCAACCTCGTGGGAAAACAATTTATGGGGACAAAACATCTTTTTCTTCCAGTATCCGAAACCAACCACAGTAACATTTGGAGTGAGTGCTGTATTTTAAAAGTAAAAAGAATGAAAAAATTTATATTCCTCTTATTCGGACTGACACTCTTAACAGCTTGTAACGACTTTCTTACTGAAGAGCCCGGTAGCGAAATGAGATCAGAAGAGTTTTTTACCAGTTCGACACACGCATACGATGCCGTAAACATTTTGTACCGACGTGGTTGTACTAATTTTTACAGTGCCGGAATATATTCCGGTTCACGAAAAATGCTTGGGAGTTACATGACTGGTTTATTTGATAACGAATACAAAGGACAAGAGGTGCATGTACAACACAGTCAGAATCTCACACTTAACGGGCATAATCTGGCAGGCTACTTTGATGGAATATGGGATGAATGTTACGATGCCATTTCAAAAGCGAATCTTGCCATATCGAACATTCCAAATACTCCGGGATTGACAGATCTGGAGCGAAATAATTTAATTGCTCAGGCAAAATTCTTTCGAGCTTTTAACTATTTCCACCTGATTAAAACGTTTGGCGATGTTCCCCTAATTCTGAAAGCGTATTCGTCGTTAGAAAATATGTATGTCCAAAGAACCGCAACAAAACTGATTTACGATCAAATAATTGTTGATTTATTGTTTGCAATGGATCAAGGCGGACT
>JBFFMM010000200.1:0-5633 GCA_041554075.1 Draconibacterium sp. | reverse complement strand
CTGAAAAAACGGTTCGTTTACAGTAACATTTTTTACCCCAATAATTTCGTCCTTATTAATGCATACAATTTTATCGACCATTAAAAATGGATAACGGTGTGGCAGCAGTTCTTGAATCCGGTTGACATCCATTAGTGGTGCACTGTTTGGATTGCATTTAGGAGCCGAAGCAGCTTCTCTTTTCCATTGTTTTTTTAATGCTTTTGCAAAAATTGTATTTGGTCCGTGCCCTGGTTTCGAAGCTATAATTCTACCTTTTATGTGTTTTCCACATAAGGCAAGATCTCCAATCACATCTAATAGTTTGTGACGAGCACATTCGTTGTCGAAATGTAAATCGAGATTATTTAATATTCCTTGTGGTTTTACAGTAACGCGCGGGTGGTTGGTTAAATCTGCAAGCCTATCCAGCTCTTCCTGTTTAATTTCCTTGTCGATAATAACAATGGCATTGTTCAGGTCGCCACCTTTAATGAGGTTGTGGCTTAATAAGAATTCGATTTCGCGAAGGAAAACAAAAGTGCGGCAATTCGCAATTTCATTTTGAAAATCACTGATTGAATCAAGCGTTGCATATTGATTGTTCAAAACCTCCGACGGAAACGAAATCATTACATTCAGGCTGTAATTATCATCGGGCAGCGCAATAATATGTGCGCCCGATTTTTCGTCGGTGATTTCAATTTTCTCTGTTATTTCGAAATAATCGCGTTCAGCATTCTGTTCAACAATACCTGCTTGTTCTATTGCTTCAACAAAATATTTCGCGCTTCCGTCAATAATTGGAGCTTCTTCGTTATTTACTTCAATCAGAACATTGTCTAAATCCATGCCAATTAAAGCTGCCAGAGCATGCTCAATTGTACCAATTCGAGCTCCGTCTTTTTCAAGTAGAGTGCCACGCGAAGTGTCAATTACCAAATCAACATTAGCTTCTATAATGGGTTGATTTTCTAGATCGACGCGTTTAAATTTAAATCCGTGGTTAACCGGTGCTGGGAGAAAATTCATGGTAACGGTAACTCCGGTGTGAAGCCCTTTACCTTCTATTTTGAATGAATTTCCAAGCGTTTTTTGCTTAACAACCATAAAAAATAACTGCTTTTATTTATTGTTTTTTCCTGCGTTCATCTCTTTTTTGATCTGAATCACATCTTTTCTAATTTCAGGAAGGTCTTTTATTAATCCGTAGGCACGCAATGCTTTTCGAATGTCAATTGCTGGCGAGCCCAGCAGTTTTTCATTGTCTTTAACACTGCTGTTAATTCCGGCCTGGGCGCCCACTAGAACATTGTTCCCAATAGTAAGGTGCCCTGCAACACCAACTTGTCCGCCAAACATACAGTTTTTGCCTACTTTTGTAGATCCTGATATTCCGGTATGTGCTGCCATTACAGTATGTTCTCCAACCTCAACATTGTGAGCAATCTGTATAAGGTTATCGAGTTTTACTCCCTTGCGAATAATTGTAGCGCCCATGGTGCCACAGTCGATTGTAGTGTTGGCTCCTATTTCCACATCATCTTCAAGCACAGTATTGCCAATTTGATGTATTTTTTTGTACGAGCCGTCTTTTTGAGGAGCAAATCCAAATCCATCGGATCCAACTACAGCTCCGGCATGAATAATACAACGTTTGCCAATAATACAATCGTCGTAAATTTTTGCTCCTGCATATATTATGCAATTGTCGCCAACTGTTGCATTATCACCAATGTAGGCCTGTGGAAATATTTTAACATTGTTGCCTATTTTGGCATTTTTACCAATGTAGGCAAATGCTCCAAGGTAGAGATCGTCTCCGATATTTGTGTTGTCCGAAATGTAGCTCGGTTGCTCAATTCCTTGTTTCGAATCGGCTTTCGATTGTACATATAAATCGAGCAACGAAGCAAAAGCTTCATAAGCATCGTCAACTTTAATTAAAGTGGCTTCAATATCTTCTTTCGGAGTAAAATCTTTATTTACCAATACAGCAGATGCCTTAGTGGTATAAATAAAATTCTCGTATTTTGTATTGGCAAGAAAAGCCAGAGTGCCTGGTTTCCCTTCTTCAATTTTCGAAACATTAGATACTCTAACATCCCCGTTTCCAACGATTTCACCGTTTAAAAAAGCGGCAATGTCTGTAGCTTTAAAATCCATTATCTGTTTTTTTTGCGATGCAAATATAGCGTTTAACTAATAAATGTCCAATTCTTTGGGATAGCACACAAAATACTTCTTTACTGTTTTGGTAAGAGCAGTAAGATTAATGTCTGATGCATCGTTAATTTCTTTTATGGTTCCGTCTTTATTCAGAACATAAATATTCTCGTGTAATTTGTCGTACGCATTGTTTGTGATAACGCCAGTCATCAGAAAATATTTTGCCAGTTCAGGATCGGGAATAATTGTTTCGGTAATCTTTTTTAAGTATTTTTCTTTTGCAGTTGGCGAAAGTGGTTTCTCGCGCAATAAAGTCCTGGGTAGTTTTCGGTTGCTAATGCTTTTTGCCAACTTCGAAAGCACAGTGTCGGGATGGGTTTGCCATTCTTTTATCGAAATAAGAATGTCGTTGTCATCTAATAAAGTGTACCAGTTTAAAACACTTTTGCCGTTTATCTCAATGTTGTCTTCGAAATTTTCGGGAAGAATATTGTTCTCCAGAAATATTTTTAAGGTGGGAGTTGAGTAGATTGTTTCTCCTTTAGCAATTAACTCTTTTGCCCTTTTTAATACATTAATTAATAAGAACTCGGCTGCAACAACAGTTTTGTGTAAGTACACTTGCCAGTACATCAGTCTTCGCGAAATCAGGAATTTTTCAATCGAATAGATGCCTTTTATATCTACAACTAATTTGTCGTCGTAAATATTTAACATTTTAATTATGCGGTCAATTCCGATTGTACCTTCTGCCACCCCGGTAAAAAAACTATCGCGACTCAAGTAGTCCAGTCTGTCCATGTCTAGCTGGCTGGCAACTAGTTGGTGTAGGAAGTGCTTTTTGTATTGATTGGTGAAGATTTGAATGGCAAGATTGAGTTTGCCTTTAAACTCGCGATTGAGTTCCCGCATTATTAGCAGCGAAATATCTTCGTGCGAAATTTTTACCAGTGTATTTTCTAAAACATGGGAAAAAGGAGCATGTCCAATGTCATGTAATAAAATAGTAATGGTTACTGCTTCAGCTTCTTCATCGGTAATTTCGTGGCCTTTTAATCGCAACACTGAAATAGCCTGGCGCATTAAATGAGTTGCTCCAAGGGCATGCTCGAAACGGGTATGATTGGCTCCCGGGAACACCAAGTACGATAATCCCAGTTGTTTAATTTGCCTTAAACGCTGAAAAAATGGGTGTTCTAGCAGGTCGAAAATAATTTCTGACTGAAGATTGATAAACCCAAAAACAGGATCATTAATTATTTTCTTCTTATTTAAATGAATTTGTTTCAAAAAAATGGTATTTGTTTTGTAGGTATAAAAATACAAATCTTTAGAAGATACAAAAGAGCGAACTTTTACTCGAAAATAGTATTCTTAATACATAAAAATAACTTTTCTGTGACAAAGTTAACGGTTTGAGTATTTTGCTCTTTAAAATCAGAGGTTTAAGTGTGCTGTGTTATTTGTAGATGTTGGATTTTATTGCTACTTTTGCGGAGAATTTTCTAAAAAACTAGATTTTTAGGGGACCTCTGGTTCCCTATTTTGTTACATATAGTATTAATGATTGCAAAAGAAGATGTAGTAAAGTTGGTGGAAGAGAGGCTTGACGATCAGATGTTTATCGTCGACATTACCGTGAGTTCAAACAATGATATTCGGGTGTATGTTGATGGTTTTGACGGAATGACGGTTAAACAATGCATTAGCCTTAGTAGGAATGTGGAGCATAATTTAGACCGGGAAGAAGAAGATTTTTCGTTACAAGTGTCATCGCCGGGGTTGAGCCATAGTTTTAAGGTTATACAGCAATATGCAAAGAATGTTGGTAAGGAGATTGAGGTTGTAACAACGGAAGAGCTTGAGTTAGAGGGCTTGCTGAAGAAATCGGATGACGATGGAATTATTTTGGAAACTTCGAAACGTGAAAAAGTAGAAGGACACAAAAAGAAGCAACTGATTGTGAAAGAATATAATTTGAAATACGACGAAATAAAAAGTGCGAAAGCGGTTATTTCATTTAAATAAAGTAAAGAGATGGAAAATATTAACCTGATAGATACTTTTGCCGAATTTAAGGAGCTTAAGAACATTGACCGGGTAACAATGATGAGCGTGCTGGAAGAAGTTTTCCGTAGTGTGCTTATCCGTCAGTACGAATCGGATGATAATTTTGATATTATCATTAATATAGATAAAGGAGACTTCGAGATTTGGAGAAACCGAACCGTTGTTGCTGATGACGAGTTGGAAGACCCGAACCTGCAAATTACCTTAACCGATGCCCTTAAAATTGATGATGATTACGAAATTGGTGAAGAAGTTACCGATGAAGTAAAATTGGTCGATTTTGGTCGTCGTGCAATTTTAAATTTGCGTCAGAATTTGGCCAGTAAAATTTTGGAATTGGAAAAAGACCATATCTATGGAAAGTACAAAAACAAAATTGGTGATATTGTTACCGGGGAAGTGTATCAGGTTTGGAAAAAGGAAATTCTTATTCTCGATGATGAAAATAATGAATTAATTCTTCCTAAGTCGGAGCAAATTCCGTCCGACTATTTCAGAAAAGGCGATAATGTTAGAGCAATTGTTTATAAAGTGGAGTTGAGAAACAATAATCCACTTATTATTCTTTCACGTACTGCACCGACTTTTCTCGAAAGATTATTTGAATTAGAAATACCAGAGATATTTGATGGTTTAATTACCATTAAAAAAATTGTTCGTGTTCCGGGCGAAAGAGCCAAAGTGGCTGTTGAGTCATACGATGAAAGAATCGACCCGGTTGGAGCATGTGTTGGAATGAAAGGGTCAAGGATTCATGGTATTGTTCGTGAATTGAGAAACGAAAATATAGATGTAATAAATTATTCTTCTAACCTTCAATTGTTTATCAAAAGATCGTTAAATCCAGCAAAAATAAATTCTATTAAAATTATAGAAGAGGATAAAAAGGCCGAGGTTTATTTAAAACCCGAAGAGGTTTCGTTGGCGATTGGTAAAGGAGGTTTGAATATTCGTTTGGCAAGCCAGTTAACCGGTTACGAGATAGACGTTTATCGTGAGATGGAGGAAGATGACGAAGATGTAAACCTGGACGAATTTTCAGATGAAATTGAAAGCTGGGTAATTGATGCATTAAAAGGTATCGGATGCGATACCGCTAAAAATGTATTAAATATTTCGAGAGCAGAGCTTATAAAACGTACCGATTTGGAAGAAGAAACCATTGACGACGTGTTAAAAGTTTTGCATTCAGAATTTGATTAGGAATCCCGGAGAGACGAGATATTGGAGATAGTTATTCGGGCATTAAGAAAAAGTAAAGTAAAAGAATTTATATGGCAGCAGGCAAAACAATAAGGCTTAGTAAACTTGCAAGAGAGTGCAATGTAGGTATTCATACTATTGTTGAGTTTTTGCATAAAAAGGGTTTTGAAATCGATTCGAATCCGAATACTAAGGTGACCGAAGAATCTGTG
>JBFFMM010000199.1:0-5661 GCA_041554075.1 Draconibacterium sp. | reverse complement strand
TGAAGGTGTTGTCGGGTTTTCTTTGGTTACACTTTCCATTGCAATGCTAATTGTTTCTGTTGCAGTACTCGTGGGGTTAAAAAGGAACATGAAATGGAAAAATTCTTCCTTCACTTTATAGTCAAAAGGAAACCAACAAGATTTAATGTTTGTTATCAGATTACCAATACACACAACGAATCGCAGATATGAATCCGCGAGACCTAACTTGTAAAACGTAAACCCAATAACTGGGATGTGATTGGAAACTGAGACTGCCTACTTTACCTACTTTCCTTTTCGCCAAATTGTTCTTCTGGGGAAAATCCCTTTGTTAACCGATTTTACATCTTCAACAGAATAAAAGGCATGTGGATTTGTTTTATTTACAATATTCTGAACTTTTTGAACTTCCTTACGATTAATGATTGTATAAATTATACTAACCGTTTCTGTGCTGCCTTTTGCTTCGTGATGGGTAAGACCATAGCCCGCATTGGTTAAGTTTTCAATTAGCAGCTGAGCACTTTTACGTGTAATAATCTGAACCTTAATAATACCCACGGCCAACTTTTCTTCAATAAGTAATCCCACATAGTTTCCGCAGGCAAAACCCGCAGCGTACGCAACATAGCAAAGCCAGTTGTCGAGATTCTGAAATACACGGGAAATAGCAATCAACCATATTAGAACTTCGAAAAAGCCAAGGAGGGGAGCCCAAAATTTTTGTCCTTTCGAAACCATTACAATTCTAATTGTTCCGAATGATACATCAATAACCCGCGAAAAGAATATCAGAGCGGGCAGAAGTCCGTAGGTAAAAAGATTGCTATCGTAAAAAGAGGTGTCCATAAAGTAAGTTATTAAATGTCCTTATATCTCGAAGAAAGAATAAAATCTGTTGTTGAAATAGATTTCTATTTGGATTCGAAATGCGGCATTTTGTGGTTATTTTGGTATAAGCTAAAACTCCGAGGTAAAATGGAACTTCACATCTTTAAATTCATCCTGCGCCATTTGCAAAATAAAAGAAGAATCAGCCATAAATACATCTCTTCCCAATTTATCTTTGGCCATTTTCTGGTATTTACGTTTTTTAAATTCGATTAAAACTTTATCATTATCCGATTCAATCCAGCAGGCTTTGTGCATTTGCAAGGGTTCGAATCTGCATTTTGCATTGTATTCGTGCTCCAAACGGTATTGAATTACTTCAAATTGGAGTTGCCCAACGGTTCCAATAATTTTACGGCCGTTAAACGAACTTGTAAATAACTGAGCCACACCTTCGTCCATTAGCTGGTCGACTCCTTTGCCCAATTGTTTCGATTTCATTGGATCGGCATTTTCAATATAGCGGAACATTTCAGGCGAAAAGCTGGGTAATCCTTTAAAATGTATTTCTTCGCCATCGGTTAATGTATCGCCAATAATAAAGTTCCCCGTATCGGGCACACCAATAATGTCTCCGGGGTAGGCAAATTCCACAATTTCCTTTTGCGAAGCCATAAAAGCTGTCGGACTCGAGATACGGAAGGTTTTTCCCAAACGGATGTTTTTGTACATTTTATTCCGCTCAAAAATTCCGGAACAGATCTTCACAAAGGCAATTCTACTGCGGTGGTTCGGATCGATGTTTGCATGAATTTTAAACACAAAACCTGTAAGCCCATTCTCTTCCGGTTTAATCTCACGTTCTTCGGTAAAACTGGGGCGTGGAGTAGGTGCTATTTTAACAAAAGCATCTAAAAGCTCCTGTACACCAAAGTTATACAAAGCACTCCCAAAAAATACAGGAGCCAAATCGCCGGCCAAATACTGTTCGTTTTCATATTCCGGGTACACACCTTCTACCAGTTCCAGTTCTTCACGCAGCGTATTAGCGTCGTCACCAATATACTCTTCCAGATTTGGGTCGGAAAGATCTTCAAACTTGATTCGTTCTTCAATTCCTTGAATATCGGGTGTGAAAAGTTTCAGACTTTTGTTGAAAATGTTGTAAACTCCTTTAAAATCGGGGCCGTTATTAATTGGCCAACTTAGTGGGCGAACTTTAATTTTAAGCTGTTCTTCCACTTCATCCATTAAGGAAAATGGATCTTGTGCCGGGCGGTCCATTTTATTCACAAATACAATTACCGGAGTTTTACGCATGCGACAAACATTCATCAGTTTTTCGGTTTGTGGCTCAACTCCTTTGGCTGCATCAATTACAATAATTACACTATCAACGGCTGTTAAAGTTCGAAAAGTATCTTCCTGAAAATCCTGGTGACCGGGCGTATCTAGAATGTTCACCTTGTACCCATTGTACTCGAAACCCATTACCGATGTAGCCACCGAAATACCACGCTGGCGCTCTATTTCCATAAAATCGGATGTAGCACCTTTTTTAATTTTATTGCTTTTAACGGCACCTGCTACACGAATTGCTCCACCAAACAAAAGTAATTTCTCAGTTAAAGTGGTTTTACCTGCATCAGGGTGACTAACAATGCCAAATGTACGTCTGCGTTGTATTTCTTCCAGAAATGTCATTTTCTTGTTCCTTTTATTTCAGGGCGCAAAAGTAAGGAAAGAAGTTGGAAGTTTTTTTGATTGTGTTTGGTATTTTGTAAAAGTGAGTTAAAAGCTTAATTTTTATTTTTGGGTTTCTTTACCTTTTTTAATACATCCGAAATATAATTCCAATATTCTTCGTGAAAGCGAACACTCGATTTACCAATAATATCGTTGTAGCTTTGAGGTACATCTTCAGGATGAAATTTTCGAACATACATATCTTCGTATAAGGCCGGAACTTCGGGATGGAACTGAACGGCAAAAACATTTTTGTATTTTGAATGTGCCAGTCCTTCCACTATTTTACCGTCGGGTGAAACACAAGTTACTTCTAAATTCTTACCCAATTTATCGGCTGCCTGGTGGTGACTGCTGTAAATGCGTGGTTCGCTTTTCTTTTTTACATGCACCATCTCACCCAAAAAAGGATGGTCGGTAAATTTTATGGTGTGCAGGTTTACACCCATTAAAAGTGAATCTTCCACAATGTTTTGCCAATAGTTTCGGTGCATGTTTAAACGACCAATTTTTACCGTGGCATCGGGTGTTTCAGCACCAAAAAGTTCTGCCGGAATATCCTGAATAAGTGTTCCGCCAGTGGCCACATTCATGGTTTGCATGCCCAAACAAAAACCGGTAACCATATAATCGGGGCGTTCGGACAGAAATGGTGTAAAACCATCATCCTGATAACCACCCAGTAAATGATATAGAAATGTAGTTTCGAAATAGTGTCGTTCGGGGTCAGTAACAACCGAGTGGGTATTTTCTTCTCCATAAATTCCCGGTGGAATATCCGGCCCACCAAAAAAGAATACTCCAATGGAATTGTTGAAAACCTTTTTTAATTCGTTGGAAATAGTATTCGCTTCAAAAAGATTGTTTTCACTTAATTCACCGTTTATTTCATGTAAATAAAAGTTGTTCAGATGGTGCTCATCAATGTATTTTTTAGTTTCATTAAAATCGTAATTTTGATCTTCAAAATAAACGCCAACAAATTTAACCTTGTTCTTTTTCACACTAAGTAAATTGGTGTTGGTAAGGTATTCAACTGTTTTTATACGTTGGATAGTAGGATCGCAAAGGATTACATATCGTTTGTTTTTATTAAAATCAGTATCGAAAAAGTTTTGCGAATAAACACCAAAAACAAGAAGGAAGAAAATTAGTAGAAAAAAAGTTCTTTTCATTGTTGGTAAATTTTAATTGATTCTCAAATATAGTAATATCGTGTAACGGGTAATAGAATTTAATTGAAAATCAAATAAAACATAATTAATGCTTACGAGAGCCACTAAACTTTGTACATTTGTATAAATACTATTTTTTGCAAATAAGAAACAATTCTGATAAGAATTATCTCAATAATGAAGGATAATATTTCAGACGAGTTTCATTAGTTGCTATTCACATTTTAAAAGATATAAGAATGAAATTTAATTTTAAATCGACCTACATTGTAATTGCCGTTGTTGCGCTAATTGTTTTATTGCTGTTTGGCGGCCGTATGTTTCTAATTCTCGATGCAGGAGAGCGTGGAGTACTTTTTAAACCATATACTTCAGGTTTAGATAAAGAAAATATTTATGGAGAAGGTTTTCATGTAATTGCTCCCTGGAATAATATGTATATATTCCCTGTACGTGAGCAACAACGCGATGAGCCAATGGATGTACTCGATAAAAGTGGTTTGTCAATTAGTATGGATATTACCGTGCGTTTTAATCCGGTTTTTAATGAAATTGGTTATTTGTACGAACAGTTTGGTATAAATTATATAAATGTGCTGGTAATTCCTGAAGTGCGTTCAACCGTGCGACAAGTTGCGGGACGTTATACCGCCGAAGAAATCTATTCAACCAAAAGAGCTGAAGTAGAACAGACAATTATTGCAGAAACCCGCGAAGTTTTGGGAAAAAACTATATTGCGATGAAAGCTTTATTGATTCGTTCGATTAATTTGCCCGAGCAAATTAAAGGTGCGATAGAGAGTAAACTGAAGCAGGAGCAAGAAGCACTGGCTTATGAATATCGATTAAAAAGGGAAACCTCGGAAGCTGAACGTCGGAGGATTGAAGCAGATGGTATTGCGGCTTATAACCGAATTATTGATGCCAGTTTAACCGAAAGGATTTTGAAACAACGCGGAATTGAGGCAACCACTGCATTGGCCGAATCGCCCAACTCGAAAGTTGTGGTAATTGGTAGCGGTAAAGATGGACTACCATTAATTTTAGGAGGTAATTAGTTTTACAAACGATAAAAGATTACAGGCTGGTTTTATACCGGCCTGTTTTGGTTAAAGACTGAAAGACTCAAAAGAATCAGTTACCCCCTGTCGCTTCTTCGGCGCTCCTGTCCCCCTGCAGGGGGACAAATGGAACGAGTGACGATAGGTGGTGAAAGTCAAAAATGATTATTTATAAACTGCATGAAAAAAATAAAAAATCCCTGGAAAGAGGAACCGGATAATCGACACGATTACAATTGTTTTGGCTGCTCGCCTTTTAATGAAATTGGTTTGCAGCTTGAATTTTGGGAAGATGGCGATGAGCTAATTGCAAAGTGGCAACCACGAAAATCGTTGGAAGGCTGGATGGGAGTTTTGCATGGTGGAATACAGGCAACTTTACTGGATGAATTGGGCGGTTGGTTAGTAATGATTAAGCTAAAAACAGCGGGAGTAACCAGTGCCATGAATGTTACTTATATAAAACCGGTAAAGGTGTCGAAAGGGGAAATAACGGTTAAAGGTCGTTTGCTGTCGTTTGAAGGGCGAATTGCAAAAATCGCTTGTTCCCTTGTTGATAGTGAAGGAACGGAATGTGCCAAAGCAGATCTTTCGTATTTCTGTTTTCCTGAAAAAATAGCCAAAGCACGTTACCATTACCCCGGTATTGAGGCATTCTATTCCTAAAAACTGAGTCCTCGTAACTCAGTAAAAATTTTAAAAATAAATGGATTATTTATTCTTCTTCGTCCGCATATTCTGATGAATAATCGATATAGTCGTCATCGTCATCTTCAAATTCATCGTAAATAGATAATTTGCCTTTGGTACTCTTACTTTTCGGGCTCACGTGTTTTTTTTGTTTGCGGTCGAACTTGTCAAGCTCC
>JBFFMM010000198.1:0-5675 GCA_041554075.1 Draconibacterium sp. | reverse complement strand
CTTAATGGTATTAATGTATAAGAAAGTTACGGCTTT
Source organism: Draconibacterium sp. (assembly GCA_041554075.1). Classification (GTDB taxonomy): domain Bacteria; phylum Bacteroidota; class Bacteroidia; order Bacteroidales; family Prolixibacteraceae; genus Draconibacterium. Next base: position 5,639 of record JBFFMM010000198.1, on the reverse strand, counting down.
TGCTTGATATTTCAAACGGCTTTGTGCAGTTCGTTACTGACAAAACACAAGGTTATTAATGGCAATTTTTGTACTTTGTTCATATTGTATGCTTTAATAAAATCTGTCATTGGCAGCGTAAGGAAATGAAGCGAAACCTGTCAGCAGTCAGGCAGGGAATCTTGTTCACAATTGTTTTTTTAGTCGTACACTATTGAAAAGATATAGCGGTTTTATGTGATGGAACCTTGTACAAAATTTTGGAAAGTATCAAAATGAATAAAAGGTTATAACTGTGTGGCAGGTATATACCAACACAACGATGTAGAATATAAGCTGTCGTATTTTTATTTGCCAAACTAAAAATTTACTTGTCTGGTTCTTTAAAAACTTTTTTAAAATTAATCACTACATTTTTCATAGCTCTTTTTTCTCTCTTTTCCTGTCTCTTTTCTTTAGCACTTTTTTTGGGAGCTTTTTTTGCACTTTTTAAAGCTTCATGAAACTTTGACATGGCTTACGGATTTAAAAATGAACAATGTATATTTCTGTTTTAACTCATATAAATTTACGATAAAAATGGATTGTCTACTTTATTCTATAATCAAAAAATATCTCCTCCCTCGCGCAAGTCTTCATTCCCGGGCGCCACAAAAAAGGGTACCTGGCAATGTTTACTGGATAAAAATACCGGAAGACTGTGGTTTCAAATCTCTTGGATGAAAGAGTAAATGAATTTAGATTCAGAACGAAACAATTGCGGATAATCATTTAAAACAAAACCATAATGGTTTGTGAACAAAATCCGCCGGATTTGGGCCACCTAAACTATGAATCGATAAATCTGCCGGATTTGTGTTTCTGATTGACGACAGTGCCTATGTCACGGAAGGCAGGCATCACCTATTTATAAAACTACCATTTGTTTGCAAGCCTTTCGACGTTTAAACTGCCCATGTAGAAAAGGAGGGAGTCAGAAATGGGAAAGAGAAAAGGCACATCTCCGGAAGGGGAGTCGTACCTTTTTCATGGTTGATATTTATTTTTACAATCTGCACTATCGGAATCAATCTTCCGCTGGCATTTTAATCTAAAAATTCCCCGAGGCTTTGCCCCGGGGATAGTCAACTTTAAGAATTTTCTTTATTCCTTAATCATCATCATCATCATCGTCGTAATCTTTATGCTCGTGCTTGTCGCCATGGTGTTTGTGCTTGTGGTAGCCATGACGGTCTTTTACAAGGTTGCCCAAAATGGTATGATACAATTCGGAATTGCTATCGGCCGAAATCACAATAATTCCTTCGCTTAGTTGTGCATTTTCCAAATCAAGGGGATCTACCTCAGCCATCAGCTGGTCGAGATAAAACTGTATGTAAGCGAAAAATTCAATACTTTCTTCGGTAATCTCCACATTTTCCTGTTCCGATTTAAAGGCCACATCCTGGTTCACTTTTACCATTATGGGGAGTGTACTGTTTGTACCGGTATAGGTTCCCTCAAGATAGAAAACCGGATTGTCACCGGCATCTTCTTTGTCGCCACTAACTTTTAGTTCAATCTCGTCGTAAAAACCGGGTTGAAGTATAAAACTTCCCAGCGAAAGGTTCGAGTCGAGCAGGTTTATCAACTCCGGGCCTGTCCATTTGTAACTAATTTCGATGGAGTCTTCGTGACTTACCCGGCTTTTTAACTCGGCTTCGAATTTAAGGGTTGAAACCACCAGATGCACCGAGTCCCATGTAATGGATTCGCTGCCAATTGCCGCCGATTTTGTGCCCGAACTTACCGGCAAGGAAAAACTTTGGTTTATTGCCTCAATTTTAACTCCCAATGTTGTAGACCCCGAATTGCCGGAATCGCTTTTTTCGCAGCTAAAAAATCCTACACTTAGCAAAGCCAACAAAAAGGTAAATACTATTTCTCTTCTCATATTTCTAATTTTATGTTTTATTTTGTGTCTGTAGTAAGACAATTGTTATGCCATTGGAACAATGTGTATTTAACATGTTTCTAAACAGAACGTTAATGAATGGATGGATGCTTAGTGAATTATCAAAAACAAGATAATTTTATCATTTTGATAATTTTTAAATCTTTTTGACTTGTCCAGATTGCTTCGGTCGTTACACTTTCTGGCAAAAACAGATTTACTTTCACATATGATTTTCACATCACCCCACCGCAGTCAACGCGGTTCCCCCTCCTCGACCCCTTTTGTCGGCCAACACACTTGCCTTATCCGTCAAAGGAGCCGGACAGGCGCCGACATTTCCCCCTAAACGGGGAAACGATAAGGTATAGTTTATTTTCTGAGGGGAAAGGTTCGTGCTCCAAACTTTATTCATATTCCAATGTTGAATTGAAATGCGAATGTTTCTACTCCTTTCAGGAGAAGTACTCCCGATTTTATCGGGAGGGAGGTGGTTTTCATTAACTTCCTCGTTTGTACCTTAAATCAACATGCGGATTTAAGGTACAAACGAGGGGTAGAAAAGGAGGGGAATAAATCTATTTTCTACAATACCCTATTTACACCCGGAATTTGTTTGATTAGCCAGGCCAGTAGGAAACAAACGAGGATAGCCACCGGAGCCAGAGCCATAAACTTTAAAAGCTGGTTGATTGGCCAGGCCACAAAAAGTGCTGCTATACCCACAATTACAGGAGGGTGAATTATGTACACACCATAGGCACTGCCTGAAAGTTGCCGGGCAAAATGGCCCTGTGTGTTCCAGTATTTTTTTGCCAGTCCAAACAGCCCTATGATCATGGCAAAACCGACCAGCTGTTCCCAAATGGCCCAGGCAAAACTCTGCCAGGTTCCCCTGCCAACAAAGGCTTCAATGCCGGTTTCTTTTCCTCCCACATAAAGCAGTACGGGCAATACAATTAAAATCATAAGCTGGGCAAAAATAAACCACCGCAAGGCACTTTTAAACGATATGGCATCGAGCCAGTTGTTGTTGTAGGCCACTACACCAAAAACCAGCATAAAAATATACTGCACAAAAAACGGGAATTGTAAACCCGTGTGGGGCAGGCTCCAGCCCACCGGCAACCAGATACGAATAACATATTGCGCCAGTCCGGTTAGCAAGGCAGCCATTACAATCACTTTGGTTCCGGGAAAGGCGATACTTATTTTCCAGTTTAGCTTTCTTACAAGGAGATAAAGCAGAGTAAAAATCAAAAGGGTTTCGACAAACCACATGGGGCCAAATCCCCAGGCCCTCGGATTGGTAAGAAAACCGGTGAAGGTGACGGCTTCGTGTTTTATAAAATAATAATGAATAAAATTGGTGAGCGGATTTAATACAAAATAGAAAACAAGCAGCGGAATACCCAACCTTATCAGGCGGTCTTTTAAAAATACACCTGTGGTTTTTCGCTGTACCGAGGCAGCTGTAAAATAGGCCGAGATAAAAAAGAACATACCCATAAAAAAGGCCTGGTTGGTAATGTTAAACATGGCCTGTAGTATTATGGCAGGCATTTCGGCTTCCGATTCGTTATAATACCAGTCGCCGGGAGCGCCGTAGGTAATGTTCAGGTGAAGCAGTATCACCAGACTAATGAGAAAAATGCGCAGGTTGTCGATGTAAAATAACCTTGATTTTGACATGGCAGTAGTTTTTGTTCTGTTGTTTTTCGTTAAACCGGTTGGGCTGTTTTCGAAGCACCGAATTCTTTCCTGTTAAAATTAACGATTTCCGGTTTGTGGAGAAAATAATTCGACAACAGACTGAATACAAACGACAAACGAGGGGAGAGTTGTTGAAATAAAGCGAAGAGGGAATGAGCGGTGAAGTAACTAAACTACTATGCATTGAAAATACATGGGTTTTAAGATTTCGAATGAATTTTGATAACAAAATACTTGTTGGTTTGAAGTCGGAAGTCAGAAGACCGAAGCAAAGAGTTAATCTCATTAATATTTTCATTTGCAAAACTTCTGATTTCGGGCTCCCGTCTTCGAGCTTTATGAATTAGATATTTGTAGAAACTAAAGTTGCTGCAATAAATTGCAGAGCCTGCCCCGACATATGTCGGGGGTTTTAATCCTTAACTAGCAAATAAAATATTGACTGATAATGATTTTTGTTGTATTTTGAAATGGAGCTGATAACCATAAATAGTATAATCATGAAAGGTAAAATACAAATCGTCGTCGTTTTATTGTTCTCCTTTTTTCTTGTACAACCCGCACAGGGGCAGCGTTTATTAAAAAAATTACAACAAAAAGCCGAACAAAAATTAGAGAAAGCTGCTGAAAAAAAGATGGACGAAAAAATAGATGAATCCCTCGATAATCTGGAAAATAAGGTCGACTCTGCTTTCGATTCCAACTCGGACGATGTGGATCGCGACGCACAAAATCAGGAACGTATGTCGCGCTTACTAAAGGGAATGGGCGTTTCGGGAGAACCGGTTCCGTTTGAAGATGCTTATTCCTTCGATCAGTTGGTGCAAATGCATATTGAATCGTTTGATAAATCGGGCAAACCAACCAGTTCGGGCGAATTTATTACGCACTTAAACTCGACGCAGAAAAGTATGGCTTATGAAGTTGTTTCGGGAGATCTGGCAAACTCGGATCAGGGTTTGTTTATTATAGATGCCGAAAACGGCGCAATGATTATTCTTGCTGATGAAAAGGGTGAAAAAACCGGGATTGTGTATGGGATTGGTGCTTTTTTCCAGTCGATGGGAGAAAGTTTTAACGAAGAAGAACTGGATTTATCGGATTCGCCCGAAAGCTATCTGGCCAACCCGAATGTAAACAAAACAGGTCGCAGCAAAACCATTGCAGGTTATAAATGCGAAGAGTACACCTACGAGGATGAATATTCCAATTCGGAAATATGGGTTACCAAAGACCTGAAAATGAATACCCAGGATTATTTTAGCACGCTGTTTAAAACCAGTCTCTATACGCACGGAATGGGCTGGGGATATATGATGGCCGCTACATCGGTAGATAAAAACACTGGCGAAAAATCGCAGATGGAGGTTAGCCGGGTGGATAAAAACTCCCATGTACGCTACTCGATGAACGATTACCAGATTACAAATTTGGGATCGTTTACTATGCCTGCGCCGGAGGAGTAGGAGGAAGAAAGTCGCAGTGATCAGTCGCAGTGGGCAGTGAAGAAGGGGAAGAAAGTAGCAGTGATCAGTCGCAGTGTTCAGTGAAGAAGGGGAAGAAAGTCGCAGTGTTCAGTCGCAGTGATCAGTGAAGAAGGAGAAGAAAGTCTCAGTGATCAGTCTCAGCTGGTAGGGAAGAAAGTATTCAGTACTCAATTGGCAACCTGTCATCTCGAAGCGAAGGATGAGCGAGAGATCTGTAACATTGGAGCTGAAAAGTGAGTGAGTGAATGAGTGAAGAAGTGAATAAGTAAATGAGTGAAGAAGGAGAAGAAAGTCGCAGTGATCAGTGAAGTAGGAGGAAGAAAGTCGCAGTGATCAGTCGCAACCGGCAGCCTGTCATCTCGAAGCGAAGGATGAGTGAGAGATCTGTAATTTTGGAGCTGAAAAGTGAGTGAGTGAGTGAGTGAATAAGTGAATGAGGTATTGAGTGAGTGAGGGGAAGGAAGTCGCAGTGGGCAGTCGCAGTGTTCAGTGAAGAAGAAGTTGGAAGTACGAAGCGTAAAGTTTAT
>JBFFMM010000197.1:0-5697 GCA_041554075.1 Draconibacterium sp. | reverse complement strand
GATTGTTGTCAATCGTTCGGGACGTGTGCAGGCATCCAGTTTGTGGAATGCGTCTTGTTGCATCACACAAAAATCGATGGTGAGTCCTTTTTGATAAAGTATATATTTTTCTACCGGAACTTTTTTCAATCCAATGGTGCTAATTGTTTGGTCGATACCATTTGCTTCGTTTAATGTTTGCAACATTTTGTTACGGTCGTTCCACGAAATAAAACCGTCGTAAACTGAATTGGTGTAAACCAGCGGATCGATAGCCGGGTATTTTTTTGCATCAGCCCGGTCTTGCGACAAACCCCAGAAACCACCGGTTGCATCCATGGTTGCCTGTGTTACTGGCTCCTGAAAGTTACCGCCGGCCGGAGAAACTGTTCCGATGAAAGTTAAAGAACCGCCGGTACCCTCATCGGCACCAGCTCGTTGGTACATCCCTTTAATCTGATCGGGAATATCCATCGGAAAAGCTTCCGGTCCGGGAATATCTCCCTGTCGACCACTGCGTTCGCGAAGTGCCTGTGCCCAGCGCGAGGTAGAATCGGCCAAAAGAACTACGTTATAACCCTGAAAGCGGTAATATTCACCAACAGTAAGTGCGATAAAAACACTGGCTTCACGCGCTGCTACGGGCATCGAACTGGTATTCCCAAAAATACACATCCTGTTCATCAGCGAATCGCCTGTTGATGGATCTTCCAATTCTGCAAAGTCTTTAAATACCTCAACAGCCTCACCAGCACGTTCGCCGCATGCAGCCATAATAATAATGTCGGCTAAAGCATATTTGCACAAAGAGTGCTGCAAAACGGTTTTACCTGCTCCAAAAGGTCCGGGGTTTCCAACGGAGCCTCCGTAACCAACAGGTGCCAATAAATCGATTACCCGAACACCGGTTGATATTGGTTTACTTGGAATCGCACGTTCTTTAAACGGAATTGGCGACTTAACTGCCTGCCTGAAAACCAGTTTTAACTCGTGCTTTATATTTTGTTTATCAGTTAGTACTGCAACTACCTTGGTAATGTTTACAGACGCTTTTTCGATGATTTTTTCAACTTTGCATTTGCCAAAATGAAAAGGTACCAGAATTTTATGGTCCAACCTTCCTTCAGGCACAGAGCCAATGGTATCGCCACCACTTACCTGGTCGCCCACTTTTACACTCGGAGTAAATTCCCACAATTTCTCGTCGTCCAATGCCGGAGCTTTCATTCCAGGAACCAGATAGGCATTTTGTTCGCTCAACTTATACAAAGGATTTTGAAGCCCGTCCCAAATACTGGTTAAAAGCCCCGGGCCTAAAAGCACCGATAAAGGTTTCCCGGTAAACTCCACCTTGTCGCCAATTTGTGCTCCGGTTAAATCTTCAAACACCTGCATCTCCACAATCCCGGCATCTGCATTTCTAGGGTCCGGATCTATTTGCAAAACCTCGGCTTGTAACAGTTTTCCATCCACCTCTATTTGTGCAGTTTCGCCCATAATCACATCGTCGTAGAATCGTGCTTTTACCAACGAATCCTGAATGGATATAAGAGTTGCTGTTCTCTTTGTATTGTTATTATTCATGGTACTTTTATAAAAAAATTCTTAAAAAACCGAATATATAATGTTTGTTACATATGTAAGAATCATTGACATTTGTCTGTGCATTATTTCAATTAGCCTTAACATTGTTGAAGGGTGCAAACTTGCCAAATCATTACACTACAATTCATAAAAAAAGTGAGTCAATTGGATTTGGAGTATAGTTTACCGTAAATACAGGTATTTTGCTCCCATGAACGATTTCAGAGACAAATCTTCCAATACTGGTATTCGAGAATATCGATTCCTGATGGGTGCGAATTATTACTAACTCGGGCTTTTCTTCTTCTAAATATTCTAAAATGGCTTTATGCGTCTCCTGATTGTGAACTTTTAGTATTTTAATATCACATTCAACATCGTGATTCCAAAGCAAATGTTTTATTTTCTGCGCATTTTTTAAAGCAAGACTTTTGGCTTCATTTATATTTGCGTTGAGTGCAGATAGAATTGTAATTTTTGCACCGTATTTTTTAGCTAATAAAGTTGCCCATAAAAGTCTCTTTTTTGTCGATTGAGTAATGTCAATCGGGATAGCTATGTTTTTTATTTTAGGTACACCAAAATCTTTGTTTACGGTTAAAACAGGACATTCTGACTGGCTAACCAATTCATTGATTTTATCCTTTCCTAAGTCTCCCGGATAATCACTGTTGCTTTTATCTACCAGGATAAATTCACAGTCGTGTTTTTTTGATTTTTCCAATAAAATAGTTATTGGATTACCAGCCCGTACGGATATAACGATATCGTTTGGTAGTTCACTACCAACAACTTTTTTAACAAAGTTTGTAAGTTCTTCTTTGGCATTTTTTAGTGCTATTTCAACTTCTTGTGACTGAAAATTTCTTTCGAAAAAAGTAGGTGCTTTTATTGCATTCAATACAACCAGTCTTACTCCCAAAGTACGATGAAGGTAAAGCGCTTCTTTTAAAACTATCTCACCTTCCTTATTTGGTGGAATAAGTGCCAAAATACTATATTTATTATTTTTCATACTTCGTTTATTAATTGATAATCTTGCTCTTTTGTACCTCTCCTCAAGCTCTTCATGAACCTATTACTCCTATTAACCACATTCACATTTGCCCTAATCGTTTTCAATTATTATTAAGTCTCGACTGCCATTGTTGAGATAACTTTTGACACCCTTACATTTTGTTTTATTTTGAATATGGTTTATTGTGTATTCAACTCCGTTTAAATGCGCTTTGTAATAAGATTGTACATCCTCACGCATCTTTTGATTTTCGTTCTTTATTACAAAAAGTATTTCCAAATTCGATTGCGTTTTTATACATATTTCTTTTACCAAATTGCTTAGTTGTTCCGAAGGAATATTATCAGGATTCGCAACAAACAGGAGCTTCTTTGTGGTTTCCCCTTCAAATGTTTTTGGTAAAATAAACAGGGGATTATTCGTGGTATCTATTATTTTTTCTAAACATCCGTTTTGCCTGTTGCACGAATCACTAAAAGAATTGTAGGTACACAAAACAATATTATGGGGGCCATTAATAATTGGCTTGTAGTTAAGAATTGAATTAAGCTCTCCTTCTAACGAAAGGGTTTTTATCTCTTGATCGTTAATTTCGTAATTCCTTACTAATTTATTTTTTAAAACCTTTAATTCGTGTTTTGTAATTTCTTTTAAACGATGGCTAAGTTTACGCATCATAAAGTGTCCCCAACTTGGGTTTTGGTAGGTTTGCAAAATCGAAATCGGCGATTTGCCTTTATAAAGAAATTGCATTGCAAAAGAAGTAGCATGCCAACTTCCATCTGCAAAGTCTGCTAATATTAATACCGAAGGTTGATTATTCCTCAATCTTTCACTCATTTCCACAATCATTTTTGTTTACGTCAAAATTAGCTTCATTAAATGGGAATGGCTACAGGTAAACACCTACTTAGAAGTAGGAGAAACTCTAAAAACAGGTAGGGATATCCCTACCCTATGTTTTTATGAATAATCTTATATTGAATTGGATAGCTGAACAAACTTTTTGTCGTTTATTAAGTTTTAGGTGCTAACGAATTGTGATGTGTTTAAAAGCCAATAAAGTATTAACAATTAGAGGCATAGTGTTTAAAAGTAAAAGATAATTTATGAAGCTCAAGAAAGAATTAGGTTTGTTTGATGTGTTTGCAGTAAGCACCGGAGCAATGTTTAGTTCGGGATTTTTTCTGCTTCCCGGACTTGCCGCACAGCATACCGGACCTTCTGTAATTTTAGCCTATTTTTTTGCCGGACTTTTAATAATGCCGGCAATGTTTAGCATTGCCGAAATATCGACTGCTTTACCGCGCTCCGGTGGAGCCTACTTCTTTCTCGACCGCAGTCTTGGACCAATGATGGGGACAATTGGCGGAATTGGTACTTACATTGCCCTGCTGTTAAAAACTGCATTTGCCCTTGTTGGTATTGGGGCTTATGGTTCTATTTTTTGGAATATTCCAATAAAAGAAACGGCAGTAACTTTTGCGGTTATATTTGCACTTCTCAACATATTCGGCGCACGAAAGTCATCAGGAATTCAAAAGGTATTTGTTATTGGATTACTGGTGGTATTAGGAGCATTTATTGCCGATGGAATGTGGAATATTTTTTCAGGAATACAACCTTCAATAAGTTTCAACAAAAACGATTATAACCCTTTTTTCACAGGAGGAGTTGAAGGACTCATATTTACAACAGGTTTTGTTTTTGTTTCTTATTTAGGGCTAACACAAATAGCCAGCGTTGCAGAAGAAATAAAAAATCCGGAACGAAATATCCCGTTAGGAATGGTATTATCGCTGATAGTTACGGGATTAATTTATGTGTTAGGGGTATTTGTTATGGTAACAGTAATTGGTAATGAAAATCTTGCGGGTGACCTTTCTCCGGTAGCAACAGCCGTTGATAAATTATTCGTTTGGCTACCACCTAAAACGGGATTATATTTTGTTGTTATTGCTGCATTACTGGCATTTGCGTCAACAGGGAATGCAGGTATGCTTGCAACTTCGCGCTATCCTTTAGCCATGGGACGAGACAAGCTATTCTCAAAAAAGTTTGGGACTATTAGTCGCTGGGGCACACCAGTTCCTGCAATTTTGCTTACTGCAGGATTAATTGTACTATTTATTGTTGTCCTTTCCGAAGAAGGGATTGTTAAACTTGCCAGTACATTTCAGTTGTTCATTTTTATGGTCATAAATTTTTCAGTTATTGTTTTTCGGAATAGTAAAATTGCATCTTATGACCCTGGCTACCATTCACCACTTTATCCCTGGATGCAAATATTTGGTATTGTTTCTTCGTTGGCACTTATGTTTTATATGGGCTGGGGGCCACTGGTTTTTACCTTATGTACTATTATTCTTGCCTATTTGTGGTATATGTTTTTTGTCCGTTCAAAAGTAAAACGCGAAGGAGCAATTTTTCATTGGTTTGCCATATTAGGAAAACACCAGCACGATGAGTTGGAAAACGAGTTTATGACGATTTTACGAGAGAAAGGATTACGCCAGGAAGACCCTTTTAACCAAACCTTAGTTCGTGCAAAAATTAGATTTGTTGATGATATAAAATTTGAAAACCTCTTTGAACAAGTTACAAAATCAATCTCATCCGAATTAAAAGTCGAAAATGATTTTCTAAAAACAGAATTTCTAAAAACAAATCCCATCGACCCCGCACTTATTATTCCCGAGGTATCTCTTTTATATGCTAAAATGCCGGAAATAGAACATCCAACATTACATATTATAATTTCGGAAAGAGGTATTGAAAAGCCGATTAAAAAAAATGGTATTCATTCAACTGATACAATAAAAGTGTTTTTCTTTCTTGTTAATGCCGATGAAAATCCAAAACAACAATTACGCATGTTATCCAGTATAATTGATATTGCTGAACGAGATTATTTTACAAAAGATATCCTTTTATTAAAAACTGAAAGGGAGATTATTGAGTACATGCTTCACAATAAACAATACATTTCGTTTCAGTTATCAAGGAATACGCCCACCAAAGAATTCATCAATAAAAAACTTATGGATGTTCAGCTGCCACAAAATGTACTTGTGATTTTTATTGATAGGGAAAACACTTCGTTTGCACCAAAAGGG
>JBFFMM010000196.1:0-5745 GCA_041554075.1 Draconibacterium sp. | reverse complement strand
TGGATTTAACCGATTCTAATTTTAAGGCTTTACTTCGGAACATCCCAAAACAATACATCAGGAAACATGAGCGAGCAGGTACTTTACATTTTGGAGGTCTTTATTTTTAGGAACTTTTATGGACAGAAAGCTGCAAGAACAAAACCGGTAAAGGCTAAATTTTGATTTACACAATCTCCACCAATCGAATATCAAAACTAAGAACAGCGTTCGGTGGAATTTTATTTCCGGTCCCTTTCTTTCCCCAGGCTAAATCGGCTGGCACCCAAAATTTATACCTGCTGCCTACACTCATCATTTGCAAACCTTCCTGAAGACCTTCAATTAACTCTTCAATTTTTACCTCATCAGGACGATTCTGCCGATAGGTATCTTCCAAAATCTTTCCGTCCAATAACAAAGCTCGCTGATGAATAAGTACAGTATTAAACATTCCTGGCTTTGACGCTTGTTTTTCTTCAACAACTGAATATTGCAATCCTGTTTCAGTTTCAATTACGCCTTGCTTTTGTAGGTTCTCTATAAGGAAATCTTCACCTGTTTTTCGATTATTTCCTGCCGAACCTTTACTTCGCGATTTCTTTTCTCGTCTGGCCATCTTCTATCATTCCAATGTTTGCACTAAAAATACTTGATTTTCGTTAAATCACAGAAACCATTCTTTATAAAATCCTAACAAGATGTTAATGTACGGCAGAAAAATGGCGTTCACACTTCGTAATTGACTTTGAAAAGCTAAATTCGCAAGGTTATTTTCAAAATAACTACTTTTAAAATAAACCAACTGATTGCGAATACCTAATATTCATAAGTTTACTATGATTTCAAAAATTTTACAAGTTTCTGTGGCATTATTGCTTTTAGCCACTACAATTGTCTCTGCCGGCAACAAAGTTAGTGACACTAAAGTAAAGGTAAAAAGTTCTTACTCGTATGATAAACGAGACGCCAAGCTTAAAATTTATGTTGAAGGAATTCGACTCGACATGGACTATTTGCTTAAAAATATGCGCTATGTAGATTTTGTTAATGATCCGGCAGTCGCCGATGTACATATCATTATAAATAGCAGGGTTAGCGGTTCGGGAGGTAATGTTTATTCTATAATGTACAACAATAAAACCTTCGAAAATTTTAGCGACTATACAATTACGGCAACTACTGCATCGAGTGACACTTACGAAGAAAAACGAAAAATAATTAAAAATGCACTCGCTCTGGGACTAATGCCTTATGTAAATCAAACTGCAGCTTCCAACAATCTGGCATTGCGTTATCAAACAAGAGATCAGAATGTTGAATCAATAACGATTGAAGATCCATGGAACAACTGGACATTTCGTGGCGATGTGAGTGGAAGCGTTAATTTGGAAGAAAGTAGAGAAGTTTACGATTATTTTTTTAATGCCAGAGCCGATAAAGTAACCGAGGACTGGAGATACCGGAATAGTGCCCGCCGATCGGTACGAACAAAAAATTACACCAACGACGGAGAAGAATACACATCAAATAACACCTCTACTTATGTATTCTCAAGTGTTGTTAAAAGTCTTTCATCCCGCTGGTCAACAGGCCTATTTGGAGGGTATAACAATAGCAATTACAGCAACATTATGTATTCTGTATCAATAAAACCTGCCATTGAGTACAATATTTTCCCCTGGGATATTTCGGACAGAAAAGTTTTTACCATTGCTTATTATATTGGCCCCGAATGGAAAAAATACTACGAGGAAACCATTTACGACAAACTAAAAGAAGGTCTGTGGGAACAAAGTCTTCGATTAGATTTACAAATTGTACAAACCTGGGGAGAAATTGAAGCCGGATTAAATGCCTCGAATTACATGCACGATTGGACTAAAAATCGAATAACATTCGATACCGACCTATCAGTGCGAATTATTCGTGGACTGTCACTACGATTTGGTTTTCGATTTGAAAATGTGCACGACCAGATCTATCTGCCAAAGGGCGAAATTAGTTTAGAAGACGTGCTTTTAAATAAAGTACAATTACCTTCTACTTTTGAAGTAGGAACAAATTTTGGCGTGCGTATTCAGTTTGGATCTATCTACAACAACATTGTAAATAACAGGTTGTAGGAGTAAAAAAGTTCAGTGTTCAGTATGCTTAAAAATGATACATTTATTTTACTTCTGCTACCACAACAACACAGGTAGCCATTTCAAATCCGTGTTGTTTTAAGGCTGCTTCAATGCGCACTGATTCTATCTCCAACTCCGGGAACTCGGGTTTATTTTTTACCTGATCGAGCATTTCGTTGAGTTTTGCAAGTCGTTCATCAATTTCTTCTGGAGTGGGATTTTTTGCAGGTTTTCTGTTCTCAAAATGCAAACGTATATTTAAGCCTGCAGTTTCTGTTAATTCCAGAATTTGCTGTTTTGTAAAAGTTTCGTTGTGTGAGACACCATTTAAACGGTCAATTTTACTTCTGAAATGATGCATGGCCTTATGGACTTCCTGTGCCGGATTTAAATTATCGCTAAACAATTCATTAATAATCACCCAGCCACCCGGTTTTACAACACGCTGCATTTCGGATAAAGTAAGCGCAACATCGGGCACATGATGCAAAGCCATCGAAATAGAGGCAACATCAAAAGTCTGATCAGCAAAATCCAACTTTTCGCCTACCATTTCTTTAAAACTTACATCCGGATAAACTTTTACTGCCTCTGCTAAAGATTCGACATTTGGGTCAACTCCAACAATAGTAGCCTCAACAAAAGTTTCCTTTAAAACGGCGATAAAATTCCCCGTCCCGGTTCCTACATCCAAAACAGAGTTAATCTCTTTATCGATAAAAAAGCGATTTAATTTTTCCATTATATTAAAAGTAAAAAAGCCGACAGTGCTGTTACTATTATTACTGCTGTACGATACATTCCATCCGAAATACGTTTTACCAGTTTTATACCCAGAAATGCACCAATAGCAATGGCCGGAAGCAACAAAATATCGAGCGTTAAAGTGTGCCAGCTAATGGTTTTCCATATAAAAATATGAAGTGGAAATTTGAAAAAGTTAACTATCAGAAAAAACCATGCACCAGTTCCGATAAAGCTGTTTTTGGGTAAATGCATGGCCAGTAAATATATGGCAAAAATTGGTCCGGCTACGTTTCCAATCATTGTAGCAAAACCTCCTAAAACCCCCATCGATGCAGCAAACCACCAAGTGTCGGGAAAGATATTCTGACCTTTCTTACGGTCTTTCCAAAGCATTAATCCAATGCATAAAAACACCAGAATGGCAATTATATTTTTAAACCAAATATCGTTTACCACCTCGCCAACCCACAAAGCAATCCCAATGCCGACAAATGCCCAGGGTAAAAGTTTCCATAGAAATTTCCATTCGGCATGACGATGATAATAACCAACACCAAAAATATCGGCCATCATTAACATTGGAAGCAAAATACCAGTTGATGCTTTACCTCCAAAAATGATGGCTAAAGTTGGCACAACCAACATTGAAACTCCGGGAACACCCACTTTCGACATGCCAACAAGTATTGCACAAGCGGCAAGTAAGATCCATTGAAGTATAGAAAAATCGAGTTCTAGCATACCAATTTTGAAAAGATGCTAAAGTATTGAAAATTTATTCAACGTAAAACTTTGAACTAAAATGAAAGTGAAGTCAATGACTGAAATTAATAGAAAAAAAGGTAAAAAAATAGCCCCGCTAAGCGGAGCTATTCAAGCTAACAATTCGAAGGTCGGTAACCTTCTCAATAAAAACAAAAAACAAAAACCATTTAGTATCCAAACTCTAAACTCAATCACCCCTCAATCCTAATCTATATTCAATTATCTTTATTTATACATATCCACCTACATGAATATAACTTCAAAGCACGTGCCAAAAAACAAGATAGGGTTCTATTTTAACCTCTATTAACCAAGCAGTTAAAAAATACTAAAGGGAATTGTCTTCTATTTCCTGAATTTGTTCAAAATCCACAGTGCCAAACCAATCTTTGAGTTTTGTCCGGGCTTTTTCTTTTACTTCGGTGGTAATATTCTGAGATATTTGAGAAAGAGCAAATAGTAAAACACCTAAATCGTCGGAAAAACCTATTATGGGAGTTAAATCGAAAATAGCATCGGTTGGCAAAATAAAATAACCCAAAGCAGCGGCTATTCCCATTTTGGTTTTTACACTTACGCTTTTATCCTGCATGGTATAAAACAGCAACAAAACAGCATAGATAACTTTTTGCCCAGCTTCTTTCGAGTACTTTTTCACTTTCTCCCAAAGTGATTTCTCTGAAAAGTATTTTGAATATTTTCCTTCCATTATTTTAAACTTGCAGTTGAAAAATCAAGTTGAAAACTTCCATATTGTTCAACTATCTTCCCAAGAATTTCATGTACTTCATCGTTCGTTTCAGCGCGTAACAATTGTATTTTTAATTCTCTGAAGTTGGGTAGTCCAGGGAAATATTTTGCAAAATGCCTGCGCATCATTAATATCCCCGATCGCTCGTTATCGCGCCACTCCAAATTAAGTCGCAACTGCTCTTTTAAAGTCTCCACTACTTCCAAAACGTTTGGTTGAGCTAATTCTTGCCCGGTGGCCAAATAATGTTTCACTTCGCGAAACAACCAGGGACGGCCAATGGCACCCCGCCCAATCATTAATGCATCTACTCCAGTTTCATATAACAACTGTTTTGCCTTTTGTCCACTGTTTATATCGCCATTTCCAATAATTGGTATTTGTATTTTAGGATTATTTTTTATTTCACCAATTAAAGTCCAGTCGGCTACACCAGTATATAATTGCTCGCGTGTACGACCATGAATTGCCAGTGCCTGAATACCTGCATCCTGCAATCGTTCAGCAGCTTCCAAAATAGGTTTATCACCCTCGGTCCAGCCCAAACGTGTTTTTGCAGTAACCGGAATTTTTACCGCTTTTACGATTTCGGCTGTCATTTGCTGCATTTTCGGTAGGTCTTTTAAAAATGCTGATCCGGCTCCATGTCTAACAATTTTTTTCATCGGACAACCGAAATTAATATCTAAAAAATCAGGTTCAAATTCTTCTGCAACCTTGGCAGCTCTTACCATTGAATCAATATTGTGCCCATATATTTGGATAGCAACCGGACGATCGAATTCAAACAAGTGCATCTTATTTTTTGTTTTTTCAATGTCGCGGACAAGGGCTTCGGATGAAATAAATTCGGTGTACATAACATCGGCACCAAATTTTTTGCACATCCATCGGAACGACTTATAGGTTACGTCTTCCATTGGCGCTAAAAACAAGGGCATTCCTTCTAAATTAATGTTACCAATCTTCATCTCTGCTTTTTTAAACCGGAGCAAATTTAGCTAAATATTTTTGGTAGCGAATTTTGATTAAATCAGGCGCTTAACTTTTGAGTTGGTCGTTAATTTCATCTGCTTAAAGTCTATACCCGAAATTAGGTTTACACCAGGTTGTTTATTCGGTGCAAAACTTCCAAATTTTGAGTCGAACCCAAATAATTCAGCACCATATAAACTTACTTGTTTTAGCAGCTCGCTTAAGTTTAGCGAATTATTCTTTTCCTGAAGATTAAAGATTTCGTTTAATAAAGAATTGGATTGTAATATTGCTGAAGAATCAATTGTGAGACAAAAATCCAAGCGATTCGGCTCCAATGCTTTTTCGGAAAATGAAGCTAGTTTTTGAACCTTGCACTCATTTTTTTCGCATTCCACG
>JBFFMM010000195.1:0-5773 GCA_041554075.1 Draconibacterium sp. | reverse complement strand
GTGTTGGTTTCAGGCTACTAGCATCGAAAAAAGCTGTTACTTTTTCAGCAACCACATCGGGTTCTGCTCCTTTCCGAAGTTTGAAATAACTATAAACCCACTGTGTTTTCCTGCTGGGTTGTTGCTCAAATCGCTCCTGCAAGCCACCTTTTTGCGACAGCAACATTTCGTATTTAAAATGTGTTTTCGGATGGGTATTTTTTACAATTCCTCGAATTTCGTAATCACCAACATTTCGGGAATATTGTAGAGCTTCGATTGTAATTATTTGCCCAACCGGGTTTACACCATTAAAATGTTTTTTTGCAAAATCTTCCGAAATAAAAACTGTGTTTGGTTTATTAATCTCCGTCAAATTCCCCACCTTGGCTTCTACCTCAAACATGTCGACAAATCCATTATCTACCGCCATTATATCATTTTGCTGAAGCGTAGTTTCGCCTAATTTAATTTCACCAACGGCACAGTGCGAAAATTGGATTGCCAACTCAACCTCAGGAATATCGGCTGATGCTGTATGTACAATTCCTAAACTACGTGCCCACGGATCATTTTCCCGACCTCCGGGAATGGAAGTTACACGGTAAATATTTTCGTGCCCGTCAAAATGTTTATCGAAACTTTTTTCGTTAGAAACATAAATAAACAAGATTAAAAACGAAGTGATGCCAATTACCAGGCCTAAAACATTAATACTTGTAAATGCTTTGTCTTTTAGCAGACGTCGGATTGTAATTTTTAGGTTGTACATTTATTGGTATTTATGTGACAGCTTTTAGTAAGTAATTTTGTTTATCATCTTATAATCAACTCTCGTGCCTTAAATATAAACATCTTCCTTTTAAGCACTTACCAAAAATAAATTTTTTATTGTGTAAATTTTTTTGACAAAGACTGTATAATTTCTTACCACAATCAATTCCTATTCAAAAAGCAGAACAACACAAAAAGTAAAATCGTCACTATCTGAACCACCTTTTGCGATATTATCAATTGTATTAGATTTGTGTTCAGAAAACTAAGATCTTGATGAACTAAAATATTTGTAATGAAAAACATAATCTCTACTTTTCTACTAATTGTTGCTATAATATCGTCGGCCCACGGGCAGCAGATAAGCCTTCAGGATTCTCAATGGAAAAATAAAAAAGTAGCTTTCCTTGGAGATTCGATGACTCAAAAATGGGAAAAGGATTCACCAAGAGTTGTTTACTGGGAATACCTGACTAATATAATGGGCATAGAACCTTTTGTATATGGTATTAGCGGACATCAATGGACAGGTATTTACAGTCAGGCCTTAAAGCTTAAAGAGGACCATGGTACAAATGTAGATGCCATACTAATTTTTGCAGGTACAAACGATTACAACCACAACACTCCGATGGGCAGTTTTTACACGGAAACAGCAAAACAGACCAATTTTAACGGGACAATAGTTACCCGTAAATTCCGCACGCTGACAGGAGATGACATTACCTTTTGTGGCCGAATCAACAAAGTAATGGCCTTTCTTAAAGCAAATTATCCCGACCAGCAAATTATTATCATGACACCTATTCACAGAGGGTTTGCAAAGTTTAACGATAAGAATGTTCAACCTGAAGAAAGTTTTTCGAACGATCTTGGTCTTTACATTGATGATTACGTAAAATCGTTAAGACAAGCGGCTTCAGTTTGGGCCGTTCCACTAATCGACCTTTATTCTATCAGTGGCCTTTATCCGTTGGAAGATTCGAATGTCAAATATTTTATGGACGACAAAACTGACCGTTTACATCCTAATTCATTAGGGAATTACCGTTTGGCAAAAACAATTCAGTATCAATTAATGAGCCTGCCGGCTACATTTGTTACACCATAAAAAAGATGTGCAAATTGGCCAAAAATAAACAATGGTTCAAATTTTCTATTCAAGCCAAGTTTGTGTTTCGTCATATTCGATTTTAGTCTTCGTAGCTCACGTTCACATTTCCACCTGATGCATGCGCATACACAGGAATTCCCCCGCCATTCATTTTACCTTCTACGCGATTTTTTTCAGAAGTTCCTGAGAAGTTATACAGTTCAATATTTACCCGGTCGGAACGTAAATCCAGGTCAAGCCCCAATTTTTCTCCATCATGAATAACAGCAGAAACACCGCCACCGCTTGATTGCAAGTATAACTCCTCGGTTAAATTACGAATATTAACACGTACCGACCCCCCGCTTGATTTGGCTTTTACAGAAGGGGCCTCTCCGCTTACACTAACACCGCCGCCACTGCTTGAAGCATCTGCTGCACCATGAATATTCTCTAGATGGACACCTCCACCCGAACTACGCGCATAAACACTGCCTTTTACATCGTTGGCACTTACACCTCCACCGCTCGAACTTAAACGAATATCGCCCGTGTGGTTGGTAGCCTTTACACTTCCTCCCGACGATTTAGCTCTGGTGCTACCACTCGTATTCTCCAGTCTTACACCCCCGCCACTACTTGAGAAATCGTGCGTTCCTTCTACACCGGCAATTTTTAAACCACCTCCGCTTGACGATACATCGCACGACATTTGGCGGGGAACAATAATGCTTAGTGAAATACCTACGTTGTTGAGGAAGCTGAACCTACTTTTACGCTTAACGTCAGCGGTAATTACCGATCCACTTTTCGAAAAATTGAGATCGAAGTTTTCCAGTATCTCGTCCAAATCTCTGTCAGACGGAGCTAAAAGTCTGCCGTTTTTACGTACAAAGGCCTGTATAACTACCTGAGGTTGGTTGTGTGTTGTAACATCCACACCTCCCCCCGAAGATGATGCATTGAGTGTACCGGCTTGGTTCATTTCAAAAGTTTTTGTAATGGTTGGTTGGCCGTCTTTTGCAAATCCATTCAACGAAAACACTGCCGTCAGCACCACAATCACTGTATACAATTTTAGGTTTTTTCGAGTCTTCATAATGATTTTAATTTAATTGTTTAATCTGAATATTAACTATATGACGACTTTCTTTCGGAATAGTTACTATTTATTTTATTCATAGCGTAAAGCTTCAACAGGATTCCTAGTAGCCGCCCGCCAACTGTGCCAACTTACCGTAAGCAATGCAATTACTATAGCCAAAACTCCAGCCAGGGCAAAAAGCCACCAGCTTAAGCTGGTTTTGTAGGCAAAGTTTTCGAGCCATTTATTCATGGCGTACCAGGCAAGTGGTGTAGCAATTACAAAAGCTATTGCTACCCATTTTACAAAGTCTTTGTTAAGCATTACCAGAACTTCAGATATTTTGGCACCGTTTATTTTACGGATACCTATTTCTTTAATTCTACTTTCGCCCATAAAAATGGAAAGACCAAGAATTCCCAGTGCTGCAATTGCAATGGCAATAAGCGAAAACAGAGTGATTGCTTTTCCCATCTGATCATCCTTTTTGTATAGCTGTTCAAAATCCTGATCTAAAAAATGATAGCTGAATGGTAAGCCGGGAGCAAGTTCATTCCAAATTGAACTTACTTTTTCCAATGTCGCTGGAATATTCTTGCCCGATATTTTCAGGTTTACAAATTGCCCTTGCCGTGGTAAATAAATAATAACAAGTGGTTCTATAATACTGTGCAACGATTTGTAATTGAAATCTTTTACAATTCCCACCACTTTCGCACTGCCTCCGGGCACGCGAATACTCAACTGATACGGATCTTCAAGCCCAAAATCACGAACTGCAGCTTCATTTATTATTGCGGTTGCATTTTCATCTGTTTTCAGATCTTTCGAAAAGAAACGCCCATCAACCAATTGCAGGTTATAAAGGTTTATAAATTCTGCATCAACCCAGGTTGTGGCAAAATTCAGATTTTTACCATCAATTTCCTGGTTATTCAGTCCTTCAATTTTCCCAAAAATATTGCTCGAAAATGCAGCTTGTTCAATTTCGGGCAATGCAAGTAAACGTTCGCGTAATGTTTCTTTATTTCCCCTTAAAATCTGGTAAGGAAGTTTGGCATAAACAATTTGTTCTTTGGGGATTCCAAGATCCTTGTCTTTTATAAATATTAATTGTTTGAAAATCAAAAATGTTGCTGCAATTAAAGCGATGGTCACCGAAAATTGGAAGATAATAAGTGAATGGCGAAGATTTCCACCCTTGCTTGTTCCACCCGCTTTCATCTTAATAATGTCAATAGCTTTTCGTGATGAAAGCAAAGTTGCAGGATATATTCCGGAAATAAGGCCTAACACGATAGTGGCCGGAACAAGCACTACAAACATCCAGGATTGAAATGTTAACCCGTTTGCAACATTCATAAAACTACCGAACTGCTTGATTAACAAAAATGCTAAAAACGTTCCAATAGCAACAGCCAAGAAGCTAATTAATGTTGTTTCTGAAAGGTGCTGAAAAATTAGTTCCTTTTTGTTTGAGCCAATTAACTTTTGAATGGCAATCTCTTTGGTTCGGCCTGATGCCCGTGCTGTTGTAAGATTAATATAATTGATTACCGAAAGTAACATTACAATACCACCAATAACGAGCAGCATATTTACCAGCGCCCGGTTCCCACGATTTGTTGTATCGTCGGAGAGTTCTTTATTAAAATAGATGTTTTTTAGCGTGTGCAACTGAAGTGGATTGGCTTTTGCGTCATTTCCACTTTCCGAATTCGATAAATTAGTTTGGTAGTAGGAAATCAGGTTCGCTGCCAGTTTTTCCTCCAGCAATTTGGCATCAACATTGGGTTTCAGCAATACATAACTTTCATAAACGGTATAACCCCAGTTGGCAGAATATCGTTGACCTCCCATACCATTAACCGATGCATCGGAAACAAGACCATTAAACTGAATGGATGAGTTTGAGGGTAAATCTTTAATAACAGCATTAACCGTGAAAGTAAAATCCTGAAAAATTTTCCAGGTTACAGTTTCTCCAATGGGGTTTTTATTGTTGAATAGTCGTGAAGCTTCACTTTCGGTTAATACAAGAGAAAAGGGAGCCTCGATAGCCTGGGTAAGATTTCCATGAACTACTTCAAAATCAAATATTTCTGAAAATCCAGAATCTGCGGAATAATATTTTTCAATTTCGAAAGATTGGTTATTGCACTGAATTACTGGTGAGAACATGAATAACTGACGCGTCTCGATATGAGTAGTTTTTTCAATTTCAGGAAACTGGTCTTTCAAATATTCATTTAAAGGACCGGGGGTGAGACTCGAATTTCCATAAGTAAGTTTATAAATTCGGTCGGTTTTCGAATGATAGTTATCGACACTTAGTTCGTTTACTGCATACACCATTATTAACAGTAAAACAGTAACTCCCAAAACCAAACTGGCTATGTTAATACCTGTGTTTGTTTTGTTTTTAATGATGCTTCGAAAACTGAGTTTTAAAAAATGCTTAATCATGACGATAATTTTTTATTTAGTTTTTTATTCTTATTCACACCTCAACACCTCAATTGGATTTCGTGTTGCTGCCTGCCAGCTTTGCTACTTTTTTACCCCTAAATCCCCTGAAGGGGACTTCCGTTCTAACTGACATTTTGCTATCTGTTTTCATCAATTCTTTATTTTTAATATTATTAAAATTCGAATTAATCAAGCCCATCTTTTCAAAGCCCCTTCAGGGGTTTGGGGTGAAAGAATAATCATTCATATCTCAACGCCTCCATCCCGACACATCGGGATCTTCGCACTTCTCACTACTCGTATCGAAGTGCTTCGACAGGATTTCGTGTTGCTGCTCTCCAGCTTTGCCAGCTTCTTTTGCACCCCTAAATCCC
>JBFFMM010000194.1:0-5779 GCA_041554075.1 Draconibacterium sp. | reverse complement strand
TAATTGCTTTGGGCGATGGCTTAGGCAATACTATTGCAGCGGTTCCCATGCGCAAACAGTACATTACCGATAAAGGAAAAGCCTGGGGAGGAATTACACTCGCCGATGAGAAAATGATGACACTCACGCGTACCCTGATTCAAAAAACCAAATGGAAAGGCGGAATGGAACTGGAATTAATAAAAACCAGCAAAGGCGAATATTATTTAATTGAAATTAATCCGCGAATACCGGCCTGGGTTTATCTGGCTGTAGGTGCCGGACAGAATATTCCGGAAGCATTGGTAAAACTGGCTCTCGGCCAGAAAGTGGAACCCATGACTGAATACAAAATTGGAAAAATGTTTGTGCGCTACTCTTTTGACACCATCGTTGATTTGGAGAAATTTGCGGCCATTTCAATGAACAAAGAAATATAAAACCTGAGCTATTATGACAAAATTAACATACGAAAAACCGGTAATCAGTAAAATTACAGCCGGCGTACCCAACAAATTTGGCTTACCGACAAAACAAAAAGTTATTGCCGAAATTGATGGAATTCCGGTTGGAAAAATCATGGAAGAATATGGCTCGCCTGTATTTGTTCTGTCGGAAAAAGCCATTCGCGAAACCTATGCAGAGGCAAAACAAGCATTTGAAACGCGCTATCCAAAAGTACAATTTGCGTGGTCGTACAAAACCAATTACCTCGATGCTGTGTGCAGTGTTTTCCACGACGAAGGAGCCTGGGCAGAAGTGGTTTCGGCTTTCGAATTTGAGAAAGCACTCTCGTTAGGTGTTATTGGTTCAAATATATTGTTTAATGGCCCGGAAAAATCGGCAGAGGATTTAAAGCTTGCCATAAACCACAACGCCTGCATCCACATCGATCATTTTGATGAGTTATATTTATTAATAAAAGTTACCCGCGAATTAAATAAAAAAGCAAGGGTTGCCATTCGAATTAATCTTGACGCAGGTATTTATCCCATTTGGGATCGTTTTGGTTTTAACTACGAAAATGGAGAAGCCTGGAATGCCATCAACCGGATTATGCTAGCCGAAAATCTTGATTTTGTTGGCTTGCACACGCACATAGGAACGTATATAATGACAGCAAATGCTTATGCAGTTGCAGCATCAAAGCTGGCGAACTTGTACGTTGCCACACACCGTAAATTCGATCACTGGTTAAAATACATTGATTTGGGTGGAGGATTTGCCTCGAAAAACACATTAAAGGGTGCTTACATGCCCGGATCGGAAACCTGTCCCTCGTTTGATGATTATGCCGAAGCTATTTCGAATGCAATCATTTCATCTGAAATTCCGCACGAAAACCTGCCCGTTTTGTTTTTGGAAACAGGACGTGCTTTAATTGACGATGCAGGATATTTACTTACAACCGTGTTGGCCAATAAACGTTCCACTCACGGTCGCCGAACAATGGTGATTGATGCCGGGGTAAACTTGCTTTTTACAACTTTTTGGTACAATCTGGGAGTTTATCCTACCCGTGAACTTTCATCGCATGTTGAAGAAAGTACTATTTACGGCCCACTTTGTATGAACATCGATGTCATTCGTGATGCCATCAACTTTCCGCAGGTAAAAACCGGTGAACAACTGGTAATAGAACGGGTAGGCGCTTACAACATGACACAGTGGATGCAATTTATTACATACAGACCCAATGTGGTTTTGATCGATTTGGAAGGGAAAGTTCATATTATTCGGAAAAAAGAAACGCTGGAATCGTTGCAAAGTTTTGAGTTAAATCCCAAAAGATAATTTCAATGTCAGTACTCACCATAAGTAAAAAAGAAATACTGCAATCGGTGTTAAACTCGTATTCGCAGATCTTTTTTTCCAGTTCTAAACTACTGGCTGTGTTCCTAATAGTCATTAGCTTTTTTGATTATGGAGCAG
The DNA here is from genome assembly GCA_041554075.1 of Draconibacterium sp. Classification (GTDB taxonomy): domain Bacteria; phylum Bacteroidota; class Bacteroidia; order Bacteroidales; family Prolixibacteraceae; genus Draconibacterium. The sequence goes on along the minus strand of JBFFMM010000194.1, from coordinate 3,868 downwards.
GTATTGGTGGACTGCTGGCAGTACTAGTTGCAAACACACTGGCCTGGGGTTTGGGGTACAACAAATACCTTGTTCGCACCGGATTTTATGGATACAACGCTTTGCTGGTGGGTTTGGGAGTTGGTTTATTTTATCAACCCTCAATAGAAGTTTATGTGCTAATTAGTATTGCAGCAATCTTAACTTTTTTCATCACCATTGTATTTCAGGGAATTTTGGGGAAATACGGTTTGCCATTTCTAAGTATTCCGTTTTTGTTTGGAATTTGGATTGTGGCGTTGTCAGGTGGAGATCTTTCGGCTTTAAACATTAGCGAACGGGGCATTTTTACTTACAACGAACTGTATTCAATAGGAGGTCAGAATTTTGTAAATTTATACGATTTTCTCGAAACCAACATTAGTAATTCGTTCATCCGAATTTATTTTCATTCGCTGGGGGCTATATTTTTTCAAACACATTTGCTTGCCGGTATTATCATTGCTATTGGATTGCTTATCTATTCACGAATTTCCTTTGTTCTTTCGCTTTTAGGATTTACAACCGCTTATTTATTTTACAGTTTTGTTGGCATTGAATTTAATTCACTCGGTTACACCTTTATTGGTTTTAATTACATTTTAACAGCTATTGCTTTGGGAGGTTATTACTTAGTGCCGGGAAGAGTTAGTTTTGGCTGGATAATTTTAATGTTGCCTGTAGTCGTTTTGATAACTACAAGCACGCAGCAAGTCTTTTTACTGTTCAAAATATCCGCCTATTCCCTCCCATTCAATATTGTAGTACTCATGTTTTTATACGCACTTAAATTGCGCGAAAAACGTCCAAAAAGACTACTGGAAACGCCAGTACAGTTAGGAAAACCTGAGAAAAACCTATACCTCTATTCAGGAAATTTAAAACGTTTTCCGGCTGCTTATCCGGTTTCGGCCACTTTACCTTTTTTTGGAGAATGGACGGTGAGCCAGGGACACAGCGGAGAATACACACACAAAGGAGCCTGGAAACATGCCTGGGATTTTGTTGTTACCGACAGAAATGGAAAACAATTCAAGGGATCGGGCGATTTTCATGAAGATTATTTTTGTTTTGGAAAAGCGGTGATCGCACCTTTTGATGGAACTGTTATTGAAGCCGTAAACCACATTGAAGACAATAAGATTGGCGATGTAAACACGAAAGAAAACTGGGGGAATACCATAATTATTAAACACAACGATTACCTGTACGCAAAACTCAGTCATTTAAAATACCACTCGCTCGAAATAAAAGAAGGCGATACCATAAAAAAAGGACAATTGCTTGCACGATGTGGAAACACAGGAAGATCGCCTTACCCACATCTTCATTTTCAGTTTCAGCTTACTCCTTACATTGGCTCGGCAACGTTCGATTATCCTTTTGGTAATTTTCTTTTAAAAGAAAACAATGGCTTTTCACTTAAAAACTTCGAGTTCCCGTTAAAAGATGAAGTTGTTGTTAATCCCACAAAAAATGAGACGCTGGCAAAAGCGCTCCATTTTATTCCCGGGCAAGGTTTTAAGGTGAAAGTAGAAGTAGATTCTGAAAATAAAAAATGGAAAAAATTGGCAGGCGATTTTTCGTGGCTGGTTAAAACCGATGTGTACAATACAACCTTTATTCAATGCGAAAAAGACGGAGGTTCGGCCTATCTGCACAACAACGATGAACTCCACTATTTCACCAACTTTATTGGGAAAGAAGATTCAGCACTGTTCTGGTTTTTTACTGCCCTTTTTAAAGTACCGCTTGGATTTCTACCGAATAGTAAAACTAATGATTCCATCCCTGTAAACATGATGTTTTCGGGGCCCCTGAAAATACTGCAGGATTTTATTGCTCCTGTTTATCTTTTTCTGAATATTGATTATCAACTGGTGCTAAAAGACGCGGGCAATATTCTTTCGTCGGGCGATATAGAAATGACAGCAGAAGTATCGAAACAGATTTTTGGAAAAACAGTTACTACCTACCAACTGGAAATTAAAATTACGCAAGATAAGGTATTCGAAATTTCAGTGGTTTTTAACAAAGCTAAGATCAAAATAAAATGTCAAAACGAATTGGAATAACACTTATTTTCGTTGCCGTTTGTTACGCGCTCGGCGCACAACAAAAATGGAACTTCCCCGAAGTGGACAAAACATCGTACGAGCTTTTTGTGCAAAAAAAGTGGGGCGAGTTGATTGCTTTTAATGCTGAGGCGCGCGAAAAAGGAATCGATTATTTTAATTTACAGGCACGCACCGGAATTGCCTATTATAACCTGAAAAAGTACCGAAAAGCAAGTACCTGGTTTTTAAAAGCCTGGAAAAACGACAAGGAACAGGAATGGTTGCAGGAATACGTTTATTACAGCCTTATTTATTCGGGAAGAAGTATTGAAGCCAATAAACTGGCGAAAGATTTTACCGTTCAGCTTCAGGAAAAAATTTACTACCAAAAAATGAAACCCCTTCGTTTCGCATTTGAAGCCGGCTATTCTTTTAATCCTGATATTGATAAACTTAAAAACAGTAAACTGGATGTAGAAGCCGGTGTTGGAAGTGATTACGGAGAGGCTTTCTTTCTAAAAAATTACAAGTTTGGGGCCATCGACTACAGTCATCAAATTGCGCCGGGAGTTAATCTGAACCATAATTTTACTTACATTGACGTAAACCGCACCGAGCAGTTAGTTTGGGGCGAACGTAATAATTTCCCAATCGACATTAAGCAGAAACAGTATTTTTTAAACCCCTATTTTGTGTTGGGCAAGTGGCACGTTTCAACTTCGATAAATGCAATTTGGGGAAAATCGGATCTGGTACTGGGGAACTTCGATCCAAACACATTTTATACATCGAGCCTTAAGTATTCCGATTTTATTTTCTCAACTTCTGTTTGGAACAACTGGGGCAACTTTGCACCCGGCGCCGAAATAAACCGGGCAAATATTTCTAACGACGGATTTACACAAGCATCCGTTTGGATCACCTTTTATCCCCTGTCGAACAATAACTTTTATTTTACACCCCACGTATATTTTAAAGCCGATACTGAAAACAGTTTTAGCTACAATACCTTTGGACTTTCCGGTGGAGTTCAGTTGGGTCAGGTCCATTTTTCAGGTAGTTATTTAAATGGTGAAATGAAAAATTTTATCGAATCGGGCGGTTATGTAATTGCCAACTTCCCGGGCCGATCTACCCGGAAATATATGGGAAGCCTGTATTTCCCTTTTGCCAAACGACACCAGTTTGTAGTGCGTTACCTGAATCAGGACGTAATCGAAAAATACCAGGTTTACAGCAATGCTAAGCCAACAAATTCAATTGAATATAAATACATAAAACATACAATAACAGCAGGAATATCATGGAATTTTTAAGAAAGAAAATCATTGGACTATTATTTTTTACATTAGTAGCCTCATCAATAATTGCACAAACCAATCAGCAAACACTGGAAACTGCATTTACAAAAAGCTATGAAAAGGAAAAAAGTGGTGATTTTTCAGCTGCAATGGATGCGCTGAAATCTATTTACGACGAGTCGTCGTACGAAATGAACCTGAGATTAGGTTGGTTAAATTACAACGCCGGACTTTTTGATGAGTCGGTAATTTTTTATTCAAATGCCCAAAAACTAAAACCTTATTCCGAAGAAGCCAGATTTGGCTTAATCCTTCCACAAGCAGCACTGGGCAAATGGAATGAGGTGATTGGACTTTACAACAAAATTCTTGAAATAAATCCAAACAATACAGTGGCATTGTACCGTTTGGGATTGGTTTATTACGGTAGAAAAGATTATAACAAAGCCTATCCACTTTTTCAGAAGGTTGTCGATTTATACCCTTTTGGTT
>JBFFMM010000193.1:0-5951 GCA_041554075.1 Draconibacterium sp. | reverse complement strand
GATCAGGAAATATTTGACGGAATTGAAGACACTTTCGAATACCTTGCAACTGAAATGGGTAAGTTAAAGCTTCTCTATGTCCATATTGTAGATCATTCAGCAATGGGAGCTCCCGAAGTACCACTTTCGATAAAAACCAAAATGAAAAAAGCATTTGGTGGTACAATAATAGTTAGTGGAGGACGCGATGCTGAAAAAGGCGAAGAGGCAATCAATTCTGGTGAAGGTGAGTTAGTTGCATTTGGACGTTCTTTTTTGGCCAATCCCGATTTGGTTTACCGTTTGCAAAACAATTTAGAATTAAATGCTCCCGATATGGATACTTTTTATACACCCGGTGAAAAAGGGTATACTGATTATCCAATAGCAAATTAACAAATTAGAAAGTAAAATAATAAAACCCGTTCTTCAATTAAGGACGGGTTTCCTTTTGAATATCCATTGTTTAACCGTAACAAGTGCATGCTTTTAACCCCAAACATTCCATTCTTTTGCTTAACTTTGAATTGAGAACATGAAACAAATGTAGATGAGAACATTGAAAAACATACACATTGTCTGGGTTATTGTTATGGGCATAATTCTTCCCACTGCTTCTTTTGCTCAAATAACAAAACCCATTAAAGATACCACCTTATTAAGCGATGAAATTGAAGAAATAACCATCACGGCATTTCGTTCGCCTTATAACATTTTTAATACACCTGCCCCAATAAACCTTATTTTGCCAGAGCAATTGGAAACAGGAAATGCTCTCACTCCGGTTGAGGCCTTAAATCGTATTCCGGGCGTTTTAATGCACCACGGAACTTTTAACACCAACCGCCTTACCATTCGCGGCATTGGATCAAGATCGCCCTATGCCACCAATAAAATTAAAGCCTACTTTGGAGAAATACCACTAACATCAGGTGATGGAGAAACAACTCTTGAAGACCTTGAAAACACCGCTATTCAACGAATTGAAATCATAAAGGGCCCTTCTTCGAGTTTGTATGGTGCAGGACTGGCAGGTGTTATATTGTTTCATCCAAAAACAGTGGTCAAAGATTTTGTTCAGAACCAAACAACGCTCGCTTCTTTTGGAACGATAAAAAATACACTCACGGCAGGAGTCAACAATAAAAATCTTAAAATATACGCACTGGGATCGCTATTAAACGCCGATGGCTATCGCGACAACAACAATACCAACCGAGCAAATATTCTTCTAAATTCGGTCTATTCCTTTTCCAACAAATCGAACCTGCAACTTTTGGTAAAAGCAACCAAAATGAAAGCTTACATACCAAGTTCTCTCGATTACCAAACATTTATGGAAAGTCCAGAAAGCGCCGCTTCCAATTGGAAAAGGGTGGAAGGATTTGAAGAATACAACAACGCACAAATTGGCCTATCATTTAATCGTTTTACGTTAAACGATGGAAAAATATCGGTAGCAGCTTTTGGTAGTTTTCGGGATTTAGATGAATTAAGACCGTTTAATCGTCTTGATGAAAGATCGGAATACTTGGGTGGACGTGCCTATATTCAAAAAGTTGTCACATTGCCCAATGCACGTTTTATTCTCACCTCGGGTTTAGAAATGTTTAGAGAAAACTACAACTGGAAAACGCTTGATAACGACGACGGAAGTTTACTTTCGGACAACAATGAGAAACGCCAGTATGAAAACTTATTTGTGCAGCTGGAATCAAACTTTATGCAGAGGCTGTTTTTATCAGCCGGAGTAAATGGGAATCTTACCCGATTTAATTTTACTGATAACTTTCAGCTCAATGGAGATCAGTCAGGAAAACGCAACTACAAACCAGTTATTTCTCCTCGTTTGGGACTAACGGTTCTTCTAAACGAGGAATTCTCTGTTTTTGGTAATGTTAGCCATGGTTTTTCAACACCAACTTTTGAAGAAACATTATTACCGGAAGGGGTTGTAAATACCGATATAAAGCCGGAATCGGGCTGGAATTTTGAATTCGGTTTTCGTTCACAAATCTCAAATCGCTTGCAATTATCTGCCAGTTACTACCGCATTTATGTGAACGATTTACTAGTAGCACGCCGTACCGGCGAAGATGCTTACATTGGATTAAATGCCGGACAGTCGCTACATCCGGGATTTGAGGCAGAGTTAACCTGGATTACGATTACAAACAATGGATTACCCCTTTTAACACTAAACGGGAATGCTACCATTGCCAATTATCATTTTACTGATTTTGTTGATTTAGACAAAGATTATTCGGGAAATAACTTACCCGGAACGTCCAAAGAAACCTGGTTTATAGGAGCAAAACTGAATCCGATTAAAAACCTTTCAATAGGTGCCTGGTACCGCTTTAATGGGAAAATGCCTGTTAATGATGCCAATAGCGACTATTCCGATTCGTTTGGCATTACAAGTACCGAATTGAAATACAATGCCCGAAAAGGAAAATTCAAATTTCAAATAAAGGGAGGCATTCTGAATTTATTTGATGTGCATTACGCCTCAATGCTGGCAGTAAACGCTCCGTCGTTTAATGGGGTTCCACCACGTTACTACTATCCCGGAAATCCAAGAAATTACTATGTTTCTGTTTTAATTAGATGGATTGAAAAAGAATAAAAATGCATTCCATTTTTCTTAAGCATTCATACTTTCCAAAGTCGACAATAGAAAATAGATTATAACGAATTCCGCTGAACAAATTCAAAAGGACTTTTTATACGTTTGAATTCTTTGGAAAGAATCATTTGTGCTGCCAATCTGCCAATTTCGTCATGATTGGTTGAAATAGTAGTAATTCCATCCTCGAGTATTTCTTTTACCGGATTATCGTTATAAGCAACTACTCCAATATCTTCACCCAATTTCCAGCCCTTTTCTTTTGTAATTTTCACAAAACGATACAAATCATCATCCGAAACCAATACGTAAGCTTCATTCTTTTTCACATCATTTTCATCCAGCTGATCGATAACTGAAAATTCCAGCGCATTAATCTGACAAAAAATCTGGAACCCGCGTAAAATATTTTTTGAATAATACTCATTCAAGGGGAAAACCAGATTTACCTTTGAGTATTTTTTCAGAAGAGAAATACCCTTACCCAAAGCCGTTTGAATGTCCTTCTCAAATTCCTGATAAACCACCGGATAATCTTTTAACGAGTCAAGATTCCGATCGATTAACAACACCTTTTCGCGCGGTAATTTTTTAATAACCTTCGCAATGTTGGAATCTTCATTCTTAAACTGCGGCAAAATGGCAAAGTAGTCGTAATTGTTAATTTGCTTATCAATTATATCCTCAAATTTATCGATGCTGTAGTTGTAAATAAATACATCAACTGCGGATTTACTTCCCAAGGTTTCAACAAACGAATAATAAAGACTACGTTTATAATTACTAAGTTTATTAAAAATTAAGGCCACCTTAATTTCCTTTTGTACATTAATCTGGTTAACGTAATACCCTTTGCCGCGAACCGATAAAAGAATGCCTTTCTTCTTTAAATGAACATAAGCCTTTTCAACTGTGTCGCGCGAAAGCAGCAGTTCTTCACTCGTTTCATTTATTGATGGAATACGTTGTCCTTTTTTAAAAATTCCGGCTTCAATATCCGAAATGATCATTTCAACAACCTGTTTGTATTTAGGAATTTCCGATTCGTGGTTTATTCGTAAGTCGTAAGTCATATTCAGTCCTACTTTTCAATAATTTTAATGGTGGTTCTACGGTTTTGTCTCCGCCCGTCAACGGTTTCATTGGTGGCAATGGGTAAACTATCTCCATAACCTTCATATTCCAAACGGTTCAGGGCAATGCTATTTTCAACCAGATAATCGACCACCGATTTTGCCCTTCGCTTTGACAGTTCCAGGTTACTTTCCGGAGTACCCGAGCTATCAGTGTGTCCCTGAATTTCTACCCGCAAATTTTTGTTATTTGCTAAGAAAGAAACCAGAGTTTGTAATTCAGGTTCCGATTCGGTGAGAATGGCAAAGGAATCAGTTTGATAGTAAATGTTGTGTAAATCCATTTTAGCTCCAACCTCAATGGGCTCCAATGCTATTTCAAGATTAAACGGATCGGTAATTGAATTGGCTTGCGCTAATAAAAACGATTCAGAGTAAAATAAAAACCCAGGCTCTGAAACATTAAAGGCATAATTTCTTCCCAAAGGCAAAGCCATCATAATCTCACCATTTGCATCGGCCGTTTCAATACGTGGGTTCCGAATACTCGAATTGAGATTGACCAACTCAATTTTTGCAGAAACCGGCTGTTTCGTTCTATTATTAAGCACTCTGGCTTTTACATACGAAACCGAACTTGGCTTTAAACCCCGCGTTAAATTGAAAGAGAATATATCCAACCCCTTTTCTGCTTCACGAGCCGATGAAAAATAAGCTACATCACCAATAGAGCTAATGGTTAATCCCATATCGTCTTTGTGCGTATTTATAGGATATCCCATGTTTTTAACATCACTTATTTGACCTGTTTCATCAATAAATGCTGAAAACAGATCGAATCCCCCCATTCCAACATGAGTATCCGACGAAAAGTAAAAGTTATTTGTATTGGCATGAATAAAGGGGGAAATTTCGTTGCCTTTTGTATTTATGTCTTTTAGATTTTCTGGAGTTCCCCATTTCGGTTCTCCAAGCTCTGAAAACCCTTTAAAACCAATTCGCCAAATGTCTTTTTCGCCTTTTCCACCGGGGCGATTGCTCGAAAAATAAAGGAAACGATTGTCGGATGAAAAAGAAGGTTGACCTTCCCAGAAGCTGGTGTTTAAAACGCTTCCGGCATTTTTAGGTGTTGTCCATTTTTCATCGATAAAACGCGAAAAATAAATATCGCACGAGCCGAAACCATCTTCGCGGTTACAGGCCGTAAAAAACAATATCTTCGAATCGGCAGACAGTGTTTGTGCTCCCTCATTCTCAGTTGTATTTACATTGTTTAAAGGCGCAGCCCGTTCCCAGTTAAACGAATCCAGCTCAGCCATAAAAAAATCTTCCTGTGCCCGGTTTGCTCCTTTCAATAAACGGGTAAATATCAAGTGTTTCCCATCGAGTGAAGGAGTTGGCCAATATTCATCATTTGCACTGTTTACCTGATCTCCCAGATTTTCGGGTTGGAAATCAACCGGATTTTCAATGGAATGAATTGCAAAACGGCAACTGGCAATTTTGCAGGCCAATAAAAATTCACGCTTCTCCGGAATTTGTTTGGTTTCGCTGTACTTTTCGTAAAAACTCAGCGCTTCGGAATACATTCCTAATTTATAAAAGGCTTCCCCCAAACGAAAATCAATTAATGGATTACTGCTGTTGTAACTCGCTTTATCCAGATGGTGAATCTCCAAACGCGTTGAATCAATATCTTTATAAACTTCGGCTAACAATAGATGTGCAGAAGCATCTCCCGCATCAATTTTTAAAATTTTATTACAAACATCAATGGTATTTTTGTAATCATCAGACTGGTAAAATCCTTTGGCTTCTTCGAAAAGTTTCTCCGTTTTACTCTGTTTTTGTGCCTTCGTTCCAAGACTAAAAAAAAACAACAAAACTGTTACTACCAATAACCTTCTGGCAAATAACAATTTACAATTTATTGATTTTTCCTTCATAACTATCCAAAATTGATAAATGTCTGTATTTTGTATTTATTTTTTTTCTATTTTTCAGCATTGAAATTGTAAAATTAACCATTTTAACAAGAAATTATTTTTAAATCTATCGTTTGTTTTAGAAATGAAAAAGAAAGTAAACAAACTTGGCTCACCGGAGCTTGACAAGTTCGATCGCAAACAAAAAAAACATGTGAGCCCGAAAAGTAAGAGTACCAAAGGCAAATTATCTATTTACGATGAATTTGAAGATGACGATGACGACTATATCGATTATTCATCAGAATATGCGGACGAAGAAGAATAAATAATCCATTTATTTTT
>JBFFMM010000192.1:0-5959 GCA_041554075.1 Draconibacterium sp. | reverse complement strand
AGGGAAGTCTTTCATAATTGAATGAACTTTTTCGCCAATTGATTTGATCATTTTTTCGTCGTTGATATTTGCAATTGAATCGTCGATTAACTGAACGATTACAGGCATTAAATCTTCTTTTACACCGCGGGTTGTAATGGCAGGAGTTCCCACACGCAATCCTGATGTTTGGAAAGGAGAACGACTATCGAAAGGTACCATGTTTTTATTCACGGTAATTTCGGCGTTTACAATTGTATTTTCAACAATTTTACCTGTAATTTCAGGGTATTTGGTCCGCAAGTCAATCAACATCGAGTGGTTATCGGTTCCTCCCGAAATAACTTTGTAGCCCAAATCAACAAATGCCTGCGCCATAACAGCAGCATTTTTTTTCACTTGTGCCTGGTACTCTTTGTATTCAGGAGCCAAAGCTTCGCCAAAAGCGACTGCTTTTGCTGCAATTACATGCTCAAGCGGACCACCTTGTTGTCCCGGAAATACAGCCGAATCTAAAAGTGATGACATGGTACGAACAACACCTTTTTTAGTGGCAATTCCCCATGGGTTTTCAAAATCTTTACCAATTAAAATAATACCTCCACGTGGTCCACGTAGGGTTTTATGAGTAGTTGAAGTAACAACGTGTGCATGTTGCAAAGGATTGTCCAACAAACCGGCTGCAATTAATCCTGCAGGGTGTGCCATATCCACCATGAACAAAGCACCCACTTTATCTGCAATTTCGCGCATACGTTTGTAGTCCCACTCGCGACTGTAAGCCGATGCACCACCAATAATTAATTTTGGTTTGTGTTCGATTGCCAAAGCTTCCATTTCATCATAATCAACCAAACCGGTGTCTTCTTTTACTTTGTAGGCCACCGGATTGTATAAAATACCCGATGAATTTACAAACGAACCATGCGAAAGGTGACCACCATGCGACAAATCGAGACCTAAAAAAGTATCTCCCGGTTTTAAAATCACACTTAATACTGCCGCATTTGCCTGTGCACCAGAGTGAGGCTGAACGTTTGCCCATTCGGCTCCGTAAATTTCTTTAATGCGGTCGATGGCCAATTGCTCAGTCATATCAACAAACTGACAACCACCGTAGTATCTTTTCCCCGGATAGCCTTCAGCGTATTTATTGGTCATTACCGAACCCATAGCTTCCATAACCTGCTCGCTTACAAAATTCTCAGAAGCGATCAACTCAATTCCGCCCAACTGGCGTTCGTGTTCTTTTTTAATTATATCAAAAACCAAAGTATCTCTTTTCATCTCGTAAATGGATTAAAAATTTGAAGCCTCAAAGGTAATACATTTTAAAAGAGCCGTTTCTGATAAGCAAAATAAAAACTGAATATTTTTAAACAATTAATAATACATGCTCCCGACATATAAATCAAGTTACATTTTGTATCTTTTTTAAGTTTATGAAGTCGGCTTCCTATTCAAAAGAATAGACATACCAAGTTGAAAACAAAAGTTGTATTGATTGCTAATTATAAAACATTTCAAACAAGATCATTCTACAAATAATTCTATTTTTACATCCAAATCAAAACTAAAATTCAATCAACCATGACTGTAAAAACCTTCCTTCGTTTTATTCTTATAATCGCTATTCTAACTCAATTTTCATGTAACCAAACGGAATTTGTTTCTACTCGCGACAACCTTGATTTAAGTGGAACCTGGCAATTTTCTCTTGATTCGCTGGAAGTCGGTGTAAACGAGAAGTGGTATGCACAACCTTTAACTGAAACCGTAGAACTGCCCGGCACACTCGATGAAAACAACAAGGGAATTCCAAACCTTAATCGCGATGAAACCATGCGTTTGTCGCGCGAACGAATGTACGAAGGATGGGCCTGGTACCAGAAAGAAATTACCATTGATGCTGCCTGGGAAGGGAAAGAAATTTTTCTGACGCTGGAACGCACTAAACCTTCAAAAGTTTGGGTTGACGAAAACTACATGGGGGAAAACAACACCCTGCTTTCTTCGCACAATTATCAGCTTACCGATGCCTTAAAACCGGGAAAACATTTGCTAAGTGTTTTAATAAATAACGGACCGGAGTCGGTGCCTGACGGCATTAAAGGTTCTCATGCATGGACAGAACATACACAAACCAACTGGAACGGAATTATTGGAAAAATAGTGCTGGAGGCCCGAAATAAAAGCTACATAAAATCGGTAAAAGTTACACCTGCAATTGAAGAAAAAGAAGCCATTGTGGCTTTAAGCATATATTACTCTGGAACCGACCTTTCAGAAGTAGATTTAAAGCTAAATGCCATTTCGTGGAATACTGAAATAGTTGACAAAGTTGCTACAAAATCGTACAAACAAAAACTAAATCCGGGCGAAAACCGAATTGTGATAAAATATCCGTTAGGCAAAAATGTACAGCTTTGGAGCGAGTTCTCACCGGCCCTTTACAAACTATCGGTCAATCTGGATACACCCGAAGGAAAAGACAATATTCAATGCGACTTTGGCTTTCGAAAATTTGCAACTTCGGGCACACAGTTTACAATTAACGGCATTAAAACATTTTTACGTGGCGAACACAATGCCTGTGTTTTCCCGTTAACCGCACATCCTCCAATGGATGTGGAACACTGGCGCAAAATGTTTCAGATTGCCAAATCATACGGATTAAATCATTACCGTTACCATAGTTGGACACCACCCAATGCGGCCTTTATTGCTGCCGATATGGAAGGTATTTACATGCAACCCGAATTGCCTTTTTGGGGCGCATTTAAAGACGAAGATCCTTCGGGATTAAATGAATTTCTACTCAATGAGGGGCAAAACATTTTAATGGAATATGGAAATCATGCCTCGTTTGTACTCTTTGCACTTGGAAACGAAATCGGTGGCAGCCTGCAACAAATGCAAAAAATGGTAAAACAGCTTCGCCCGCTGGCACCAGAAAAACTGTTTGCTTACGGCTCAAACAACTACCTTGGTACCAAGGGACAAGCTGAAGGCGAAGATTTTTTGGTAACCTGCCGGGTTGGTGCCGATAAGGGGAACAGTTACAGCACTCATACCCGGGCTTCGTTTTCCTTCGCCGATGCATATGACGGTGGATATATTAATGGAACCTATCCCGCAACAAATTTAAATTATGCCGGAGCAATTAGTAAATGTACGGTTCCGGTAATTGGTCACGAAATTGCCCAGTACCAGATTTATCCGAATTACGATGAAATGAAAAAATACACAGGAGTTTTGAAACCCTGGAATTTTGAAATTTTTAAACGCCGTCTTATTGAAAGTGGAATGGGCGATCAGGCACTGGATTTTAACAAAGCTTCCGGAATTGCAAGTATGTTGGCCTATCGCGCTGATGTTGAAATGGCCATAAGAACTCCGGGATTTGGAGGTTTTCAGTTGCTCGACTTACAGGATTTCCCCGGACAGGGAACCGCACTGGTAGGTATTTTAGATGCTTTTATGGACAGTAAAGGAATGATTACTCCTGAAGAGTTTTCGCAATTCTGTAACCGGGTGGTTCCACTATCGATTATGGAAAAATACTGCTGGACAAATACTGAAGTCTTTAAGGCTAAAATAAATATTGCCAATTATTCTGAAAGTAAACTGGACAACCAACAGGTTTCGTGGCAAATTATCGATAATGCAGGAAATACAATTGATTCAGGTACCGATCAGAAAAGCATTCCCCAGGGAGAAGTATTTGAGTTTTGTTCGGTTGAAGTACCGCTTTCAGCAATAAGCAGTCCACAAAAACTTACACTACACATTCAGCTCGACGGAACTTCGTATCAAAATAGTTATTCATTGTGGGTATATCCTGAAAATAAAACAATCACAGTTCCGGATGAAATTGCAATTACCAATACCTTAAAGGAAACCTTGCAAAAGCTACAGGCGGGCGAAAAAGTTCTCTTCTTCCCCGATCATAAACAATTTGCTGATTTTACAGTTGGCGGCTTGTTTACCAACGATTACTGGAATTACAAAATGTTCAAAGGTATTTCCGAACGAGTCAACAAACCTGTTTCTCCGGGAACGATGGGCATTTTAACAAATCCGGATCATCCGCTTTTCAAATCGTTCCCCACCGAATTCCACAGCAACTGGCAGTGGTGGCCCATTGTTAAAAAAAGCCGCCCATTTATTCTGGACAATGCTCCTGAGGGTTATAAACCGCTTGTTCAGGTAATCGACAACATCGAACGAAATCATAAGCTGGGACTGGTATTTGAGTTTAAGGTTGGCGAAGGAAATCTTCTGGTTTCTATGTCGGATTTAAAAGCTATTGAAGATAAACCGGAAGCGCGCCAGTTTTATGTCAGTATTTTGGAATACATGCAATCGGAAAATTTTGCACCTGAAATCAGTATTTCTAATCAGAAAATGAAACAGCTTTTTACAACCATTCCGGATGAGCAAAACATAAAAACGATTGGAAATATTTCGTACGAATAAAATGCAGATGAATTCTGTATTTTCATAAAAACGAGACTTAATCAAAAATCCTACTCAGTAAAGTACATTAGCTGGGTAGGATTTTTTTTTTGAAAAATAATCTGCCATGTCCATTACGCCTGATACCGATTCTTCCTCGCAGGCACAGATTACAAATTCCCTTGCTGGCGTGGATTTGCAATCAGAGCCATTGCTGAAAGCAATACTATTGAATCGGTGCGGGCGAGGGTCTCATGGTTCTTCCTTGACACAATATTTCAGAATATTCTCAGCAATACTCCTATGCTCTTTTTCTTCTTCTTCAAGAAAGTTAACAGCCTTACTAAACAGCTTGCTACATCCTGCATTCTTGAAAATCAATTTCAGTTCTTCATTATCTTCAATGTCGGTTTTTTGGAATGTACTTAAGCGGTCGATATTCCAGTACTGCATATCTATTTTCGATAGCCCGGTTAACTCTTTTAGTTTTTCCCCTTCGGGAGTTGCCTGGTTTGTAAGCAGCAAGAATGTTTTTATCAATAATACATTATCTACTATTTCAACCAGCAAGTAGCCCAGTTTTGTTTGCGCATAAACATAATCAACAAGCGTTTTCCCACGAAAGAATGTAATAACCGGTTTTTGAAAAGAAAGATATACATATAACTCCATACAATCGCGACTAAGTGTATCTATCCGTTCGCTTAACCTGTTTATTGCGTGCATCTGAATATAAACCGGAATATCGATATTGTTGAACGGTGTTGGCTTTTCAAACGATGAACGCTTAACCGATGCCCATTCGGGATAAATCATGTGATAAGCATAAGAACCAACCCGGAACGCAGGCCTGGTATTACCATTTATTTGTATTTTCTTTTGTTGACAGGGATACGCATTGAGTTCAAACTCCAGTCCTTTTAGCTGTCCTGTATATTCGGTTACAAATTCCATTTTTACATGTACTAATAATTTGTTTAAGGTCGAAGCAAGCATTGAAAAAGTACTACAAAATGCAAGTAGGTGCGTCCTGTAATTTTGTTCAGCCTTAACAACATCCAACCTATCTTTCATTAGCTTATATGCCTCCTGCATTTCCGGCTCTTTCTGCTCTTTTAACCAATGCTGCAAAGCGTATATATTCAGTCCGTAAGTATAAAACTCTTTAACCGACATACTATAGCCACTGCTTTCAATGGTCACTTCTTTGTATTGAGCTTCCTTATCAATCAACTGCTTTATATGCTTTATTTCACTATTCGTTAAACAAGAACAATCTCCCTGACGTATTTTTAACGAGCTTTCTTTAATGTTATATAATGCTTGCTTGTGCCTTGGTGTTAGAACCTGATATACTTGCTCGCAACCACTTTCAATAAAAATATGTTTTAAACGTCTGAGAAAATGATTTCGTTTTTCAGCCTCAAGTTGTTTTCTGTTGCAGTTTGGTTTCTTTTTTTTTCGTTTTCGGCTCATGGGTTCGGATTTTAGTTCTTTTACTATTAGGGAGAACAGAGGGCCT
>JBFFMM010000191.1:0-5980 GCA_041554075.1 Draconibacterium sp. | reverse complement strand
GTGGTGTATATATTTGTGTAGTAATTAAAGTTGAACCCATGCTTTTCGAGTACCGATTTAAACGTTGTGGTTTTTTCTTCCGGATTTAACTCTTCCAAAATTCCGTGATTCTTTTTCAAAATACGGTTAATCTTCCGCATAAAATTGGTGGAGCCACTTAGCTTTTTATTGTTGAATGCATTCCGGCAAAGATCGTTACAGAATTTTTGATCGGCACGTCCTTTTAAAGGTTCTCCACATTCGAGGCAGGTTCGTTGTTCCATAATTTATAAAAAATGTTTGGTTTGTTAAGATGCTAATATACAAAAATATATCCGTTTGTAAACGGTTACAAACGTTTATATTCGATTACAAACATTTAAAAACCGAATAATTTTTGGTGCCCACTCTACCTTTGAATCAACAATTTCGTTAAGGGCTCGGATTAAAGACACAGCCCTACATTAATTAACTTAAAATAAATATCATGAATGCATTAAGAAACAGCGTACGATTGTTAGGACACCTGGGAGAAGATCCAAAAGTAAAAAGATTAGACGGCGGAAAAACAGTTGCTAATTTTAGTATAGCAACTAACGAAATTTATCGCGACAGCCGCGGAGAGAAACAAAGTGAAACAACCTGGCACCGTTTGGTGGCCTGGGGAAAACAAGCTGAGATTGCCGAGAAATACCTGAAAAAAGGTTCGGAAATTACAATTGAAGGGAAATTAACCAACCGCTCGTGGGAAGACAAAAACGGAGAGAAACAATACATGACTGAGATTGTGGTGAACTCGATGTTGATGTTGGACAAAAACAGTAATTAGATGCAAATAGTAGCTTCAAGCTTCATGTTTCAAGTCTCAAACTTCAAGTTGCAAGTAGTAATTTACTTGCGGCTTGAGGTTTGTTGCTATTTTTTTACCATGCCTCCGGCAAAATCCATTACGCACATGCTGCGGTAAACCGGATGGTTGCCGCAAGCTATTCCCACATTTTTATAAGCAGGATACAATAAATTTGTTCGGTGGCCACGACTTTTTACACCATCATCAATTAGTAGAAATATTACAATTTGGCGTGCCGATGAATTCCCGTAAGCAATGTTTTCTGCAATACGGACCTGCCATTCCCCATATCGTTCGATTCTTATTTTTAAATCAGACCGATCGCTGCCGGTGTGTCCGGTATAGCCTGTTTTTGACTGGTCTTTTTGGTGATCCCTCGCTGCAAGACTTAGTGCTTCGCAAGGGTGTATTATATCCAGCGATTTTATTTTTTTTAGTTCACGAACACATTCATACAATGCTTTTACGCCTTCGTTGGTTTTAATTGGTATGTCGCCGGGATAATGTAATATTTTACCTTCGTAGTACTTCTCAAGTGGGGATATAAAATCTTTTGCATATTTTGCCGGATTGGAGCGAAATAAATTGATTTCATAAACCACTTCTTTTTCGAGAGGAGTGAGGTAATTTGCGTGTGCTGCTGTATTTAAACGACTATCCTTTTCACTCGTGTCTGCTAAAACTATACTCGTTATACCAATTAAAATGGTTGTTATCCAAATCCTCATATTCTATTTTAATTGCGCTTTATTCCAAACTTGACTCAGCATCGAACAAACTGGATATACTGTCCTTCAGCTGATTGATCAACAAGATGTTTCAATTTGTGTTTAATCTTCTGCTTGTGTTTTCAAAATATAAACGTAACTTTTTTGTTTTTATTAGATGACTTGTTTGAACATGATCGAAAAGTTGAAGCTGAACCAGGAAACGGGTGATTACGGTTCTCTAAAAATTCCATTTTAAGCGGGCGTATGCAACGTTTGAACCCGATCTTTCATCGTAAATTTCTAAATTGAAATACTGATACATTAACGAAAAATAAAGGTTAGAACTGATTGAAAAATCGATTGCCGGCATTAAAAAATAACCTTTGTAATCGGTGTAATACATTCCGGCAAAGTTGGCAGTGAATATTGGATTTACGATGTATGAAAAGTTGGCAAACAGGTTGTATTCGCTGAACGACAAACTTTTGGAAGTAGCCGGTGCCTGAAAAATTGAGTTTGGACTTTGCTCAATGTCGATAAGCGTATTGGGATCGTTGTACAGAAATTCCCATTGAATGGTTAACTTGTTTCCAACCAAATAATCGAAACCAACGCTGGCCAAAAATACGCCCGAAGTATCGGCAAAATTTTCTTTCGAATGATAATAACTGGCCTCACCCCGGAAGGCGACGCTGCCAATATTACCTTCCCAACCGGTTCCGATTACAAAATCTTGACCGTAAACATACCCACCTAAAAACTGAATGTCGTAACTCCATTTATTAAACTTATACAAACCGGCCAGTGTTAAATCGTTCGCACTATCGAGTTTTGCCACCAACTCTGCCGATGAGGCGGTTCCAAAATAATAGTTGGCCCGCAAGGCGTCCGATCCGGGGCGTTCCATATAATCGAAATCGTAGTACGAAAAGGCATTGAAAATATCATTGGGATTCCACACCAGTGTTCGCCCCCAGTTTATGCGTTGGCGCCCTAAACTTAACTCAAGTTTTCCCGCAATATATTCAACGTATGCCCTGTCAAACTGCGTATTCATGAGGTTATTTGAATTCTGCCACCAGTTAAAATTTAGGTTTAAAAAACCGCGGTCTTTTGCAAACTCATCCCCATAACCGGGAATTTGTGCCATACTTTGCCCCCAAATAAACTGGTTTCGAAATTGTACATGTGCAGTCAAATTGTCGTTGGTATAATACGCCATATTTATTCGATTGTGCAAAATAAAGTCATTTAAGAATTGGTATTCCTGGTTGCCAACTTTTGCAAAACTCGATTGCCCCATATTGGAAATGTAGCCGTTAATATCGAATTTTGATTGGGCATTCGTCAGAACTGAACCCAACAAAACGAATAGTATTATGAGGTAATTAGAAAGTCGCATTACTCACCACCATTTTTTCGTTCGTCACTTATTACTTTCCCGTCTTCTACGGTAATTACACGGCGCGCTTTTTTTACCACGCGTGCATCGTGTGTACTAAAAACAAAAGTGATGTTTTCGTCGCGGTTTAGTTTTTCCATAATATCTAACAAGGTTTCGGTTGATTTTGAATCGAGGTTGGCAGTGGGTTCATCAGCCAAAACAAATTTTGGTTTGCTTGCCAAAGCTCTTGCCACAGCAACCCGTTGTTGTTGTCCTCCCGATAGTTTTGCAGGACGTGCATTTATCCGTTCTCCCAAACCAACTGCATTTAAAAGTTCTTCAGTTCGTGCGTCACATTCCTGCTTATTTTTACCCTGCAGGCGCATCACAAATTCTGTGTTTTCCTTAGCTGTTAAAACCGGAATAAGGTTGTAAGATTGAAATACAAATCCAATGTTGTGTAAACGAAAATCAGTTAAAGCCTCACCCTTTAACTTGCTCATTGTTGTACCGCCAATCCAGACTTCTCCCGACGTTGGCTCGTCCAACCCGCCAATCATATTTAGAAGTGTGGTTTTGCCCGATCCTGATGGACCCACAATCGCAGCAAATTCGCCTTGTTCAAAATCGAGTGTTACACCGTTAACAGCATTTACTTCCACTTCCGACTCTTTGTATATTTTTACCAGATCTTTAATTTCGATGACTTTCATTTTTATCGTATTTGTAGTGATTTTTACTTTTTAAAAGACTCTAATATCTTGATTCGATGATGAGATGCAAGTTGTTTTTAGTTGATTGTTGTTTGTTTTATGTTCGCCAATTAGATTCAACATATTGAATGAATTTATTAATTTTTGATCCTAAAGTATTGTAGCTTTCAATTAATTGATCCAACGGATTTTCAGAAAAATAAAGTTCGCTAATCATAGTTAATTGTGATGTGGATTCGTTGCAAGAAGCTTGTGCATAAGTCAGAAATTTAATGAATTCTGCTTTATAACGTTTCCTTCCATAACCTTCTGCAATGTTATCTTTAACACTTTTCAATAATCGACGTACCTGACTGCCCTGTTCGTATAACTTATAATCAGGAAGAGTTAAACTTAAATGATGAACTTCAATGGCTAATTGATAGGCCATTTTATAAATATCTAAATCGTTATAACTGCTCATTTTGTATGTTTTTAAATTAACTACTAACTATTAACCAACAACCATCGACTATCAACCAATAACTAATAACCAACTCTACTCTGTTCTCAATGCATCAATAGGTTTTAATTTTAAGGCTTTACGTGCCGGTGCAATCGACGATAAAATTCCAACAACAATTACCAACACAATAATGGCAAAAAAATAGCCCCACTCAATATTTGGATACACAATGGCTGCGTAACCAAAAGATTCAAAACCTTCACCTACCGATGAAAAATCGAGACCGGTATTTCCGGTAATTTTTAAAACCAAAGCACCCAGAGCCATTCCAATTACACTTCCGGTAAAGGTTAAAAACACGGTTTCAAGCATAATCATGCGAAACACTTTTTTCTTATTCATACCAATTGCCATCAGCATTCCCAGCTCTTTAATTCGTTCCATAATCGCCATTAACATGGTATTTACAATTCCAAAAGCAAGAGCTAAAAATATGATACTCATTATTATTAAGTAATATACATCCATTATATCGGCTAACATGGCAGCGTCAGGAGCAATTTCGCGCCAGGTCATTACATTTACTTTTGGAAATTTTGTGCTAATTGCCAATTGCTCTGCTTTTTCGCTTGAGACATCCAAATTAATTAGAGCAGCAATTTCATGAAAATCATTGGGACCCAAACCGGCAACTCTGGCCAGGTCATTATTTAAAACAAAGGCATTTTGCGCATCAAAAGCTGTATTACTGGTTTTATAAATACCACATACACGATACGACTGGTAGGTCATTACTCCATTCATATCGGTAAAAGTGAATACTATCTTTGATTTCAGCTGATAGTTTTTTGCCAATTCAGTAATTATAGCTCCATATTTTCGCGCCTCTGTTTTACTGAGTTCCGCTTCGAAGGCTTTACGGAATTTAGATTTTGAATAAAACCTTCGTCCCTTATAATCCTGAGCAACTGTTAAAACGGATTCAGGAAGCTCTAAACTTTTTAAACTATCAATCAATTCTTCGCTTATTCGAAAGGTTTTTATCCGAAGTTGTTCAGCTGTTTTATCACTTATCACTATAGGATTTTTATAGCTTACATCAAAATAACTGCCGCCATTTTCCACAATGTACTCGAACAGTTTGGAAACTTGTTTCTCATCATTGGGAACTATTCCCTTTAGCGTAACAGCTGTATTTCCACGTGAGGTGGCAGCCATGGCAACCACTTTGGTGCGACTCGTATATTTTTCAATATTGGGTTGATTTTCGATAAAGGTTTTAACCGCTTCGTAATCGGGAATGGTAAATTCTATTTCCTCGTTGTTTAGGTATTCCGGATTTTGAACTTTTAAATGTGCTGCTTCAATATTAATGGCTGCATTCACACGTTGATCCGACCAGCCTTTCATCAGACCTGCAACAAACACTCCCGCCACTGTTCCCAATGTAACTGCTACAATTACAATCAGACTTCGGTGTTTATTCCGCCAAACGTTTTTCCATGAAATTGATGTTATCATATTTTAAGATTTATAGTTGTGAGTAGGATTGATGCTTCGTAGATTGAATAAGATTGATACTGCGTAGATTGATAAAGATTGATGTGATGCAGATTGATTGAAATTGATGTTTTATTCATTTTGTATTATTTTAAACGTTTGCGCATGGATGCCAGAATCTTTAGGATTTCTATACTTTCCGCATGAAGTTGTTTGGTTAGTTCTGTTTCAGATATTTTGGAACAAATCAGTAAATCAAGCCACATTTCTGTTTCATCTGCTTCTTCAACAGTAATTGATAATTTGGCAAAAAATTCAGTCTTTGATCTGGCTCTTAATCCGGCTCTGTAGTTTGCATAAGTAGAAGTTCCTGATCTGGTAACTTGGCGATTAAGAATG
>JBFFMM010000190.1:0-6013 GCA_041554075.1 Draconibacterium sp. | reverse complement strand
CCGAGTCGATAAATCCAAACCGAACCATCCGCTGTAAAATTTTTGCCATAAAATGGGGAGGTGTTTCTACTTCCGAAGCAATTTCTGTAATGCCCGGACGTCTGCTATTCTGATTCTGGATTTGGATATAAACCAGTCCTCTTAAGGCATATTCTGTTTCTTTCTTAAACACAACTTTTGATTTTGTTTCAAAAATAATAAAAATATCCATTGACCAATGGACCTTTTTGTCCATATTAAAAATACTTTTATATTTGTACCAAACTTTTAACAAATAACCATGAATAAAATAGCATTTAAAAATCAGCAGATAGGAGAAATTGTGACCGATGACTTTCGCACATCATCGGTATTTACTGAAGTTGGAATTGATTTTTGTTGTGGAGGTAAAAAATCGGTTGGGGAAGCCTGCAAAGAGCTTAATCTTAACATTAGTGTTTTGGAACAAAAAGTGAAAGCGGTAAATAGTGAACCAATTAACCAAGCGCTAAACTTTAAGGAATGGGACCTAAGTTTTTTAATGGATTATATAAAAAACACGCACCATAAATATGTATTGAGAACTCTACCCGAGTTAGTTTTCTATACATCTAAAATTGCAGATGTTCATGGTGATAATCACTCCGAACTTTTGGAAATTGCCGGCAAAATTAAGGATGTGAACAATGAATTAATCCAGCATTTAAAAATGGAAGAAGAAGTTCTTTTTCCAGCCATTAAAACTCATCTCGAAAAGCCGTCAGAAGAAACAAGGACCATCATTCATTCAGAGATAAAAAGGATGTTGGGAGAACATGATTTTGCAGGTGGCACACTGGACGAGATCAACCGAATGACTCATGGGTACCAAATTCCTGCCGATGCCTGCAACACTTATCTGGTGGCTTTTAAACTTCTCAAAGAATTTGAAGACGATATTCATGTTCACGTACATCTTGAAAATAATATTCTTTTTCCTAAGTCATTACAATTGGATTAGTTCTAAAAAACTGCAAAATGAATACAGCAACACAAAATCTCGAAAACGATCATGTTTACATTCTTCAATTATGCGATGTAATGTTACAAATGGTTGAGCAAAAAAGCCAAGAAACGGCTCATTTTGAGCTTGTCGTTCAGTTAATTAAAAATTTTGCCGATGGTCTTCATCATGCAAAAGAAGAAGATCTTCTATTTCCGTTAATGGGAACTAAGGGTTTTTCGAAAGAACAAGGACCGGTGGCTGTTATGTTACACGAGCATGTTCAAGGCCGAAATTATGTTAAAGGAATAAGTAAAGGCATTGAAGCGCTTAAAAGCGGGAATAAAGGTTCAATACAAGTAATTTATGAGAATCTGAGTGGATATGCCCATTTATTGCAAGGTCATATTGATAAAGAAAACAACATTCTCTTTCGAATGGCAGATGATGTTCTTAGTGATGAGGAACAAAAATATCTTCTTTCTAAATTCAATATAATTGACGAAGATGGAAATACTGAGTTGAATTCAAAAAAATCAATTCAGAATATCAACAAACTTGCGGCTGTTTACCTCGACTAGTTTTAATAAATAAATATCCAATTTATGATTATTACATCAGTAAAAGAGGCACCACTACAGGAGAATCCTCATCAGGTAGATGTACGCAGATTATACGATCGCGACATTGCACAGGCAATGCACATAACACTCCATCCCGGTCAGTCACTGAAACCACACATTACGCCGGTTGATGTTTTTTTCTATGTACTGGAAGGTGCACCCGAAATACAAGTGGGTAACGAAATAAAAACAGTGGCACAAGACAACCTGGTGGAAAGTCCACGGGATATTATACACTGTATATCTAACAATTCGGAATCAGTGGCGCGAATTCTAGTTGTCAAGTCTCCCAAACAAGTAAATAAATCAATTTTAATATGAATGAATAAAAATCAAGGCTTTACAGAATGCTCAGTTCTGCCAAAGTCATAATTAGAATGAACTAAACTTTAAAATCATTAAAAATGAAGGCAAAAAAATTATGGATGGGCTTTATCGCTGTAATGGTGATTTCATTTAGTGTATTGTTGTATTTTGGTAAAGAAATTTATCGCAAAGCACCTCCCATTCCAGACAAAGTAGTTACATCTGACGGCACCGTACTTTTTACGGGCCAGGATATTAAAGATGGGCAAAATGTTTGGCAGTCAATTGGCGGTCAGGAATTGGGATCAGTATGGGGGCATGGCGCTTATCAGGCTCCTGACTGGAGTGCCGACTGGCTGCACAAAGAAGCTGTTTTTATTTTAAATGAGTTAGCCCGACAGAACGAAGGTGAACCGTACGAAAACTTGAGCGAGGAGAAACAGGCTTCACTTAAAGTACGGCTTCAAAAGGATATTCGAAAAAATAGATTCGACCCGAAAACAAAAATATTAACTGTATCTGATGTGCGAAGCAAAGCTATTGCCAGTAACAGTAAATTTTATGGAGGTTTGTTTACAAACGACCCGGCTTTGTCGGATTTACGCGATTCGTATAGTATTCCGCTTAATTCGTTAAAAAGTGAGGAACGAGTTCGTTTGTTAAATGCCTTTTTCTTTTGGATATCCTGGGCTTGTGTTACCGAAAGACCCGGTCAAGAAATTACGTACACCAACAACTGGCCTGCCGAAAAACTGGTAGCAAACGAACCAACCGGAGAGTTACATTTATGGACCGGCTTTAGTGTTATTGTTTTGCTGGCAGGAATTGGATTAATGTCCATGTACTATGCCCGAAGAAAACAAGAAGAAGTAGAAGCTCCAAAACTGTTTCCTTTAAAAAACGAAATTCAAACACCTTCGCAAAAAGCTACTGTAAAGTATTTTTGGATTGTTTCAGCATTGCTGTTGGTGCAGGTAATAATGGGGGTAATTACTGCCCACTATGGAGTTGAAGGTCAAGCCTTCTATGGCTTACCACTTTCAGACTGGTTGCCGTATTCTGTTTCGCGTACCTGGCATGTACAAATTGCCATTTTTTGGATTGCCACTTCGTGGCTGGCAACAGGTTTATACTACGCTCCTGCCATTTCAGGCATTGAACCAAAATTTCAGAAGTTAGGTGTAAATTTCCTATTTCTTGCTTTGTTGACCATTGTTGTTGGATCATTAGCCGGACAGTGGATGGGTGTAATGCAAAAACTTGGATTGGTTAGTAATTTCTGGTTTGGTCATCAAGGTTACGAATATGTTGATCTTGGCCGTTTTTGGCAAATCTTTCTTTTTGTTGGTTTAATAATTTGGTTGTTACTTATGGGGCGTGCAATTTATCCCGCCTTAAAACAAAAGTCGGAAAATCGTAATCTACTTATTCTATTCTTAATTTCGACTATTGCTATAGCAGCGTTTTATGGAGCAGGATTAATGTGGGGCCGTCAAACCAATTTAGCCATTGCAGAATATTGGCGCTGGTGGGTTGTACACCTGTGGGTTGAAGGATTTTTTGAAGTATTTGCAGCAGTGGTCGTAGCTTTTCTTTTTGTTCGATTAGAAATTATAAAAGCAGCGACGGCAACTTTAGCAGTACTTTTTACAACCATAATCTTTCTATCCGGCGGAATACTGGGAACCTTCCATCATTTATATTTTACCGGAACACCGACTGCCGTTATGGCGCTTGGAGCCACATTTAGTGCACTCGAAGTAGTTCCGCTTGTATTAATGGGTTTCGAAGCTTTCGACAACCTAAAAGTTAGTCGCAGCAGCGAATGGATAAAAGCTTACAAATGGCCTATTTACAGTTTCATTGCAGTAGCCTTTTGGAATCTCGTTGGTGCCGGAATTTTTGGGTTCCTGATTAATCCACCAACTGCATTATATTATATGCAGGGATTAAATACTACTGCAGTACATGGTCACACAGCACTGTTTGGAGTGTATGGAATGTTGGGTATTGGTTTAATGTTATTTGTTTTACGCGATATGGATAAGGATGCTGTTTGGAAAGATAAATGGATAAAGTTTGCGTTTTGGAGCATCAACATCGGACTGGCAGCCATGGTTTTGATAAGTGTTCTTCCTGTTGGGCTGGCACAAACCGTTGCAAGTGTAAAAGAAGGTTTATGGTGGGCTCGTTCTGCAGAATTCTTACAACAACCTTATTTGGTTACTTTTAAATGGTTACGGGTTATTGGTGATACCATTTTTGCCTTGGGTACCATTGCATTGGCCTGGTTCATTTTTGGATTAAAATTTGGTTGGAGTACCGAACACAAAAAATAACAATAAAATTTCTACTGGGGAATATGTTTTTGATTGTAAAATGATTGTGTCGCTTTGCTTTTGCAAGGTGGCACTTCGTTTATTTCGCCCAAATTAGTTCTCGCCCAAATTATATCCTTTTCCAATAGAAGACATAAATGTGTTACACCGGTTTTTCTATTAGAGCTATTTTTTAAATGTTTTTACAGCAAATGAACTATTTTAGTTCTGAAGTATTATTACTAAAAACAGAATGCAATGAAATTTAAAAATATCGATTTTGAAGATTTGAGCCAGTTAATTATTGGTGCATCCGTTTTATCTGTTCCTATTGCATTTACTGAAGAGGCCTGGAATTTAAGCAAAACGATTCCAATTTTAAACCTGGTTGTGATTGTTCTTCTCACATTGATTTTTATTGCCATTTATGCCTTCAAAGGAATTTTTCAGGGGCATATAAAACAACGTAAAGCCACTTTTGTAAAAAGGGTGTTAATCGATTATGGCGTCACATTAGTAGTAGTGGTTATTGTGTTGTTTGCCTTGAACAAATTCCCAATCTCTGATGAACCTTTAATTGCCTTTAAACGGGTTATTATCATTTCGTTCCCTGCATCAATGGGCGCCATTGTGGTGGATAGTTTTGATAAGGAATGATCCTTTCTTAAAACTCAGTTTTTCCCATAAGAACTTACTCTACTAACCAAAAGATAAACAAGCAACGACAGCGTAATTCCAAAAATATTTGCATCTAAACCAAGAGGTAAACTAACTGAACCAATTATTAAGATTAAAGTGCAAACCCCTCCTGAAATCATTGACCAGAGCGCAGCTTTTGCATTTTTATTTTTGAAAAACAAGGCCGCCAAAACCGGGACCAGCATTCCGGAAACCATAAAGGAATAGGAATGCAACATTAACTCCAGAACACTATTCATTTTTAGTGCGAGTAAAAGTGCGGCTCCTCCAATTAACAGGGTTAGCAATTGCGATAAGCGAAGGCTATTTTTCGCCTTATGCTTTTTAAGCACATCGGTTAAAATATTACCTGAAGCGGCCATTAAACAACTATCGGCTGTTGACATTATTGCCGAGAAATATGCAGAGAGAACAATTCCCAAAAATCCAACCGGCAAAACTGTTCGTAACAAAACAGGCAATCCCATTTCAGCATCAAGATTGGAACTGTTATAACCGGGAAGCATCTGGTTTTCGAGCGCAACTTTTGAAAAAAGCCCAAGAGTTACACCCACAAATGCCATTAAAGGATATTCGAACAAACCGGCAATAAACCAACCTCGTTGTGCTTCTCTTGTGTTTTTTGCTGCGTAAATGCGTTGATACAAGGTCATTCCGACAAACCAAATTGGAATTATTGTAAACATCCAGTTTACCATCTGTTGCCATCGAATTGAATTTAGTTTCAAAAAACTGGCTGGCAAAGTTTCAACAATCGCATCGATACCTCCAATTTTAACATACGAAATAGGCAAACCAATAAACAATAACCCAACCATTAACACAACCCACTGAATGGTATCGGTATAAATTACTGCTTTTAAACCACCCAAAACGGTGTAAAAAACAGCAATTCCACCCATTACCCAAAGTGCATTGTTAAGCGACAGTCCGTTAAAAGTTGATGATGCCAACTTGGCTCCTGCCAATATTTGCGAACTGGTAAATCCCAAATAACCAATGGCTGAAATTACGCCTGCTAAAAGTGCCACTCGCTTATCGAAAATATGGTCTAAAAACTGCGGAAAGGAAAGAAAACTCTTTTCCCGAGCTAAGTTAGCCACTTT
>JBFFMM010000189.1:0-6019 GCA_041554075.1 Draconibacterium sp. | reverse complement strand
TGGTGGAATGCTATCTATTGCTCTTTCAAAAATAACTGGAATTGAGTGGATGGAAACGCAAATGCATCATGCACACTGGGAAGGATTTCATTTTGAAGACTTAATTTTTCCTTTGTTTATGTTTATCGCAGGTGTTGCCATTCCGTTTTCAATTAAAACTAAACTCGAAAAAAACATTCCAGAAAAACGTCTGGCGTTCAAAGCATTTAAACGAATGCTAATTCTTATTGTATTGGGTATTTTATACAATGGCACTTTTCAAAATGGGTTTGCTGATGGAAGAATCGCCAGCGTTTTGGCCCAGATTGGTATCGCTTACTTTTTTGCCTCACTCATTGTTATTTACACCAAGTCGCTCAGAAGCCGGATAATTTGGCTGGCAGGTATTTTAGCTGGTTTTGGAATTATTCAATTACTGATTCCGGTACCCGGAGTTGGTGCAGGTGTTCTAACTCCCGAAGGTTGTATTAATGGATTTATCGATCAAATGCTCTTACCCGGGCGTTTGCATGGTGGAACTTTCGATCCGGAAGGAATTTTGTGCAGTCTTTCGGCAACAGGAATTACATTAATGGGGACCATTGCCGGAAATATTCTTCGTAACAGACAGACTACCGATTGGCAAAAAATTGCTTATATGGCAGCAGCCGGTATTGGACTAATTATTTTGGCACTTGCTTTTTCAACCTTTTATCCCATCATAAAAAAATGCTGGACATCGACTTTTAATATGCTTGCCGGAGGAATCAGCTTTTTATTAATGGCCTTTTTCTATTTAATTATTGACCATTGGAAATTTCAACGCTGGGCGTTTTACTTCAGAGTTATCGGTATGAATTCAATATTTGTGTACTTGTTTACCCGTATTGTTGACATGCAATATATTACCGAATTTTTCTTTGGATGGCTGGCAAAACCACTTGGAGACAGTGGAGCATTTTTTATTTTGATTGCAGGTCTTGCTCTTCTTTGGTCGCTGCTTTATTATATGTACAAGAAAAAGATTTTTCTGCGGGTTTAATACTTGCTACGATAAATGGCCAGCGAAAACTCCGGACCAGGCAAAACAAATTGTTCGCCATCGGAAAAACGCCAGGCAAAATCCAGTTTTATTCTTGAAGTCGAATTAAGTTGCGTAAAATACGACAAATAGGGAATCAAATTATTGCTTAATGAACCTACATCTTCGAAACCATTAATTTCAATTCCGGGAACATATTTGACACCAAAATCCAACTGACTTTTTAATTCAGAATAATAACTCCAGCCCAGTTTGATTTCAGCTAACATCCAATCTTGTTTTTTGTAGCGATTATAATTCAGCTTGGCACTAAAGTTTCTATTCCACTTAACCGATTTATACTTTAAGTTTTCAAAGTTAATATGTCCTCCGTATACAAAATCAGGTTCCTGGTTATAGTATTTAAAAAAGGGACCAAATTCTACACGCTGTCCTTCATAACGTGGATCGAATTCAGAAAACTTCCATTCTTCCGGCATAGCCTCGGGAAGTTCCAGTAATAATTTGCCTTTTATAAATTCAGCCAGACTTGCCACTTCCATTTCCGGATTGTGCTTCACTTTTAAGTCCCTGTTATTTTTAATGGTGGCAATTACCTGTGCAAACTGTGCAATTTCATAATCAGAAAAAATACGTCCCGGGTAATACTTTTCCATTAAATAATGTGCCGTCATTAGGTGGTTCATTGGGCTTAAACGACCAATACCCCAGCCGGCTTTAGCACTAAATCCGTATCGTAAACGATCTTTTGTTCCACTCTCATCAAAATCGCTTACTACTCCCAGCGAGTCAATTGTTGTTCCGTCTGAATTCTGTTTAAACAAATCATAACGCCCCCAGGCGCTTACATCTACAACCGTATAATTTTTTGGATCGTAATAAAAACGATTTAAGTAGCTGACATTTGCTGAAGTACGCACTCCAAAAGAACTCTGATCTGCCACTGTATTTTCAACAAACGAGCTATCCACCCAATTGCCATATCCACCAAAAGGACCAATTTCAAAAGAAGCATTAAATTCTTCCTGTTTATAATCCAACAAATTCAAAAAACGGTTTTCAAATCTGAATTTAGTATTTAACAAAGTACGCTCTTCATTAAACTTTGTTTCGTCGGTCAATAGTTCCTCTTGTTCTTTATTTAAATCAAAAACAAACCCCGACATTAACTCACGTTTTTTAAAGGAAACCACCGAATTATCGATTCCATTTTCCTGCGCAAGCAAGGTTGTAGTAATAAATAGTAAAAATACAGGGAACAAAAAGCCTGCAAAGTTATGGGTATATTTTCTCATTTTCTAACATTCTAATTAAAGTTTAAAGAAAGTAAACCTTCGCTAAACTTTATGTATGCAGCGGTTAATAAAAGTTAATGAGAGTACATTTTGATTCGGATAAAACTGCTGGTTTTTGGGTGTCATAAAAGGTTTGCTTAGCTTTGCATACTATTTTCAATTAAAACAAACATGTCAGTACATAGCGAAGTTAGAAAAGTTACAACGCACCGCCTGTCGGAAATGAAATTGCGGGGTGAAAAAATATCAATGTTGACCTCGTACGATTACAGTATGGCCCAACTGGTTGATGAAGCCGGAGTTGATGTTATTTTGGTTGGCGATTCTGCCTCTAATGTGATGGCAGGCCACGAAACAACACTGCCAATAACTTTAAATGAGATGATCTACCATGGAGCTTCAGTAGTTCGTGCAGCAAAACGTGCACATGTGGTAGTCGATCTTCCGTTTGGAACATACCAGGGAAACTCGAAAGAGGCACTTATTTCGGCCATTCGAATTATGAAAGAAACAGCGGCTGATTCGGTAAAACTGGAAGGTGGTGAAGAAGTAATTGAATCGGTAAAGCGTATTCTTTCAGCAGGAATTCCTGTAATGGGGCACCTTGGATTAATGCCACAATCTATTCATAAATTCGGAACTTATACTGTACGTGCCAAAAAGGATGCTGAAGCAGAAAAATTACTCAGCGATGCCAAATTATTGGAAGAAACAGGATGTTACGCCATTGTTTTGGAAAAAATTCCTGCAGATTTAGGAGAAAAAGTGGCTTCCGAACTCAAGATTCCGGTTATTGGAATTGGTGCTGGCGGTGGTGTCGACGGACAAGTGCTGGTCATTCACGACATGCTTGGCATTACACAACAGTTTTCGCCACGTTTTTTAAGAAGATACCACAATCTGGCAGCAGAAATAAAAGGGGCAGTTGGAAGTTACATCAACGACGTTAAATCGCAGGATTTTCCAAACGAAAAGGAACAGTATTAAAGTTCAGAGTTTAAAGTTCAAGGTTCAGAGTTGTGAAAGTAATATACGAAGACAATCATATAATAGCTATTAATAAAGCTTGCGGGGAAGTGGTGCAGGGCGATAAAACCGGCGACGAAACCATATTAGATAAGGTTAAAGATTATCTGAAAGTAAAGTACAACAAACCGGGAAATGTTTATTTAGGTCTACCCCATCGGATTGATCGTCCAACCAGTGGCCTTTTAATTCTGGCAAAAACAGGTAAAGTTTTACCTCGTTTAAACAAACTTTTTCAGACAAAAAGTGCGGTAAAAAAAGTGTATTGGGCAGTGGTCGATAAGCGTCCTGCAAAACACACTGACACACTTGAAAACTACATGATTAAAAACGAGGCGCGTAACAAAAGTTATGTCACTGACAAGTCCACAGAGGGAGCCAAACTGGCAAGTTTAACCTATCGGCATGTTGCCAGCATAGAACGTTATCATTTACTGGAAGTTGAAATACACACAGGGCGCCACCACCAAATACGTGTTCAATTAAAACAGCTTGGACTACATATTAAAGGCGACTTAAAATATGGCGCAGCACGATCGAATAAAGACAAAGGAATTCATTTGCATGCACGTAAGGTTGAACTGATTCATCCGGTGCGTAAAGAGCCTTTGCTTATTAGTGCCGATCCACCAAAAGATCCGGTTTGGGATGAATTTATGAAACTATTTAAAGCAGGAAAATTTAGCCCGATTCAGCCGGTATAAAATGATTGATACCGGTTGCTTGCAACTCCCTTAACCACTACAATCTACCCCAGTGCATCCGGTTTAAACGCAAACGGCAATAAATTATCGGCACCTTCCAATACCTGAATACGTTTTCTGCCATCCATTATTATTCGAATTGGTTGTTTATAGCGCGATTCGGTTTCAACCAAAACCTGGCGACACGAACCGCAGGGTTGTGCAGGTCCATCAATTAATCCGTTTTTATTTTTTGCTGTAACGGCAATCGCTTTTACAGCAACATCGGGGGAAGTTGAATTCGCATAAAATATGGCAACACGCTCGGCACATAAACCATCAGTAAAATCGGCATTCTCCTGGTTGCTCCCCAAAATAATCTCGCCATTTTCTAACAATATAGCAGCACCAACAAAAAAATTAGAATAGGGGGCATATGCATTTTCTGCAATCTTGCGTGCAGCTAATAATAATTTTTGATCGGCTTCGGGTAAGTCAACTACCGTATCGTATTCATAAAGTAATATCTTCAACTCTTTTATTCGCATAACAACCTTTTTAGTCAAATGTACAATTTTAGACGAAAACATGTTTACTCACGCCACTTTGTTTATAAAAAATGCTCCCATTAAAATACTTTCCATCTTAAGCCGTTATTTTTGAAACCTATTTTATATCTATGCACAATGAAATATATTGTCCTTTTCACTTTTTTCGTTTTAACAACTATTACTGTTTCCGCACAAATTTCGCGCGACGAATACATTAAACGCTGGCAATTAATAGCCATTGAAGAAATGAACCGCAGTGGAATTCCGGCAAGTATAACCATGGCTCAGGGCTGTTTGGAGTCGGGAAACGGCAACAGTGAATTATCAAGGAAATCGAATAACCACTTTGGCATTAAATGCAAAAAAGGATGGACCGGTAAAAAAGTGTATTACGATGACGATGCAAAAAATGAATGTTTTAGGAAATACCGAACCGTAGAAGATTCGTATGTTGATCACACCAACTTTTTAATGGGCAATCCGCGTTATGCTTCATTGTTCGAAATGGATCCTACCGACTACAAATCATGGGCGAAAGGATTAAAAAAAGCGGGATATGCCACTGCTCACGATTACGACAAAAGATTAATTAGAATTATCGAAGAAAACAAACTCCACCGTCTCGATAAAAAAATGAATTATCAGGAGTTAATGGTTTTCGAGCAACAAAGTGTTAGCAAAGAAGTATCAAACTCATTAAGATTAAATGCCTACAATGCACATAAAGTACAAAAATTTAATAGGATAAAATCGGTGGTAGCTCGTAAAGGCGACACTTACGAAATGTTGGCACAAGAACTTGGCTTAAACGATTGGGAGTTATACAAATTCAACGACCAAAATCCCGGATACCGTCCGGTAGCCAACGAGATTGTGTATATTCAGGCAAAGAAAAGGAAATCGGCAAAAAAGAAACCTACTCACCGGGCTCAACAAGGAGAAAGCATGCACTACATTTCGCAAATGTACGGCATTAAGCTAAAACCGTTGTACAAACGCAACCAGATGAAAGCTGGAGAGCAGCCCAAACCAGGACAGATTATTTATTTGCGAGGAAAAAAATCGTAAATAAGAGTTGTATTTTTCTGTCGCGGTATTCAGTTTTTCTGTTTACTATCTCAATTTTGTCAACCAACTGCTTACTCTTCAAACGAGGATCTGTACAAAAAATAGCGAAGAAGAACCCGATCGGCAAATAAAATAAATACCACAATAATGTTTATACCGGCAACCATTGCACTATTTTTAAGTAAAAAATCAAACCATTTATTCCAATCTGCCTCAAACCAGAACAAAGCCATTCCTGCCGACACAGCGACAATTCCGACAATGGCAGCCAGATAAATCAAAAATTCTTTGATGTATTGCTCCCAGGCAAATCTACGCCCCACTTTTTCGGCCAGTACATTTGCAAAATTATCCGACAAAATAAAATCAGGCTCC
>JBFFMM010000188.1:0-6039 GCA_041554075.1 Draconibacterium sp. | reverse complement strand
CTTCTGCATCAAAAATTATTTCAGGTTCGCCAAAAGTCCTTGTTGCAGGATTGAAAGCAGCCCTGCACAAATTGTATTTTGTATCTCTGTAATCGTATTCAGCACCAATTTGTTTGGCCCGGCAAAAATAAAGGTAATTCCCGTCAGGCGACCATTCAGGATAAGTATCCATAAACCGTTTTTCATTGTCCACCGGAATCTGCATCATTTCATTTTTGTTCACATCATATAAAACCAGCGACGAATTTAAATCGGAAACCTCAATCTTTTTTTCTTCTGCGGAATGGAACTGCTGCACTAGTTTATTTGATGAAAAAGCCACAAAATCACCCGATGGATGCCAGCGTGGATAAACCGCTCCGTTTTTCATCTCTTTGGTTTTCAGGTTGAATTTTTTCAAATCGCCATCCTTAACAAAATAGGTTCCTCCCAAGGAGCCGCGCATGTGAAACATAAAGTTTTCATCATTCTGGTTATTAAAAGCATGGCAATTCACACAATTCTGTCCTA
The DNA here is from genome assembly GCA_041554075.1 of Draconibacterium sp. Taxonomy (GTDB): domain Bacteria; phylum Bacteroidota; class Bacteroidia; order Bacteroidales; family Prolixibacteraceae; genus Draconibacterium. The sequence goes on along the minus strand of JBFFMM010000188.1, from coordinate 5,529 downwards.
CCACATTATTTTCAACCACCGCCTTTTCCACGAAACTTTCCAGGCTGCGTTGAACAATGCTTATTTCAGTCCAGCTTTCGTACCCGGGATACAGCAATCGATAGTACAAAAAGGGATCAACTTTAGCCTCTACAATCTGGTTCGAAAAAGTTTTATATGAATTCCATTTCCCTCCCTGTTTTACAAAAATCTCATATTTTATTTCCTTTCCAATATTTTGTTCCAACAACTTTTTCCATTTCTTTTCCGAAAACCGGAATACTCCATCTTTGGATGAAACGACAAGTTTGCTGCCTTGTTCATCGGTAATTTTTACGCTAAATGCTTCTCCATTCTCTTCGATTTGAAAATTTAACGGAGCAATATTTACAGGAATAGTTAATTTCGAATAATCGGGATATATTCTGGCAGTGCGAGCTATTTGTTGCAACTCACCTTTGGGTTCCGAGGAACACGAAATGATGCAGAAAGAGAGAAGTATATATAAAAATCTATATTTCATAAAATTGCTTTCATAACTGTTTTTAGTAAAGTATGAAAATAAGAAAAAACACCAAAACACAGAAAATTTTTCATCAATAAAAACTATCAGAAAAGTACACCAAAAACTTACGATTCAAAACTAAAATGGGGTTAAAACTTAATTTTTACTCAAATTATCAGAAATTAATTTCAAATCGTTTTTGTTTTAAATATTAATTTTTACATTTGCTTTCAATATAAAAAAAGAAATGAGAATTTTATCTATCAACATTCTAGTCCTCGTAACTGTCATTCTTCGAATTACAGAGAAAGGCTAATTTATGTTGTAGATGGATTTAAAATATTTACAAGCCTTTCTCTAAAAACGAGAAAGGCTTTTTTAATGTAAAAACAGACAAAAAAAGACATAAAAGTATGGAAACACCATTACGTAGCAACACAACAACACAAGGTAGAAGAATGGCGGGTGCCAGAAGCCTGTGTAGAGCCAATGGAATGAAAGAAGAGCATTTTGGGAAACCGGTAATTGCCATTGTAAATTCATTTACCCAGTTTGTTCCGGGGCATGCACATTTACACGATATTGGACAATATGTAAAAGGATTAATTGAAAAACAAGGCTATTTTGCAGCCGAGTTTAATACCATTGCCATTGACGATGGAATTGCAATGGGCCACGATGGAATGTTGTACTCTCTGCCTTCGCGTGATGTTATTGCCGACAGTGTTGAATACATGTGCAATGCACATAAAGTGGATGCCATGGTTTGTATTTCTAACTGCGATAAAATTACGCCCGGAATGTTAATGGCGGCCATGCGTTTAAATATCCCGGCAGTATTTGTTTCTGGAGGTCCGATGGAAGCCGGTGAAGTAGATGACAAAGCTCTTGATTTGGTGGATGCAATGGTTATGGCAGCCGATGATTCGGTTAGCGATTCGTACCTGGCACAAATTGAGCAAAACGCTTGTCCTACTTGTGGTTCTTGTTCGGGTATGTTTACTGCCAACTCGATGAACTGTTTGGCGGAGGCCATTGGATTAGCGCTACCCGGTAACGGAACAATTGTAGCTACACATGCCAACCGGAAAAAGCTTTTTGAAGAAGCAGTTGAAAAGATTATCGCAGCTACAAAAGCATTTTATTTCGAAGGAAACGAAGCGGTTCTTCCACGTGGTATTGCCACTCGCGATGCATTTATGAATGCCATGAAACTGGATATTGCAATGGGGGGTTCTACCAATACAGTTCTTCACTTGCTTGCCATTGCACACGAGGCAGAAGTTGATTTTACCATGAAAGATATCGATCAGCTTTCGCGCATTACTCCTAATCTTTGTAAAGTGGCTCCAAGTTCGAGTTACCATGTACAGGATGTAAACCGAGCTGGTGGAATTCTGGGTATTTTGGCTGAACTTGATCGGGCCGGATTAATGGAAACCTCGGTGAGTAGAATTGATGGTCGCACGCTTGCTGAAGCCATGGCTGAATACGATATCAAAAGCGAAAATGTAAGCGAAGATGCTATTCAACGTTTTAAATCGGCTCCGGGTGGTGGCAGAAACCTTGTTATGGGTTCACAAAGCAGCACTTATAAAGAGCTGGATGACGATCGAGAAAATGGTTGCATTCGTGATTTTGAAAATGCTTACAACAAAGATGGCGGTTTGGCTGTTCTGTATGGTAACATTGCAGAAAACGGTTGTATTGTAAAAACTGCCGGAGTGGATGAATCGATTTTTAAATTTACCGGAACAGCAAAAGTTTTTAATTCGCAAGATGATGCAGTTAATGGTATTTTAGGCGATACAGTACAAAAAGGAGATGTGATTGTAATCCGTTACGAAGGACCAAAAGGTGGACCGGGAATGCAGGAAATGCTATATCCTACTTCGTATTTAAAATCAATGCAGCTTGATAAGTATTGTGCATTAATAACCGACGGACGTTTCTCGGGTGGAACATCGGGACTTTCGATTGGCCACGTTTCTCCGGAAGCTGCCGGTGGTGGTGCCATAGGTTTGATTCAGCAAAACGATAAAATTGAGATTGATATAACTACACGTTCAATAAATCTGCTTATTTCGGATGAAGAACTGGCAGAACGCAGAAAAGTGGAAGAGTCAAAAGGTAAAGATGCTTTTACGCCGGAAGGAAGAATCAGAAATGTGTCAAAAGCGTTAAAAGCTTATGCAAGTTTGGTTTCGGCAGCCGATAAAGGAGCCGTCCGATTGATTGACTAGGAAAAGGAAACAGTCTCAGTCGCAACAAACAGGACAGACAAGATTGAAAACAAAAAGAGAAAAATAAAACGACAGATAATAACTATTAGCCAGATGCCATCGGCTAGCGGCTAGCAGCTAAATTTTACAGACATGACAACAAAAAGAGTTACCGGATCACAAGCATTAATTCTTTCTTTATTGGAAGAAGGAGTGGATACTATTTTTGGTTATCCGGGCGGTGCAATTATGCCCGTTTACGATGCCTTGTATGATTTCGACAAAGAAGTAAAACACATTTTAACACGTCACGAACAGGGAGCAATTCATGGTGCGCAAGGATATGCACGTGTCACCGGGAAAGCAGGAATTTGCTTTGCTACTTCAGGCCCTGGTGCAACCAATCTTATGACAGGAATTGCTGATGCAATGATTGACTCTACTCCATTGGTCTGTATCACAGGTCAGGTGGCTTCTCCCCTGCTAGGAACTGATGCATTTCAAGAATCAGACATTGTTGGCATGTCAATTCCGGTTACAAAATGGAATTACCAGGTAACAACTGCTGAAGAAATTCCGGAAGCCATTGCTCAGGCATTTTATATTGCTAATTCGGGGCGTCCGGGTCCGGTACTAATCGACCTGACAAAAGATGCACAATTTGGAGAACTTGATTTTGAATACAAGAAATGCACCAAAATCAGAAGTTATGTTCCCGAGATGCATGTAGATCCGCACCAAATTAAAGCGGCTGCAGAATTAATTGATACAGCTAAAAAACCTTTGGTTTTGTTTGGCCACGGTATTATTATTGGCCGTGCCGAAGAAGAATTAAAAGCTTTTGTTGAAAAAACCGGAATTCCTGCTGCCTGGACTTTATTGGGACTTTCAGCACTTCAAACCGAACATCCACTAAATGTTGGGATGCTGGGGATGCATGGAAATTACGGCCCCAACCTGTTAACCAACGAAGCGGATTTAATTATAGCAGTTGGAATGCGTTTCGATGACCGTGTTACCGGAAACGTAAGTAAATATGCCACAAATGCAAAGGTAATTCACATTGAAATTGACCCGGCAGAAATTGACAAAATCATAAAAACAGACGTGGCTGTTATTGGCGATGCGAAAAAAGCATTAAAAATGCTAACTGCAAATGTTGCCGAAAACAATCATGAAGGTTGGTTACAGGAATTCAGAAAGTGCGATGCCATTGAGAATGAAAAGGTTTGGAAAAAAGATTTATACCCAACCAAACCCGGGTTAACCATGGGTGAAGTAATTCGTATAACTTCCGAAAAAACAAACCATGAAGCTATTTTGGTTACAGATGTTGGTCAGCACCAAATGATTGCGCAACGCTATTTTAAATTTAAAAATTCGCGTAGCAATGTAACTTCAGGTGGTTTGGGAACCATGGGATTTTGTCTTCCGGCGTGTATGGGAGCACAATTGGGAGCCCCCGACAGAACTGTAATAGCGGTTATTGGAGATGGTGGTTTTCAAATGACCATTCAGGAATTAGGAACAATTGCACAAAACAATCTTCCGGTTAAAATTATTGTTCTGAATAATAATTTTCTGGGAATGGTGCGTCAATGGCAACAAATGTTTTTCGACAGAAGATACTCATTTACAGAGCTTCACAATCCGGACTTTATAATGATTGGCAAAGGTTTTGGCATTGAAGGTCACAAAGTTTCTGAACGAGAAAATCTGGATGCCAGTATTCAAAAAATGATTGATCACGATGGCCCGTATCTTTTGGAAGTTACCATTGAACAAGAAGACAACGTTTTTCCAATGGTACCAACTGGAGCATCGGTTTCAGAGATAATTCTTGAAGCTTCAAACGACTAAAATTTAAAAAAATGAAAAGAGAATTCATCATAAGTGTATATACCGAAAACCATATTGGCTTGCTAACCCGAATTACAGTAATATTTACACGCAGGAAAATCAATATCGAAAGCTTAACTGTTTCGGAGTCTGCCATTCCCGGTATTTTTAAATTTACCATTGTAATCAATGAAACCAGAGAACAGGTAAAAAAAGTGGTTGGGCAAATTGAAAAACAAGTTGATGTACTGAAAGCGTTCTTCCATACCAACGAAGAAATGATTTACCAGGAAATTGCACTCTACAAAGTGCCAATTGAACCTATTTACGAGAGCGATACAATTGAAAGTATTGTACGTAACGCTGGTGCCCGTATTCTGGAAATCACTAAAGAATTTGTGATAATTGAAAAAACAGGACACAAAAAAGATACGCAGGCATTGTTTGAAAAACTTAACGAATTCAAAGTCATGCAGTTTATCCGTTCGGGACGTGTTGCACTTACCCGCGATCCAATCGAACGTCTTTCTGAATTTTTAAAAGAAAGAGACTCATTTTTGGATAGTTTAGACTAATACATCTTTAAAAGATAAATACCAAAGCCTGTCGGAAAATCCGACAGGCTTTTTTTATGAAGAGTCTCAATCAATAAACGAAAGAAAATTCACGCTAAATTAACGAATAGTAAGGCACAGAACATGAGTATAATTGAGATATAAAAAACTCTGTGAACTTGGCGATACTTATTTTCTTTGCGTGAAACAGAAATAAAATTGACTTTCATTTCTGTTGGTGATTTCCTGAATCATGGATTTTTTGTTTAAAAAGACCAATAAAGAAAATTCTTAAAGTTGACTATCCCCGCGGCAGAGCCAAGGGGTATTACGCCAACTTTATTTCAGCTAAATCGCTGAAAATCGAATTTTCATTATTTCACCCTTCTGTCAGCCACTTGGCTGACATCTCCCCTCGAAAGAGGAGTAT
>JBFFMM010000187.1:0-6091 GCA_041554075.1 Draconibacterium sp. | reverse complement strand
TAAGCACTGCTGCTCCGGTATTTTTTTCTTTTTCAGGTAGATAAACATACATTTCAGCTTCCGATACATTTCGTACACGAACACCATCGTATTTCTCTTCCGGCTCTGTCATGCCGTTATCATTTGGCGCTCCATTGGGCCACACTTTTAAAACTTGGTCTTGTGCCATAAGATTGGTTGAGATAAAAAAGAGAACAATTAGTAGATGTAGGTTTTTCATTTTAAAATTATTTTAGATAACCTGAGTGAAAGATCGGATCTGTTTTTGAACTGTATATACAGATCCAATCTATTAAAATTAGGTCTTTATTTATTTCGTTTTTGCTCCCACAAAATAATGTTCCTTCTCTGCAAAAAGAATATTAAATGTGGTTAATGAACCATAAGCTCGTGTTATGTATTGCTGAATATCAACTTTCTCTCCATCGCTTAACGACTTATTGCTGTTAATGTTTTGCTCTAAAACACGCAAGCGGTCGCGTAACATCACTATTTTGTGAAAAAAAGTTTCAATCGGAATTTCTTTGGGTTTTAACTCAAGATTGGCAGGCTGAAGCAACATTGTTCCACCTTCCCATTTTTCTCCTAAAGGAACTACTTCGTTTAAAGCACCATATTTATCCAAAACAAAACTCATTACTTTTTCTATTTCCTTTAGCGAAAGTCCTGTTTTTGGAGCCGATTCATTTGCCTCCAAAACCGTTAAATCAGTGTTTCGCTTAGTGATCTCTATTTTACCACCTCGCTCAAAAAAAATCTCGTAGGCAGTTAAATTGTTTTTACTCACAATTCCTTCTCCGTAACGCGGATGATCAACGCGTGTTCCAACTGTCAATTCTTCCATTTTAGTTCAATTATTTTTACAAAGATGTTAAAAGTAAAATTTTTCTTTCAGAATAGACCGAGCTTTGGACAAATTAATTCAACTCTGTTTATTGAAATCACTGTTATTCCAAAACATAAAAAAAGGCACAAAACTTAATCAGTGCCCTTCCATATTTTATATGAATTGTTTATTTTTTAATCTCGTGTAAACCACACTCTTTTCCTGAGCCTTGCTCCCACCACCAACGTCCGGCACGAAAATCTTCACCGGGCTGAATGGCACGCGTACAAGGCTGGCAACCAATACTTACAAAACCTTTATCGTGCAATACATTGTATGGTACATTGTGTTCCTTTACATACGCAATAGTTTCTTCTAAATCCCAATCTTTTAATGGATTGTATTTTACAATATTATTGCCTTCATCCATTTCGAATTCCTGCATCTCACTGCGGTTGTTCGATTGCGAAGCCCGTAAACCTGTAATCCATATTTCGTTGCCCTCCAAAGCTCGCTTTAAGGGAATTACTTTACGTATAAAACAACATTCCTTGCGGTTTTCCAACGATTCGTAAAAACTATACGGGCCTTTTTTATCCAATAATTCCTCCACTTTATCGGTAGGAGGAAAATATGCTTTTATTGGTTTTTTGTATCGTTCGAGTGTACTTAAATAAACTTTGTAGGTTTCAGGAAAAATACGCCCGGTATCAAGCGTAACTACTTTTATATCCAATTCGTTTTTAAAGATAACATCGGTAATTACCTGATCTTCGTATCCAAAGCTGGTGGTAAAAACTACTTTCTCCGGATGCTGTTCAACCAGATACTGTAATTTTTCAACAATCGTTTTTTCACTTAACAATGTGTTGTATTTTTCGGTAAGTTGTTGTAGCTGCATAACTTTATACTTGTTATTCATTAGTCATTTTACTGTCAATTCTGCAGGAAAGGAGGAGAAATCTGTCTGTTAAAGATTTCTCAGTCATTCTTCCTTCGAAAATGACAGGATTATTTGTGTTCACTTTCTTCTATTCCACATGTAAAACCAGTCCTTTTAAATACTCACTTTCGGGGTGGTAAATATTTACCGGATGATCAGTAGGCTGGCTCATCTGGTGCAGAATACGCACCTTTCTTCCTGAAATCGCTGCTGCTGAAAATACAGCTTCGCGAAAACGTTCTTTTGAAACCACCTGCGAGCACGAAAAAGTAAATAAAATTCCACCTTTTCTGATTTGCTCAAAGGCTCGGGTATTTATTCGCTTGTATCCTTTTAAGGCTTGTGGTAAAGTATTGCGGTGTTTTGCAAATGCCGGCGGGTCAAGAATGATTACATCGTATTTATCCTGAATGTCTTTTAAGTATTCAAAACCATCAACCACAGTTGATTTGTGACGTTCGTCGCCGGGAAAATTCAGTTCCACATTTTCATTGGTTAAATCAATGGCTTTTGCCGATGCATCAACCGAATGAACCGATTTGGCTCCCCCTTTCATGGCATAAAACGAAAAACCTCCTGTGTAACAAAACATGTTCAGCACATCGCGGTTTTTTGAATACTGCTGCACCAACATACGGTTTTCGCGCTGATCGACAAAAAAGCCGGTTTTCTGCCCTTTTTCCCAATCTACTTTAAATTTAAGGCCATATTCCAGCACTTCATTTTCCGAACCTTCGCCAAACAAGTATCCGTCTTCCGATTTTACATCGGCTTTAAAAGGCAAGGTTTTTTCGCTTTTATTGTAAACGGCTTTAAGTTTGTCGCCCATCACTTCGCGCAGCGCTTTTACCAGTTCTTCGCGAATTAGAAACATACCGATGGAGTGCATTTGCATTACCGCAGTTCCGTTGTAAAAATCAACAACCAAACCCGGCATTCCGTCACCTTCAGCATGAACCAAACGATAAACAGTCGTTTCCGGATTATCCACAAATCCCAACGATTTGCGCAAATTCCAAGCACTTTCAATTTTGCTTTTCCAAAAATCGTAGTCAGGCACAATTTCGGTAAACGATACAATACGAATGGCAATTGACCCCACCTGGTAATGTCCGATTCCTAAAAACTCATCGTGGTTTGAATACACACTAACCAAATCTCCTTCTGCAGGAGTTCCGTACATTTTTTTTATGGCACCCGAAAACACCCATGGATGAAATCGTTTTGGAGATTGGTCTTTCCCCGATTTTAATACAACCTTTACAAAATCAGACATCATAACTTATTCTTTGAAAACTTTCGAAAATTTCGAGCGAAGCCCAGGCATCTGTGGCTGCATATCGTTGTTGTGCTTCAGTCAGCGAATCGGCTTCCCAGTTGGTTAATTGCTGTCCTTTCGAAATACGAAAACCACAGGCAATTGCAGCCAGTTTCTTCAAACTAAAATTTTGAATCCCCATCTCTTTGGCCTCATCTTGTAATTCAACAAAACCTCCGGGTTTAAATTTCTTAAATTCTTGTAACCCTTTAATATCATCGCGAATGGCTACTCCCGGTTTTTTCACTTTGTCGTCGGTTAAAAGCGCAACAATTTCACGTGGTAAACCAATGCGATTAATTCGAAATAAAAAAGCCCGGTTTTTTGTTGACAACTGCAACAAGGCAACTTTATTGATCACTCCCTTTTTAAACGATGGTTTTGTTTCGGTATCGAATCCTATCATTGACAAGCCTGAGAGTTCCTCAATTGCCTGTTTTACTTTTTTTCGCGAATCAACCACAACAATCTCGCCATCAAACCATTTCAATGGCATTTCGGTTAATTCTTCGTTTGAAATACTTTCTTTAAACATTTAATTCTCCTCTTCGTTTGTTCCCCAAAAATTGTCTAACCATTTGGGGTTACCTCTACCCGGCGCAACTTCATTATTGTCGGTTTTGCTTTCACCCGAAAGATCACTATTACTAAACAAAAGCATATGCACTGCCCGTAAAACATTCAGCAACTGCTGTCCCCAAAACTCTTCAAAATGAAAAATACATTCTGAAAGAGAATCGTACATTACCTCCTCGTTTCCAATACTGTATGCAGTAATAAAATCTTTTATATCCTGATATACATCCAACAAATTTTCAGAAATGCTGGCTCTCATTGTTTCCTCTCCAAACTGAATATTCGGATCGAAAACCTCGTAATAACTATCGTTTTCGCCCAACAACTGCAACCATTTCTGATGCAACATATTGTAATCCAGCTCCGAAACAAATTTCTCCAGTTCATCGTCGATTAAACGATCGAATTTTGGTAGAACGGAAACTTTCAGATAAAGTAGCGGTAATAGTTTTTGTAATCTATCCAGGTTTTCTTTCGCTGAAAAATGAGCAACATTTTCCATCGTTGAGCAGAATTCGTTAGCAACTGTAACAAACTCTACCACATTTTTTGAATAAACAATTTGATTTGTATCTGATTCACTCATTTTGTCTCTGAATAAAAAAACTCGTGCAAAAGTAGTAATTTTTTTAGACCGAAGCCGGAAGGCATAAGATTGAAAAATTAAGATTGATGCAGATTGAAGAAGATTGAGGGGATTGATAAAAAAAAGGGTATAACTCTAAAGTACAATTTCGAATCAATCTATTTTCAATCTTCTATCAATCTATTTAAACTGCAACTTTCTACTTCGAATTCCATTCCAAATTATTGTCCACACGGTAAATAATCTTTTTATTATCGAGCAGCCATTTTATTACCTGACGCATTTTTTGCTGGTCGCCTTTTAAGCTAAGCAACAACTTTTCATAGGAACACGGTTCTTCAATAATTTTTTGTACTCGTTTACTAATGGATTCAAACTCAAAATCGGTTATCTGAAGCGATTCCTTTGCCCGGCAAACATCGCAGGTTCCGCATGGTGGAGCATCTGTTTCGCCAAAATAGGCCTGCAACATTTGGCTTCTACATTTTAACGAGCTTGTTGCATATTCAATTACCGAATCAATTCGTACAGAGTAATCCTTTTTCCGAATATCGTAATTCTCTTTCGATATTTTAAGTCGTTCAATAGCAATTCGCTCCTTGCTGAAATACACAAACGGCGTTCGGTTGCGCGGAACATAATCCACTACATTTGATTTTCGTAAATGCTTTAGGTAGTTGTATACCTGTTCCTGATTCAGTCCGGCTCGTTTGGCCAAAAGTTCTTCGTTGATGGTTACATAGCCGCTAAATAATCCGGTATACGAACGTAACAACAGTTTTATAAAATCGTCGAGTTTGGCATTGGCCACCTGAAATTTATACAATTCGTCGCGCGATATTGGGAAAAACACTCTCGACGGGCTATCCACTTCTTCAGTAAATTCTACATAACCTTCGCGTTGTAAAATTTTCAGACTATTGTAAACCATGGCCTGCTGAAATTTGTAAGCCTGGGAAAATCCCTGCAAACTAAACTCCAACACTTTCCCTTTTCCATATCCCACCGCTATTTGAAAATAGTTGCACAATGCGTCGTAAATACGTTTGATGTTGGCAACTTCAGGAAATGCAACGCTTACATGCTTTTTCAGTTTTGTTTTATCAGTGTTATTAAACAGAAGCACTGCTGCCGCTTTTTTTCCATCGCGGCCTGCCCTGCCCGCTTCCTGATAATAGGCTTCGAGTGAATCGGGCGATTCTATGTGAATCACAAATCGCACATCGGGTTTGTCAATTCCCATTCCAAACGCATTGGTAGCTACAATAACCCGCGTTTGCCCACTCAGCCAACTGTCCTGGCGGGTACTTCGCACTAAATTACTCAAGCCTGCATGGTAATAACTTGCCGATATTCCATTCTTTCGCAACTCATCCGAAACTTCGCGTGTAGCCTTTCGGTTGCGCACATAAATAACCCCCGAGCCTTTTACTTTTTTTATGGTGTCAATTAAATACGAATTTTTGTTTTCGACCGAACGAACCAGGTAACTCAAATTTTCGCGGTAAAACGACATCTGTATCAGGTTCTTTTTCTCAAAACCCAATTTAGCCTGAATATCATCGGCAACTTTTGGAGTGGCAGTCGCTGTAAGCGCTAAAACCTTAACTCCCGGCAATATCTTTCTCGCTTGAATAATATTCAAATAACTGGGCCGGAAATCGTAACCCCACTGCGAAATACAATGCGCTTCGTCGATGGTGAGTAGATTAACATTCATCTGCTCCAGTCGCTCCATAAAACGTTCAGAATTTAAACGTTCAGGCGAAATATATAAAAACTTGTATTCGCCCCAAACCGCATTGTCCAGTGTAAGTTTTATTTCGCGGCCGGTCATTCCAC
>JBFFMM010000186.1:0-6094 GCA_041554075.1 Draconibacterium sp. | reverse complement strand
GATTTATCCAACACTCCTCTTTCTGAATAAGTTTTATACTTCATTGATGTTCGATGAAATAGAATATGAATAATTTTGAATTATCGGTAAAACGATTTGATGAATTTGCGTTGGAATATGCAGAAAGGTTCATGAATATTGATCCTTACATTACGCATTTGGAGAATTTCTGTGAATTAACAAAAAAGCAAAATCCTAAGATTTTAGAGCTGGCATGTGGCCCGGGAAATGTAACAAGATATTTAAATCAGAAATTTCGGGATGCAGTAATAATTGCCATCGATTTAGCTCCAAAAATGATTGATATCGCTAAAAAACATTTAACCGGTGTCGATTTCAGAATAATGGATGTACGAGATGTATTAACCCTTAATTCGCAGTTTGACTCAATAATGTGTTCTTTTTGTTTGCCTTTTTTATCAAAAAACGATGCTTACAAATTGATTGCTGATTGTTCCGAAAAACTACATAAAAATGGAATATTTTACATCAGCACAATGGAAGGCAATGAGTTGAAAGCAGGTTTTGAGCCAACAAGTTTTTCAGGCGACGCAGAAGTGTATTTTAATTATCACAAAGAAACTGATTTACGAAATGCTCTCTCTAAAAATGGATTTATAATTGAATACAATATTCAACAAGACTATACTGAACCGAATGGCAGTTTAACTACTGATTTGATTTTTATAGCTAGAAAAAGTTAATCGACATACAACTCATATTCATCTGGTTTTCTTTCACCACCTACCTCCCCCATCAGGTATCTCTCTATTAAAATTTTTGAGATTCGAAATGTAACGATTCTTATATTCCTGCGTCTTTACGAAAAGAATTAATTAATCATTTCTTCAGAACCAGAAACATGATAAAAACAAACGACCTCGCAAAAGTATTCCGTACCGACGAAATTGAAACCAGTGCCTTAAACAAAGTAAACCTTCATATTAAAAAGGGGGAATTTGTTGCCATTATGGGTCCTTCAGGATGCGGAAAATCAACACTGCTAAACATTATTGGCTTGCTCGATAATCCTTCCGGTGGGGAATATTATTTCGACGGGAAACAGGTTGGGCAACTAAAAGAACGCAACCGCACACTGCTTCGCAAAGGCAATATCGGATTTGTTTTCCAAAGTTTTAACCTGATTGACGAACTTAGCGTTTACGAAAATGTAGAATTGCCGCTTATCTATTTAAAACTTAAAGCCCGCGAGCGGAAAGAGATGGTTGAAAAAGTGCTCGACCGTATGAAAATCAGTCACAGAAGAAAACACTTCCCGCAGCAACTTTCGGGAGGACAACAGCAACGTGTAGCCATTGCTCGTGCCGTAGTTGCAAATCCAAAACTGATACTGGCCGATGAACCAACCGGCAACCTTGATTCGAAAAATGGTTTGGAGGTAATGAATTTATTGACCGAATTAAACCAGGAAGGAACAACCATTGTAATGGTAACTCACTCCTTACGCGATTCGGAATATGCCCACCGCGTAATCAACCTATTCGACGGAATGGTGATTACCCAGGAAGTAAAAAAAGAACTAAGAGAGATACTATTATAATCCAAAAGGAACACTGAACCAGTCTTCCAACAAGCAGACTCCAGATCTGAACTATGAACTCTGAACTCTGAACACTGAACTCTGAACTCTGAACTCTGAACTCTGAACTTTAAACTTTAAACTTTAAACTCAAATGTCAACATTTAAACGAAACCTAAAATTGGGATGGCGAAACATCCTGAAAAATAAATTTTTCTCATTTTTAAATATCGGTGGTGTAGCCATTGGAATAGCCGTTACTACACTCATTCTATTTTGGGTAGTCGACGAACTCAACTTCGACAAATACCATAAAAATCTGAGCCAAATATACCAGGTGTACGAGCATCAGATTTATTCCGACGGACAGGATCTACATACTGGTTGCACTCCTTTTCCGCTATCAAACGAGCTAAAAACGACTTATCCCGAAGTAATTAATGCCACAACTTATACAATTTTAGGTGGGCAGCCCGTAAAATACAAGACTATAGAATTTAAAGACATTCCGCTATTGCTGGCCGATCAGGAATTTACGAATATATTTTCATTCGACGTAATTGAAGGAGATGCCTTAGCTTTGGAAAATCCTGACCAGATAATGATTACACCCAAAATGGTGGATTTATTTTTCGACGGAGAATCACCAATAGGAAAGGTATTAACGGTTTACGGAAATCACGATTTTACGGTTGGCGCAGTGGTTTCTTGTCCCGAAAAAAACTCATCCATTAATTTCGACATATTGGCTTCGATTAAAGTTGCCGAAACATTGGGTGCCGATCTTGCACAATGGCGAAATAACTGGCCATTCACAAGTTTACTGCTTGCCGAAGGCACCGACATCAATAATCTGGAGAGTAAAATAACTGGATTACTAAAAGAGAAAGGACAGGAAAACACCTCGCTATATCTTTTCCCTTATTCAAAAATGCATTTGTACAATTTCTCCGATAAAAACAACGGCATTCAATACATCTACCAATTTTTAGCCATTGCTTTAATTATTGTACTAATAGCATCCATAAACTTTGTAAACTCGTCGACAGCCAGTTCCGAAACCCGGCGTTCGGAAGTTGGAATCAGAAAAGTACTGGGTGCAACCAAAGCAAACCTCACCAATCAGTTCTTCTACGAAAAAGGACTAATGATTTTTATTAGTTTGCTGCTTGGAATAATTCTGGTACTCGCCTTGGCTCCTTTATTTAGTCAGCTATCGGGAAAAGCAATAAGCTTTGCTTTACTGGGAAATAAATACCTGTTGTTAATGTTGTTTACGATGGTAATTAGTATACTCGTTTTTTCAGTGGCCTACCCTTCGCTGTATATTTCATCGTTTGCCCCTGCCCGTGTATTAAAAAAGGCAAGCAAAGGAAATGGCAGTCGGTTTAGTTTCCGAAGTATGCTGGTGGTTGTTCAGTTTACGCTTTCCATTATTCTGGTTATTTGTACAATAGCAGTTACCACACAACTTAACTTTATTAACAATTACGATTTAGGTTACAAGCAAGATAACCTTATTTATTTGAACCTGGATGAAGCCACCAGAACGAAACACGAAGCACTTTCTTCTGAATTCAAAAATATTACGGGTGTGGTAAATCTAACCAAAGCCGACAAACTTCCATTTTGGGGAGGCAATTCATCGTGGAGTTATGACTGGCAAGGCAAAGATCCGGAAAACAAAGTATTGATTTGTGTTATGCGGGTGGATCGTAATTACTTTGAAACTTTGGGAATTCCGCTTGCTGAAGGAAGAAGTTTCTCCCCTATTTATGACAATATGAAAATTGAAAGTGGCGATATAACCGGAGAAGTAATACTTAATCAGGAAGCGCTGAAACGAATGAAAATGGAAGAGCCGATTGGAAAAACTTTTGGTAGAAGTGGACAAGAAAAGTTACCCATTGTTGGAGTGGCGAAAGATTTTCATTTTGAATCGTTAAAAAGAAATATTGAACCCATGTTAATGGTACCTTTAACCTATTATCCCGATGTTTTGATTTTACGCATACAACCCGAAAATTTCACAAAAACACTGGCTGCCATTAACACAAAATGGAATGAGATAATTCCGGATACCAACTGCGAAATTGGCTTTTTCGATCAACGTCTGGAAAAAATGTACAACTCCGAAAAACGTATTTCCGGGCTGTTCAGTTACTTCTCTTTTGTGGCCATATTTATTGCCTGCATTGGCTTGTTTGGTTTATCGGTTTTTGCCATCGAACGAAAACGAAAAGAAATTGGAATTAGAAAAGTGAACGGATCAAAAGTTTCACAAATACTGGCCATGCTAAACAAAGACTTTATAAAATGGGTGCTAATTTCATTTGTTCTGGCCTCGCCAATTGCCTGGTATGCCATGAACCAGTGGCTGCAAAACTTTGCCTACAAAACTACGCTGGACTGGTGGATTTTCGCTCTTTCAGGTTTTCTGGCTATCGCCATTGCAATACTTACAGTTTCGTTTCAATCGTATAAAGCAGCTATCCGCAACCCGATTGAAGCGCTTCGGTATGAGTAATCAGCTACTCCCGGGTTAAAATACTAACGCAATAAAAGAGAGATGCATTTAACGGTATCTCTCTTTTCATTTGTTCTATAGTATTCGTGTTAGGAAATAAACTTCACTTTTCTTTCTTTTACGTTCACATTAAAACATACATAATAAACAGTAATGAAATTATCACTAAAAATTTTCCTGTTTTGTATCTACTCAACTCTTTTGTGGAGTTGCAACGAGAGACAAAATAAGGCGGATAAAAAACGAGTAGCTATTGAAATGCTTACTGACAAGGGTACTATAATTCTGGAATTGTACAACGAAACACCCAAACACCGCGATAATTTTATAAAACTTGCCAATGAAGGTATTTTGGACAGCGTACTTTTTCACCGCGTTATTGAAAATTTCATGATTCAAGGTGGTGACATCGACAGCAAAAATGCCCTACCCGGCGATACTTTGGGAAACGGAGAACTTGACTACAGAGTCGATGCCGAATTTAATCCGGCTCTTTTTCATAAAAAAGGGGTACTAGGAGCAGCCCGTGATGGAAATTTGGAGCGTGCATCTAGCAGTACTCAATTTTACATTGTGCAAGGAAAAGTTTTTAACGACAGCTTACTCACATTAGCAGAAAATAGAATTAACGGCTGGCTGGCCGATCATTTCTGCAGAAAAGATCCTGCCAATAAACTACTTGTTGATTCGCTGCAAAACGCAGAAAAACAAGAAGACATGAATGCCTATAATTTATACAACGATAGCTTGACATCTATTGCCAAAACCTACACGAATTTTGAAAAATACAGCATACCGGAGGCACAGCGCGAAGTGTATAAAACGCTGGGCGGAACACCCCACCTCGATCAAAACTATACCGTTTTTGGGGAAGTTGTAAAAGGATTGGAGGTTGTGGATTCAATAGCCGCCCTACGAACCGGGCTTTTCGACAGACCAGTTAAAGATGTGCGGATTTATAGCGTGAAGGTGCTGAACTAAATATGCATCGAAAATACATACGTCTTAAGATTTCGAAGAAAATTCGATAAAAAATACTTGGTGGTTTAAAGTCGGAAGTCTGAAGACCAAAAGAAAAGATTGTATTGCAAAACAAAAAGCCTTTGACTGTAACTTCTTCTAAACGGAAAAGAGGAAAAACGATCTTTGAAAAATCATTTTAAAAATTAACTTTATAAAGCCGTAAATTAACAGCTGATTTTACCTAACAAATTTTACTTCAGGTATTCTCTGAATTGGGAGTTAGAGATCACGCATAAAAAGTCTGTTTATTATGAAATATGATAATTTAAGTAAGGCCGAATTATTATCGAAAATAGAGAGGCTTGAACGGGATTTAATCAAAACTAATAGTTTCAATAAAAAATTAGAAAAGGCCGAAGATATAGCTACACAACAAAGTTCAATTCTGAAATTTATAAATTCAATGGCCATACCTTCGGCAGATAAATCTGCCGTTGACGAATTTAGTAAGATTCTACTTAAGGCGGTAAAGGAGTACACAGGAGCTAATCTGGCCACATTTAGTTTATATCAACCCGACAAAAAAGAACTAGCTCTTCTCCATATTGAAGCAGAGCCGGGCATTTTGAAAACAGTCGTAAAAATTGCGGGAGAGAAAATAGTTAAAACGGCATCACCTGTTGATGATGAGACCTATAGATTCATAATAAAAAAAATGGTGGCCACGTGCAATACTTTTACTGAAGTATCATTTGGAGCCATTCCCAAACTTATTGACAAGGCACTACGTACATCCACCGGCATCGACCGTTTGTATCCGATAGCCCATGTTATCGAAGGTGAGTTATACGGCACCACCATGCTTGCTTTTAAGAAGGGGCAGACATCTCCATCAATCGAACTGCTCGAGTCTTATGCGCATTTGATGTCAGTTTCACTGAGACGATATAATGCTGAAAAGGCACTTATGGATTCTGAAATAAAATACAGAACATATATTGAACATGCACCGCTTGGAATAATTATCGCAAATGATAAAGGAAAATATATTGATGTTAATCCGG
>JBFFMM010000185.1:0-6138 GCA_041554075.1 Draconibacterium sp. | reverse complement strand
TGCGTTATCTCAGGATTATCGGCAAAAAATGGCATAAACCAATTTGAAACTTCATTAAAAAAAGGAAACATTTTCAGCATCGAAAACGAACTCATAAAAACATCGGCTCCTTCCATTTGCATTTCCGAAAATTCTTCCATTTTATTCATCAAGCCCGGCGAATCTTCAAAAATCTTTTCCCACTCCGGATTTTTATCTTCACCCAAACTATCGTCCATCAAACTATCTAAATTAATTTTATCTTTTAAAGTAGGGCTAATCTTTATCATTTCAGGAATGATCTCATCGGTAATTTTTTTCTGAATTTTTTCGGTTTCCTTACTTCTTATAAACTGAACGATTACCTGCTCCAAATTTTTCTTGAACCCGGGTTTTTCGTTAAGTAGTTTCAAACGCGAAGTTAATGCAGGATAAAAGGACAAACGCGCATCGTAGCGATAAAAACCAATGAGTAATCCAACCAAAGCACGCTGATTATTTTCTATTTCTTCCAGCTCATACGTATCAAACAGTAAACGAAATTTAGCCTCATCGAAATAACGCAACAAACTTAATATCAACGAAGCCACTATCAACGATTTATACGAAGAAGAAATTAGCTCACTTTTCAGAAAGACTTTTACTAAATTAACTTCTGCCTGGCCTAATTGATTTTGAAACCATAGGTGATAAAACAACGAAACAACCTTTTGCTGATGCATGTTGGCGTCGATTCTTTTGCCCGAATGCTGAACTTCTTCATCATCCACCAATGCGACCAATTCTTCCTGTAAATAAAACTCCTCAACCTCAGAGAGTAATGTTTCAAGCTGAACAGAAGCAACATTGAACCCTCGCTTTTTTTCATACTCCAACGATGAAGATAATTTCATTCGAATTTCATCGTTCACTTTATCAACCAATTCAAAAGCTGAAACGATTAACTTCTGGTAAATTTTTTGGCGATCCGGATCCTGAATTCCTTCAACCGTATATTTCAACATGTAATTGTAGGTTTGCTCCAAATTACGCCACTCGTCGAGATATAGAAGAAATCCACTTTCCTGTATTAACTTTTCCAGTTGATCAAATGCCGGTTTTAATTTTCGTTCTGCCAGATTTTGGCAAATATTGGTGTATTGTATTTTCAGTTCTCTGTCATTCATAGCTAATCAAATTTACTTGAATAACAGGAGATAATCAAATAGCAATCCAAGAATAGTTTTCGGCGTTTTTGACAGAAAACGAATGATTTTTAAGACAAAATTACGCTCACAAGCGAATTATCCCGAACAAGAGCTGAGGTTAATTTGAAATTCAAAAAATTATTGGGTTGGAATATTTATTTTCTAGTTAATGGTTAAAACCCCCGACATTTGCCCGGGGCAGGCTCTGTAATTCATTGCAGCAACTTTAGTTTCTACAAGTATCTAATTCATAAAGCTCGAAGACGGGAGCCCGAAGTCAGAAGTTTTGGAAATGAATGTATTAATCAATCTTTGCTTCGGTCTTCTGACTTCCGACTTCAAACCAACAAGTATTTTGTTATCGAATTTCATCTTATTAAAATTGTTTGTTTTCTATGGTATAAGATGGAACTCCCATGGTGATAAACTTTATCGTATGTGACAAAAACTTTGTCATGTTCGTTTCATTCGAAATCTTCTAACCTATATATTTTCAATGCATACTAGTTTATTTGATTAATAACGTTTCTCCAGCGTTATATTTTTAAAATAATGCTTCAGAATTTCGTCGTATTTATATCCTTTGTGGCCCATAACTGCTGCACCAATCTGGCACAAACCCACGCCGTGCCCCCAGCCTGCTCCAAACAAAATAAATTTGCCGGGAACTCCATTAACCACATCTTGTTTTTCGATGGTAAAAGCCGAACTGTACAAATGCGATTCGCTTAACCAGCGCCGAATTTCAAGTTCTTTCCCAAAAATTAATGTCTTTTTCGACCCCACAATTTTAAGTTTGATTAAACGCCCTGAAGTACCCCGTTCAATCGGAATGAGATCGATTATCTCTCCAAAATCGCGACCGGAACGTTTTAAAATCAACTCCGACAATTGTTTTTGATCGTACTCCACTTTCCAGCGGAAAAAATCTTTGGCAGTCCAATCGTATTCGTTTAAAACTTGTTTCAGCACCTCTTCATCGTCGGTATTACAAAATGCTTCCGGCGAATTATTTAGCCAGGCCATAGCATTTTTCTCAAGGGTTAAATCCTTTTCAAATCCTTTCGGAAATACGGGATTATCAACCACTGCAGTTAAATACGGATGATTTATAGGTTCCCAGCAATTTTCGAAAAGTTCGGCAATTCCGCCACAACATTTGGAAAAACGCGCATCGCACACTTTTCCATCATACGAAAGAATAATTCCGGCAGTTTCGTTAACGGCCTTAACGACATTTGGATTATGCGAACGTGTGGTTCCCTGGTAACGCTGACAGTGGTCGTCGGCACAAACATGAAAATTTACATGGTCTTCGCGATCGTACCACTTAATGTACTCATCGGCTGTTTCAAACGTACTTTCGTAATTTCCGGCTGCGTCGGTAAGTTCCTCTTGTTTCTCAGTTTGTGCAATTAACCAGCTCCTCGAAATAATGGCATGCGCCTTTAATAAATCCAACGAACTAAGAGCACTCATTTCTGAAGAAATCACACTAATCAAATAATTCTCAATGGGTAAAACATTAATTGCTGTAATTTTCCCTTCTTCAATTATTAGTTTGAGTGAACCCTGAAACTTTTGATTTTCTTTTTGTTCCCAATGGAAATTCACGCCAATAATTACATTCGTTAATTCAAATTCAGCGGCACTAAAATCAACAGGAGTAAAAACTATTTCTCTTGCCGAGAAATTACATTTTGAAAGTTTGATTAAGCCATCTTCAAACTGAGCCGAATGATTTCCATCCACAATTTCATTACTTCCTTCAATTTGAAATTGTCCGCTAAAATTAAACTCAACGCTTTTGCGTGTTAATATTCCAACATGAATAGTAGGCATACTCATTTTTTTGATTTATTGATTACAACTGATTTTGGATATAAAAACTTAACTCGTTTTACTCAAAAACGCATCAACTCCAGCCCCCAAAGCAGGAGCTTCGCGAAGTTTTGAGACTTGAATTATTTTATCCAGGTTTTTGTAGTGCAGTTTTACATTTTCAGGCAGTACTTCCGAATTCTGAATAAAATGATTTAATCGCTCCAAAACCGGCGCTTTTACAATTTCTTTCCCTTTACGATCCTCAAAAAGGTCGCCCAAACGCTGACCGATAACAATTGAATCGAACACTTTTCCCTGGTAGGAATGCGCCACGTTCAATTTTGTGCGGTTTGGATTAACAAACTCAAATAAGTTTTGCCATCCTTTATTTAAAGTAACAATTCGTTCGCACAGCAATTTTGCCAAATTCATATTTACCACATCAAAGGTTTTAATTGCTGCGGTATCCCCTTCTTTTGCCAGTTTAGCAATCTGTAAAGGATAAATTTGTTTTGTGTTTAACGCTTCTACTGTTTGAGCCGAAAATTCGGCGTACGTAAGTTGAATACCACTCACCGAAGTTACGCGCTCCAATGGAAGTCCTTCATCACTTTTCATTTCCCAGGTTTTTGCCATCCACTCGCGGGCAGCATCAAAAGTTACCAGTTGCCCATCCAGTTTCATCGCATCGGCCACACCGGTTCCCCCGCCCAGATAATAGGCATTCTTACAATTTCGAAAAGTTCCTTCATCCGAATAATTTTCACCAATTCCACAATAGTCAGCATCACTTCCCAAATGACTAATGGGAGACTTCAATTTTATATTCAGCGCCTCCAGCTTTTTTTCCAGTTTATTGGAATAATCTATCATTCGTGGACCATTTGCAACCACTGCAATACCGCGCTTGTCAGCGGTTTTTAATCCCGGCATCCCAATTCCAATCAGTACACTTGAATTCCCTTTTTGTTTTACCAAGGCTGAAATTGCTTGCGCACAAGCCTCAACATAAACTTCTGCCTGTTGGTTTTCTTCTGCAGTTGTGTTTATTTCCGTGTCTCGCTCCTTTAGCTGAGTTGGTAAATCAATCGGTACAAAATCGGAAATATATCCCTCAATTTCTCGGTACGATTTTGTTGAATTAATACTCCCTAAAGTAAAAGTGCAGTTCAACTTATCGTACACAATTTCCCAGGCACTAACTTTTGTGGCCCCGCCATCAATTCCAATTAACAATGGTTCTTTTTCCATTCTCTGTTTTCAATATTATTCATTCAATTTTATACGTCGGAGAATACTTTCTTTCCGCATAAAATCTTTGGCTTCGTCGTTTCTGTCAATCGTGTTCTGATCAATGTTGTGATCGGTTCCGCCCGAATGGCGAATGACTTTGTAGATTGGATCCCAAACTCTTCCGATTCGGTGCTTTTCACTAATTTTCATCACCATCTGATAATCCTCACCGTAATTGCGGGCAAATGGTTCTTCATTCATACTAAATCCAATTTCTTTAATCAGTTTGATTGGAATAGATCGAGGGGCCCCTGCTCCATTTATCCGTAGAAGGTTATTTCTTCCATTTTCTTCCGTCCATTCATCGTGCGTTACAACCGGAATTTCCTCCATTCTTTTTATGTCACCGCTTGCATCTTTTTCCCACACTTCGTATGATCCGATTACCATTCCAATTTTTGGATCACTCTTGTAAACCTGAAGTACTTTCTCAACTGCGTCGGGTGTCAACTGGTCATCCGAATCAAGCTGAATGTAATATTCGCCACGGGCAATATTGGCTGCCGAGTTAAAACAAAGACCAAGGTTATTCAGATCATGCACCAAAAGTCGAACTTCAGGTTTGCCGGCATCAAACTTTTCACCTCCCGACAAATATTTCTTAACTGATTCTACAGTCGGGTCTTCATCGCCACCATTGACCACAACAATTATTTCAACTTCTTTTACAGTTTGTGCTTGCACACTTTCAATGGCATCGCAAATAAACTCGGGCCGATTATTTACAGGAATAATTACCGATGCTTTTAAACTTGCTTTTTCATCCGCTTTTGGACGCTCAGAATAATGAGTTCCGGGCTCCAAATATGCGCCAATACGTTTAAGGTGAGCAGATAGAATTTCCTCAGCTTCCAACTGACTCTCTTTACTTGCCAGCAAATAATCGAATACATTATGTGCTTTTGCCTGAGCAACCACCTGATACAACGATCCGGCGTATCGGTTGGCAATGTGTAACAAATCGAATTTTTCAGAAATTTTTAAACGTAAATCATAAAGCGAATTAAATTGAACCTCTTCCGACATCCAACCCACTTTTTGCAATGCCTCTTTGGTGTAAAAGAAAACTTTTCCATAATCCTGATTATCGCGCACCCTTCCAATGTGGTGTTTTAATAAACGAATCTCACTTGCCGTTTCCTTTTCAAGTATTTCGTAATCCGAATAAATCATTCCGGCAGTAGCATTGTTCTTCACTGCCAACGCGCAAATTTCAAGTGCACTTTTCTTTAAAACTACTTCCTGAACCCGATTATCGATGTATAAAAACCCATCAACTACACTGCTTTTAAAAACCTTGTTTATTTGAACCGATAGATTTTCATCGTTAACTGAAATCAGATTAACTTTAATTGAATTCAAATTGTATGTTTCAATTTGTTTTAGAATCTCATCTTTTTCACCATCCGTAAAAATGGTAAGTTCAAAATCATGTAGTGTTTGTCCCAAAACAGAGTTTATCGTTCGAAGAAAAGCAGTGCTATTAAATGCTGCAGATTTTGAATGGTGCAATAGAATATTTGCCTTCATATTTGTTTTTTATCTTGTTCTTATTTATTTCCTTTATCGTTCTTATTTGGAGTTTAAAACACCCAATATATTTGCCATCAACCTATTTCTTTCTTTTTCTCCTTTAACACTTTCAAATGGAAAACCAAGTGCTACTACATTGTATACACCTTTACAAAACACTCCGGCACTCACATTATTTTCTGTGTAGCGGAATATTGTTTCTCCCTTTATATCAAAGGGCTCAATCCCGTCAGGTGCTTCCACCGGATACTGTTGTAAATTGTATTCCGTATTAAATTCACCTCTAAAATTAAAATCGTCAGAAACCGAATAAAATTGTCCG
>JBFFMM010000184.1:0-6153 GCA_041554075.1 Draconibacterium sp. | reverse complement strand
TCCGGAGTGGGAAAAGATTTTTGAAGATTCGCCGGGCTTGATGAATAAAATGGAAGAATTTTCGGAAATGCAAATGGAAGGAGCCGATGTTTTTATGAGTTCGTTTTCGATGCTGAAAATGTTTCCATTTTTTAATGAAGTTTCAAATTGGTTTATGCCATTTTTTGCCGATAACCCTGAGATAACGCAAGCGATTGATATGGGAAATGAAGTGAACTTGCGTTTTATCGAGGCCATTGATGTTGCTCCGCTTTTGTGTAATTCAGATAAATATTCGTTTTGTTTTAGCATACAAAATTTACCCGCCGAAAACCGCGAGTTTATGGCCGAGGGTATGAAAGCGGAAATGGCACAATTTGAAGAGCTGCAAAAAGATGAGGAGATTACCGATCCGGGGAAAAAAGCGGGTTTTGTTTCGAACCAGTTTATGCAGGATTTGTATCGGTTTTATAAGCTGCACCCGCGAAAAAACGACTTTGAAGACATTTATAAATGGCGATTTGATTTTCATAATAAACTGACTTTGGGTGAAATCTTAAAAGAGGATGTTACTGTACTTCGAAACATTGCAGAATACTATTTTACAAAGAACTATTTTACGGAAGCGAACGAAGTTTTTAACTATCTGCTAAGCATTGAAAAAAGTGGAGAGTTGTATCAGAAAATAGGATTTTGTTATCAAAAACAGGGCGATTTTGAATTGGCGTTAAAAGCCTATAAACATGCCGAATTGTTTGATTTGAACCGAAAATGGAACTTAAATAAAATTGCTCTTTGCTACCGTAATTTGAAACAACCGGAAAAAGCTTTGGAATATTATCGGGAAGTTGAAAAACTTGATGACGAAAACCTGAATGTTCAACTGAATATTGGACATTGTTTGTTGGAGCTCGAACAATTTGATGAAGCGCTGAAGAGTTACTTTAAAGTAGAATATCTGGCACCCGGAAATAAGAAAGTTTGGAAGCCAATTGCCTGGTGCTCGTTTGTTGCAGGTAAAAAAGAACAAGCTGAAAAATATTTTCAGCAATTAATTGACGATGAACCCAATAAGCACGATTTGATGAACATGGGACATGTACAGTGGAGTTTGGGGAAACGGAAAAAGGCGCTTGAATTCTATAAACAATCAATCACACAAACTGATTTTACAGAAACAGAATTTTTTGAAGTATTTGAAGAGGATTTGCATCATCTGATTGAACAAGGTATTGAAAAAGAAGATGTTCCAATCATGTTGGATCAGTTGCGGTATTTTGTGGACGAATAGAATGAAACGAGTTCAATAAACAGTCTCTATTTTATTTTGTAGGCCAATAAAGTATTTCCATGTCTGATGTACATTATTTCATCGTTTAAAACGGGATGTGCAAAATGTTGTCCCGTACCTTCGTTTACTTTGAAGGTGCTTTTTATTTCAAATTTGTTATCGGTGTAGGTAATTAACGAAACATCGCCGTTCATTCCATAGCAAATAAATTTATTGTCGGCAAAAATTATACTACCCGTAGCTGCTTTTATCGAGTTAACAACTTCCCCGGTATTATTATCGATGGCTATTAGCTGGTTGCCCTTAATCATTGTAAACAGCTTATTCCCTACTTTTACATAACCATTAAAGTTGTTCTTAATTTTTGGATTGTTCCATTGTTCGTTCAAGCTTCCTTTGGGCGTAAGTTCAAGTTTTATGGCTCCGTCGTTTTTTTCGTTGCTCACAAAATAAATGGTACCATCAGCATATAGCGGCGAATTACAATGTTCTCCATCGTATTTGAAATCAAGCGGACTTGATCCTATTATTTCCCCGGTATTTGTATCAATTGAGTAAATGTAATGACGGGAGTGGGTAATTAAAACTTTGCGTTCAGGAAGTTCTACCAAGATTGGTGAGCAGTACGAAAAAGTGTCTTGTTTGGCTTTTGCAGACCATATTGTTTCTCCGGTAAAACGATTCAGTGCAAGGGTATTGTTTACATCTCCTCCGGCAAAACAAAACAGTTTATCCTCGTCCACAACCACTGATTCTGAATAGCCAAAATACGGCTCAGTACCTCCCAAATCTTTTACAATATCTACTGCCCATTTTTCTTTACCTGAAGCAGTTTCGAAGCATGCAATTCTGCCTTTCCCCGAAGTGGCGTAAATCAGATCGTCCACAACTGTGGGTGTTGATCGCGAACCGGGATAAGTAGCAGAAAAGCCATCTCCCATAAATTCTTCTCCGTTGGGAGCTTTCCAAAGCAATTGTCCGTTTGGATTTAAAGCAAATAAGTAGCTGCTGCTGTCTTGTTCTCCATTAATAAAAATCTGATTTCCCAGAACGGATGGAGCTGCGTAACCTTTGCCTATGCCTTCATACTTCCAAAGCAACTCCGGTCCATTCTCCGGCCAGGTATTTAATAAATCGGTTTCAAGGTATATTCCATCGCGATTTGTACCCCGCCATTGAGCTATTTCTGATTTTGTTTCATTTGAACTATTGAAAGTACAGGAGTTTATAAGTGATAGAATAACCAGAAATAGGAATAAATTTATTGTCAGTAGATATTTACGTTGATTCATGTTGTATGATTTTTGGTTTTTAATCACTAGCTATCTAATAATATAGTTATTGCAAATGCCGTGAAGCAATCTTTTTATTCAAAATTGTTTGTACCGGACAAAAATGATTGTTTATCAAAATTTATCGGTTAAAATTAATTAAGTAAATCAATTTGTCTGTCTATTTGTATAGCAAAATTATTTTCAGGTGCTTCGTTGTATTCTGGAAGAAGGGAAGTTGCTAGGAATAGTTGTTAAAAAAATAGCCGTTCAATTTAAATTGAATGGCTATTTCGATATAGAGCAATAAATTCTATTAATTCTTTTCAATCCAATCGGCAATCCAATCGCCAACTGCAGAAGTTGATTGTGCAGTACCTTCAGCAATGTCTTCGGTAACAAAACCTTCAGCCATTGAAGCGGCAACAGCATCACGGATAATTTTACCTTCTGCTTTTAAGTCGAAAGCATATTCAAATAGCATGGCAGCTGAAAGAATAGTTGCAATCGGGTTAGCAATGTTTAATCCGGCAGCTTGCGGGTACGAACCATGAATAGGTTCAAAAACCGAAGTGTGGATTCCTATAGATGCCGATGGCAGTAATCCTAGCGAACCGGTGATCACACTGGCTTCATCGGTTAAAATATCTCCAAACATATTCTCGGTAACCATTACATCGAAGTTTTTAGGCCACTGGATAATTTGCATTGCTGCGTTATCAACAAACATGTATTCTGTTTTTATATCAGGATAATTTGGAGCCATTTCCTGAGCTACTTCGCGCCACAAACGCGAGCTTTCCAAAACGTTGGCTTTGTCAACAACAGTTAGCTTTTTATTCCTTTTTGCAGCAAATTCATACCCTAATTTTAAAATACGTTCTACTTCTGCACGCGTATAAATGCAAGTGTCGAAAGCTGTATTTCCATTGTCTTTTCTCCCTTTTTCGCCAAAATACATTCCGCCGGTTAATTCGCGGATACAAACAAAATCAGCACCTTCAACCAATTCGCGGCGAAGTGGCGATTTGTGTAGCAACGATTCAAAAGTTTCTACAGGGCGAATGTTGGCATACAAGCCTAATTTTTTACGCATAGCCAGCAAACCCTGCTCAGGACGAACTTTTGCTTTTGGATCGTTGTCGAATTTAGGGTCGCCAATGGCACCAAACAAAACCGCATCGGCATTCATACAGAGCTCGTGTGTTTCGTCGGGGTAGGGATCACCCACCGCATCGATGGCACAAGCCCCCGTAATTCCTTCGGTATATTCTAATTCGTGGTTAAATTTTTTAGCTACGGCTTTGACCGCTTTCATCGCCTGATCAACTATCTCAGGACCAATCCCGTCGCCGGGAAGTAATGCAATATTCAGTTTCATTTTGATTTTCTTAATCGGAAGTCGGAAATCCGAAGCCCGAAGTCATTATTTGTCGTTTGTTAAATTCTCTATTGTACCAGTGTTGTAATCATTTTCAATGGTATTTAGCATTCTAATCGTTGCCAAAATTGCCGCTGCTGTTTGATCGGAATGAAGCCCTTTTGTTTTAAACTCATGGTCGGTTCTCCACGTAACCACAGTTTCCACCAGTGCATTTGTTCTTCCACCGGGAGGGATGGTAACCGTATAATCTACAAGAACGGGTAAGGGGCGTTCGAGTTGTTTGTATATTTTTTTGACCGCGGTGGCAAAAGCGTTGTACTGACCGTCACCATCACTGTATTCCTCATAAAGTTTACCTTCAATTTCAAGCGAAACATTGGCAACCGGGCGCAGTCCCATGGTATAATTTACCGAATAGTTAACCACTTTTACTTTTTGCTCAAAAAAATCGTTTTCTAATACGTCAGCTACAATATATGGCAGTTCGTCGCTGGTAATGGTTTCCTTTTGATCGGCTAACTCAATAATTCTGTTGGTTACTTTTTTTAACGATTCTTTGTCTAAATCAATTCCAAGATCGTGTAAATTTTTCTTGATATTGGCTTTTCCTGAAGTTTTTCCCAGAGCATATTGACGTGTTCGTCCAAAACGCTCGGGAAGCAACTCGTTAAAGTAAAGGTTGTTTTTACTATCACCGTCGGCGTGAATTCCGCTGCACTGGGTAAAAACAAACTCACCGATAAGTGGTTTATTGGTTGGGATACGTATTCCGGAGAAAGACTCAACCAGTTTAGAAACCTTGTTTAACTGTGCTTCGTTAACATTGGTTTTCATTTTAAGGTGATCTTTTATTGTGGCAATAACACTTGATAATGGTGCATTACCTGCTCTTTCACCTAATCCATTAACGGTGGTGTGAACACAACGTATTCCTGCTTTTATAGCATGAAAAACATTTGCAATGGCCAGGTCATAATCATTATGCGCATGAAAATCAAATTCAGCATCCGGAAACGACTCAATCATATCTTTGCAAAAGTCATATGTTTCGTCCGGGTCTAAAATTCCAAGTGTGTCGGGTAACATAATCCGATCTACATTTTCATCTTTTAGATTAGATACCATAAAATGAACGTAGTCTCTCGAGGTACGCATGCCGTTCGACCAGTCTTCAAGATAAACATTTACTTTAATGCCCATTTCTGTAGCATTGTTGATCACCTCTTTAATGTCTTCAAGGTGTTGTTCGGGAGTTTTTCGAAGTTGCTCGGTTACGTGTTTGTACGAACCTTTACAAAGTAAATTAATTACTTTCCCCCCGGCATCGGCAATCCATTGAAGAGAAATCTTGCCATCAACAAAACCAAGCACCTCTACTTTTTCGAGATGTCCTTTTTTTGCTGCCCATTTCATAACACGTTGTGTACCTTTAAATTCTCCTTCCGATACACGCGCCGATGCTATTTCAATGCGATCAACTTTTACGTCTTCAAGCAACACTTTAGCCACACTGAGTTTTTCCCCTTCGTTAAACGAAACCCCGGAGGTTTGTTCGCCATCACGAAGGGTAGTGTCCATTATGGTCAGGTGTTTTCCTGATATTTCTACTGTTTTGCCTGTCATAATATTAATCTGGTGTTTATTATTGTCATTTCGAAGGAGGTACGACTGAGAAATCTGTTTCAAAGTGACAGATTTCTCCTCCTACGTCGTCGAAATGACAGCTGAATAAAAAGTTATGCAACTTCAAACTCTGTAATCTTTTCCTTCATTTCAACCAGATAATCGATATCGTCTAATCCATTTTGTAAACAATGTTTTTTATACGGATTAATTTCGAAATCAGTGGTTTCGCCTGTTGCTGAAATGGTAAATGTCTGTTTTTCAATATCCACATCAAAAGTTGTATTTGCATCTTTTTCAATTGCAGTAAAAATCTTTTGAAGGAAGTCAGGAGAAACAACAACAGGAAGCAATCCGTTGTTCAATGCGTTTCCTTTAAATATATCGGCAAAGAAACTGGAAACTACAACACGGAATCCATAATCATAAATTGCCCAGGCTGCGTGTTCGCGGCTTGAACCACTACCAAAATTTTTTCCACCTACCAGAATTTTACCTGAATAAGTTGAATCGTTTAATGGAAAGTCGGCTTTAGGACTTCCATCTTTTTCGTAACGCCAGTCGCGGAAAAGGTTGTCGCCAAAGCCTTTGCGTTCCACAGCCTT
>JBFFMM010000183.1:0-6162 GCA_041554075.1 Draconibacterium sp. | reverse complement strand
CAAAACATAAAAGACGACATTTTGCGAAATATACTTGATGTAACAAAAAATATAAATGACTAAAAATCAAATTAATATAAAAGACCAATTATCTGATTTATTAGTTGAAATTCCAGGCGGAGAAATATCGTTACGCGATGATAGGACCAAGCAAAAATGGAAAGTAACTATAGATTCGTTTTATTTGTCAAAGTATTTAGTGAATCAGGATTTATTTTATAAGGTAACAAATGAAAATCCAAGTACATTCAAAGGAGACAATAGACCTGTAGAAAATGTTTCATGGATAGATTGTGTGAAGTTTTGCAATATCCTTTCCGAAAAAGTTGGATTAAAACCTTACTATTTAATTGATAACAATAAAAACGATTATAAAACAATTGAATGTTCAAACGGATACAGACTTCCCACCGATGCCGAATGGGAATATGCTTGTAAAGCAGGATTATCCGTTCCTAGATATGGCGAAGTTGATGCGATTTCATGGTTTAAAGAAAACTCAAATGGTGAGACACACGAAAATGGATTGAAAGAGCCAAATGGATGGGGATTATTTGACATGTTGGGAAATGTTTGGGAATGGTGCTCAGATATTTACGACGAGACTGTTTATGGATCATATCGGATAATTAGAGGAGGTGGATGGAATGATGACGAGCGTGGATGCCTGGCTACTAATCGCAGGAGAAGTCATCCAACAGCATATAAAATAGACGACCTTGGATTTCGGATTGCTAGAAATTCAGGATAAAATAAAAGTACGATTGGTGACAACTAAAAAAACATTTAGGAAACTAATAATAAACTTCTAAAACTAAAGAGTGATTATGAAACGCAATTTGGAAGACCTTGAAAAACTAGACGACTTATTGAAAAAAGGAATTATATCAAACTATTTTCAATACATTTAACCCGGAAAATTCATAAATTTTCTGCGACTAAGTAATACCAACACTTTTTGGCTCATTATCATTCACCAAAATTGGTCCCGAGTGCTCGGGATAAATCGGGGTTTCCCGAACTATAATCCACGTTCCAACGCACATTCATCCAATGCGCTCCGCTTTTAGATGAATAATTCGGGTTAAACAACATATGGGTTCGTTTTTTGCGATAAGTGCGTATAAAATTATCGTATACAAAGCCCAAAGTCAATAATTCGTAAAAACTGTCAATCCTATTTAGTGATCGACAACTTTTTACTTCGGTCTTCTGATTTGTGACTTCAAACTACCAAGTGTTTTTTATCAAATTTTATTCGAAATCTTAAAATCTTGGTGTTTTCAATACATAGTTGTTAAGTTTTAATGACTGTTTTTACATTTTTTTCTTCGTAGAAGCGGGTCATGTGTCAGTATATTTTCTAATCATTATGATGTTTAATTGGTTTATTTGAAACCTTAACATCGCGTTAACGTGTATTTAATCATCACAAAGACAATGAATTATGAATTTTGTAACAATTTGCTACAAATAAGGATTAAACTATCTTTTAATTTGGTTGTCATAGTAATTGAAAACAAAAACAGAAACATTTTTATTAATTCAAAAATTACAACGTCATGAAAAAATTAAGCAATGTTTTAGCAGTAGCAGTCCTCGTTTTATTTTCGGGGGTAGCAATGGCAAGCGGAAACCTTAAGGTTAATATTGAACAAGGTGCAAGCGACGAAGCCGTCGTTAGAATTAGCAATGTAGTTGCCAGTCAATTTGAAATAGAAATTCGAAATATGAATAACGACATTGTGTATTATAAGCAAAACAGTAATCCCTCTCAAAATGTATCAAAAACATTTGATTTTTCTCGATTGCGAGATGGAGAGTACGCGTTGGAAGTTCGATTGGACAAGGAAACAAACCAATCGATACTGCAAGTTGACAACGGGAAAGTACTATTAGTAGAACAGAACAAAGAAGTTCAACCATTTTTTGCCTTAAAGAATAATCGGCTTGAAATATCCTATCTGAATTACGAAAAAGATGATGTGATGTTTTATGTGTACGATAACAGAACAAGACAATTGTTGCATGAAGCGAAATTAGGATCGGAATTTGCGCTGCATAATGCAGTGGACTTTTCGAAGCTCAACAATGGAAGTTACGATGCTGTGTTGGTTAGTGCCAATCATGTTTACGAATACAATGTCATGCTCAAACAATAGTTATATTTTGGTTTAGTTCAAGAAGTTAAAGTGAAAGCGAATCCGGAAGGGTTCGCTTTTTTTGTGCTTAGAAGGAGAAAAATACCGGCTTCTTGGGGAACCGGTTTTCATATCTTATAGGGTTTGGCGAATTCCAATTCGCCATTTATTACGGCGGTTCGGTAACCGCCGCACCGATTTTTAATCTGTTTTTTTAGTTCGGAAAAAGAAACAAAAAAACCGATCCCTCACGGAACCGGCTTAATATTTTTGGTTTGGCGAATTCCAATTCGCCATTGGTTAAAGCAGTTTGGAAACCGCTTCACCTTTAATCTTCTTTATAAGCTTCGATCAAAACTTCCAGAATTTGTTTACCTGCTTTTGCAACGCTGGTACCCGGGCCAAAAATGGCAACAGCACCTGCATCGTATAAGAATTTGTAATCCTGAGCCGGAATAACACCGCCACAAATAACCATAATATCGTCGCGGCCTAATTTCTTCAATTCTGCAATAATTGCAGGAACCAGCGTTTTATGACCGGCAGCCAACGAAGAAACTCCTACTACATGCACGTCGTTTTCTACGGCTTGTTTGGCACTTTCTTCCGGAGTTTGGAACAATGGTCCCATATCTACGTCGAAACCGATATCGGCATAACCTGTTGCCACTACTTTTGCTCCGCGGTCGTGGCCATCCTGACCCATTTTAGCTACCATAATACGTGGCTGACGTCCTTGCATTTCTGCAAATTTCTTCGCCAGCGCCTGAGCTTCCTGGAACTCACTTTTGTCTTGTGCTTCTGCTTTGTACACGCCTTCAATAGTTCTGATTACTGCTTTATATCTTCCTGCAATTTTCTCACAAGCATCTGAAATTTCACCCAACGACGCACGTTTCTGTGCAGCATCAACAGCTAATTCCAATAGGTTTCCTTTGCCTGTTTGGGCTGCTTCTGTAATGGCTGCCAACGATGCCTGAACTTCTGCTTCGTTACGGTTTTCACGCAATTTCTTTAGTCTTTCAACCTGAGAAATACGAACTGCGGTGTTGTCCACTTCCAAAATATCAATTGGATCTTCTTTTGCCAAACGATATTTGTTAACACCCACAATGGTTTGTGTGCCACCGTCGATTTTTCCTTGTGCACGGGCCGCTGCCTCTTCAATACGCATTTTCGGAACACCGGTTTCAATGGCTTTTGCCATACCACCCAGTTTTTCAACTTCCTCAATCAATGCCCAGGCTTTATCAGCCAGTTCTTTTGTAAGTGTTTCAACATAGTACGAACCTGCCCACGGGTCAGCTGCACGACAAAGTTCAGTTTCCTGTTGAATATACAACTGTGTGTTACGTGCAATACGTGCCGAAAAATCGGTTGGTAATGCAATCGCTTCATCCAGTGCGTTGGTGTGTAAACTTTGCGTTCCACCTAATGTTGCAGCCATTGCTTCAATTGCAGTACGACCAACATTGTTAAATGGATCTTGCTCGGTTAACGACCAACCCGAAGTTTGCGAGTGGGTACGCAAAGCCATCGATTTTGGATTTTTTGGGTTAAATTGTTTTACCAATTTTGCCCAAATCATACGCGCAGCACGCATTTTTGCAATCTCCATAAAGTGGTTCATTCCAACCGCCCAGAAGAAAGATAAACGTGGCGCGAATGCATCAATGTCCATTCCCGCATTAATTCCTGCACGAAGATAATCTAAACCATCGGCAAGGGTGTAGGCCATTTCAATGTCGGCGGTTGCACCTGCTTCCTGCATGTGGTAACCCGAAATTGAGATAGAGTTGAACTTTGGCATTTTCTGAGATGTGAACTCAAAAATATCAGCGATAATTTTCATCGAGAAATCAGGAGGGTAAATGTAAGTGTTACGCACCATAAATTCTTTCAAAATGTCGTTCTGAATAGTACCCGAAAGTTGCTCCAAAGTTGCACCTTGTTCCAAGCCGGTAACAATGTAGAATGCCAAAATTGGAAGCACTGCTCCGTTCATGGTCATCGACACTGACATTTTATCCAGTGGAATTTGATCGAAAAGGATTTTCATGTCCAAAATCGAGTCGATGGCAACACCGGCTTTACCCACATCACCAACTACACGTGGGTGGTCTGAGTCGTATCCACGGTGTGTAGCAAGGTCGAATGCAACCGACAAACCTTTCTGACCAGCGGCCAGGTTACGACGGTAAAATGCATTTGATTCTTCAGCGGTAGAAAAACCTGCGTATTGACGGATTGTCCATGGACGCATGGCGTACATTGCCGAGTACGGTCCGCGAAGATAAGGCGCAAGTCCGGCAGCATAATTCAAATGCTCCATTCCTTCCAAATCTTCTTTGGTATAAACCGGTTTTACCGGAATTTGCTCGGGCGTGTTCCAGTCTTTTTTGATGTTATTTTTCTCAGCCCACTCGGCAGTATTTTTCTGCGGAGTTGCTGCTTTTATATTTATGTCTTTAAAATTCGGTTTCATAATTTTTATTTTTTAACACGAAGACACTAAGTCACAAAGATTAAAAGTATCCGTTTATTTTTCGTTTTATACCTTGTTTAATTAATGGGACATTAAAATTGATTAAGTAGCCTAATCTTATATCTGCTAATTTCATATAAGTTAAAGTCTGAACCTCATGAACAGGCAATAGAACTTCAACGGCTTTTAATTCAATAACAATTTCTCTTTCAACTAATATATCAATGAAAAAATCTTTCTGAAGTATCTTGTCTTTATAAACAACAGGCAATTTTACTTGCCATTCAACAGAAAGACCACGCTCTTTCAATTCTTCCACCAAACAAATTTCATAAACTGATTCAAGTAAACCAGGTCCCAATTCTGAATGCACTTCAAATGCAGCATCCACAATTTTCTTCCCAATTTTTTCGATTTCAGTTTTCGATTTCATCTTAGTTATTTTTGAACACTATGTCACTAAGCCACGAAGTATATTTCATTTAGATTTTCAACAGAAATAATTTGTGCTTTTTCTGTTTCGTTCTTCAATGTTTTATTCTTCAAATTCATCTTTGTGTCTCTGTGTTTAAATTCTTGTGTCTTTGTGTTGAGTTTAGATTCCTAATTTACTTTGGTAGGCCTTTAATTCTTCCAAAATGTTACTCTTCACGTGAATGAAGTTGGTAATTCCTTTTGCTTCCAACTCAGTCTGACAAGCAGGAGCTCCGGCAACAACCAGAATTTCATCATTTAATTGCTCAGCAACAGCAGGAACAATTTCAGCATATTCATCATCCGAACTACAAACAACAACAATGTCGGCACCGGCAGCTTTTGCAGCAGCAACACCTTCTTCGGCAGTTGCGAATCCATTGTTGTCAATTACTGAAAAACCGGCTACAGCAAAAAAGTTACAAGCAAACTGTGCACGAGCTTTGCGGAAAGTTAAGTTTCCGATAGTCAACATAAATGCAAGCGGACGTTTGTTTTCTTTCGAATACATGTCGGTTGTGTAACGCAATGCCTCAAAAGCTTGTGCTCCACGGTAAGGTTTTAAAGTTTCAACTTCAGCACCTTCTTCAGTTAAATCAACAGCTTCGAAAAGCGAACCATCGAATTCATTTGTGATTTTTTCAGTAAAATTAGGGAACTGGTTTGTACCCAGCAGGTTTTCGCGGCGTAAGGCAATGTTTTGATCGCGTTTTGCAGCCATGGCTTTAATTTCAGCCTGAATAAATCCTTCTTTGAAAGCAGCAATAAAACCACCTTTGTCCTGAACGGCAAGGAATAATTTCCAGGCTTCGTCGGTAAGGGCTGCAGTTAAGTTTTCAATGTAATACGAACCTGCAGAAGGATCGGCAATTTTATCTAAGTGCGACTCTTCTTTTAACAGTGCTTGCTGGTTGCGCGCGATCCGTTCAGAAAACTCGGTTGTTTCTTCGTAAATAGCGTTAAAAGGCAATACTGTTATTGAGTGGGCACCACCTAAAACAGCCGACATGGCTTCAGTTTGAGTACGCAACATGTTTACATACGGATCGTAAACTGTTTTGT
>JBFFMM010000182.1:0-6171 GCA_041554075.1 Draconibacterium sp. | reverse complement strand
ATTTCATGGCACTTCGCGGGTGTTCGTTCATGGCACCGGTAATTAGGTACGGAATGTGGTAACCCCAATCAATTTTTTCCTGCCAGGGTTTCACATGATGCTGTATGGCATCGATCAATGGCAGCAAACGGTATTTCGGATTTTTCAAAAAGGCAATTAGTATTTCAATGGGGCAGTTTCCTGCGCCACGTCCCATGCCCAGCAATGTTGCATCTAACATGGTTACTCCATTCATTAACGACGTAACCGTGTTCGACATGGCCAATTGCATGTTGTTGTGCGCATGAATTCCAAGTTCTTTTCCTGGTAAAGCAGCAGCATATTTTTTCACCAGGTGTTCGATGCTTTCGCAATACAGGCTACCAAAACTATCAACAACATAAATAATCGGAACTTTTGATTTGGCAAGATCAGCTAATGCCTGATCCAATTCGGGTTCGCTAACAGTAGAAACTGCCATTAAATTAATGGTAACTTCGTAGCCTTTTTCCATACAATGTTCTGCCAACCAAACAGCTTTATCAACCTGATGACAGTAGCAGGCAACGCGCATCATATCAATTAAACTCTCACTTGCCTGTGGAATATCATTCGGATCAATACGACCAATATCAGCCATTGCCGACAGTTTCAGTTTTGTATCGTTATCTCCTACTATTCTTCGTAAATCTTTATCGTCGCAAAATTTCCATGGTCCCACTTCATCACGCGAAAAAGCCGATTCGCTACTTTTGTAACCAATCTCCATGTAATCAACTCCAGCCTCAACACAGCTCTTATAAACTCCTCTTACAAAATCGTCGCTAAATTGCCACTTGTTCATTAATCCGCCATCGCGAACCGTGCAATCCATCACTTTAATGTCTGCTTTGTACATTCTGTTTTATTTTTTGTTTTTTAATAATTTCATTTCATGATCTATGTTGCTTTCAATGAGAAGCGTATAAATCTTTTCGAAGGTTTCAGCATTCAAGCCACTTTCTTTTGCCCACTTTTTACGATCTAGAATAACCTGATTTTTACGTTCTTGAGCAATAATGGCATCTTTGTCGTGTTTAAAACGAACAATTTCTTCAACGTATTTATGTCGCTCAGAAAATAATGAAATGATGTGTTCGTCAATTTTGTCAATTTCATTTCTGATTTCTTCCAACGAATGGCAATCTTTTGGATTTTTGAATCCCATAATTTTCGAAAAATTAAAACTTTATATGAACTTGCTGTCTTCGACAAAGAAAAGAAATAATTATTCAAAACTATAAAAAAGTGAAAGTGTTGGCGAATATTTATAAACGATTTAAAATAAATGACAGCAATTTAGTATCGATTTGTAATGTGTTTGAGAGCTATTGATTTTTATTAAAACTTATGGGAATGAATTAATCGTTATAAACAATAAAGTGTTGAAATGGGTAATTAATTGTGGTAAAAAATAGATTATCCAACAAATTCGTTACAGGAAGAAGAATTGTTAACAGCAAGCACATAAATTATTCTTTAAAATCATTGGTATGAAAGAACTTGACATGCGGATATATTAAAGGATTGATTATCTTTGCGGCTCGAAAAAGTTGGGTGCCCAAAGAAAAGAAAAACTTTGGTCATGCATTGGCAGTTTTAAGATAGAGATTTCAATACCTGTATTGAATAACTAAAAATAAATATTGAGAGATGATTAAAATAACACTTCCTGATAACAGTGTACGCGAATTTGACGAGGCGGTAAATGGATATGAGATTGCAAAATCTATTTCAAACCGTTTGGCAAAAGATGTTCTGTCTATTTCGGTAGATGGAGAGGTTTGGGATTTGTCGCGAAAAATTGAAAGCGATGCCGCCATCAAATTATACACGTGGGAAGACAAGGAAGGTAAAAATACGTTTTGGCATTCATCGGCTCACCTTTTAGCAGAGGCGATTGAAGCTTTTTATCCGGGAACAAAGTTTGGCATTGGACCAACAGTTGATACCGGTTTTTACTACGATATTGATTTACCGGAAGGAAAAATATTGTCGGAAAAAGACTTGCAGAAAATTGAGCAAAAAATGCTTGAACTGGCACGTCAGAAAAACGATATTGTACGTTCCGAAATTTCAAAAGCTGATGCATTGGCTTTGTTCACCGAAAAAAACGATGAGCTAAAACAAGAGCTTATTAGTGAATTGGAAGACGGCACCATTACGCTATACAACCAAGGTAATTTTACCGATTTGTGTCGTGGTCCTCACTTGCCAAACACCAGTTATATTAAAGCCATAAAACTGACTTCAATTGCCGGAGCATACTGGCGTGGCGATGAGAAAAACAAAATGCTTACCCGAGTATATGGTGTTACTTTTCCAAAAGCAAAAATGTTGGAAGAGTACTTGGTAATGATTGAAGAAGCCAAAAAACGCGACCACCGAAAAATCGGAAAGGAAATGCAACTGTTTGGATTTTCGGAAGCAGTAGGACAGGGATTACCATTATGGTTGCCCAAAGGCACTCAACTACGTGCCGAACTGGAGAACTTCTTGAAAAAAGTTCAGAAAAAATACGGATACGAACAAGTAATGACACCGCATATTGGTGACGTAAGATTGTATAAGACTTCGGGGCATTACGAAAAGTACGGTAAAGATTCGTTTCAGCCTATTACCACTCCGGCAGAAGGAGAGGAGTACTTGTTAAAACCAATGAACTGTCCTCACCACTGTGAGATTTACAAAATGTGGCCACGTTCGTACAAAGATTTGCCGGTACGTATGGCCGAGTTCGGAACGGTTTATCGTTATGAACAAAGTGGTGAGCTACACGGTTTAACCCGCGTTCGTAGTTTTACTCAGGACGATGCGCATATTTTTTGCCGTCCCGATCAGCTAAAAGATGAATTCAAAAAAGTGATTGATATTATTTTTATCATTTTTAAAGCTTTGAACTTCGAAAATTACACGGCGCAGATTTCGTTACGCGACCCAAATAAACCAGAGAAATACATTGGTGCTCCAGAAAACTGGGACAAAGCAGAACAAGCGATTGTTGAAGCTTGCGAAGAAAAAGGATTAAATACAATTACTGAATTAGGCGAAGCTGCTTTTTATGGTCCAAAGCTCGACTTTATGATTAAAGACGCATTGGGGAGAAGCTGGCAACTGGGAACTATACAGGTGGATTACAACTTGCCCGAACGTTTTGAATTAGAGTATATTGGAGCCGATGATAATCGTCACCGCCCCATTATGATTCACCGTGCACCATTTGGATCAATGGAACGTTTTGTAGCAGTATTGATTGAACACACCGCCGGAAAATTCCCACTTTGGCTAACACCAGAGCAAGCAGTTGTTTTACCAATCAGTGAAAAGTATAACGATTATGCTAAAAAAGTTTCAGATTTTCTAAATATTTCCGATATTCGCACCGTCGTTGATGATCGTAACGAAAAGATTGGTAGGAAGATACGCGATAACGAATTAAAAAGAGTACCTTATTTGTTGATTGTTGGAGAAAAAGAGGCAGAATCAGAAACTGTTTCGGTACGTCGCCAAGGCGAAGGCGACCAAGGTTCGAAGACAATAAATGAATTTGCAGACTTTATAACTAAAGAAGTAAGAGATCAATTATCAGGATTGTATAATTAATTTAAGGAGGAACTTAAAATAGCTATTAAAAGAAGAGGTCCAAGAAGAAAGTTCCAGCCACGAAGAGAGCAGGAACCACAACACAGAATTAATCACAAAATTAGGGTGCCACAGGTACGTTTGGTTGGCGAAAACATTGAAGAACAAGGTGTTTACCAACTACGTGATGCACTAAAACTAGCAGAAGAGCAGGAATTGGATTTGGTAGAAATTTCGCCAAAAGCCGATCCGCCGGTTTGCAAAATTATCGATTACTCGAAGTTTCTTTATCAGCAGAAAAAGAAACAAAAAGAGATGAAAGCAAAAACCACAAAAGTTGTGGTAAAAGAGATACGTTTTGGTCCGCAAACAGATGAGCACGATTTTAATTTCAAATTAAAACATGCCGAAAAGTTTCTACAGGAAGGTGCAAAAGTTAAAGCTTTTGTGTTTTTTAAAGGACGTTCGATTCTGTTTAAAGAGCAAGGCGAAATTCTACTGTTAAAACTGGCTACTTCGTTAGAAGACTATGGAACAGTGGAGCAATTGCCTAAATTAGAAGGCAAACGAATGACGATGTTTATTACACCTAAAAAGAAGTAATATAGTTCTTTGATAACATTTTAATTAAAGTAGGATTATGCCAAAAATGAAGACGAATTCCGGAGCTAAAAAACGTTTTAGATTAACCGGAAGTGGTAAAATTAAAAGGAAGCACGCCTACAAAAGTCATATTTTGACTAAAAAAAGTACAAAACGTAAGCGTAATTTGACTTATTGGACAACTATCGATAAGACAAACGAAAGCAACGTTAAACTTTTGTTGTGCATGAAGTAATCTGTCAATTGACGGATAACTCAAAAATCCTTTTAACGAGAAAGGTAAAAAAGTTAAAAACCAGGTAATTGAGCTTTAAAGTGTCCCGATAAATCGGGAACGCCGATTATCAAAAAAGTAAAAAGTATGCCAAGAAGTGTAAATCATGTAGCATCACGTGCCCGCAGAAAGAAACTGCTTAAAAAAACTAAAGGTTACTACGGAGCGCGTAAAAATGTGTGGACAGTTGCAAAGAACGCCTATGAAAAAGGGCAGGGCTATGCATACCGCGATAGAAAAGCAAAGAAAAGAACATTCCGTGGATTGTGGATTCAGCGTATTAACGCTGCTGCTCGATTGGAAGGAATGTCGTATTCACAATTCATGGGATTGTTGAAAAAGAACGAGATTGAAATCAACAGGAAAGTTTTGGCTGATTTAGCCATGAACCAACCTGAAGCGTTCAAAGCAATCGTTGAAAAAGTAAAGTAAGAAGAACGTATTATTTTTAGGTGAAATACATATTAAGCTCGTAGATTTTTCTACGGGCTTTTTTTTGTGCATTTAGCACAAATATTTTTCTTCATATCTTCGATTAGGAGGGGACTGGAGTGGAGCAGTAGCG
Source organism: Draconibacterium sp. (assembly GCA_041554075.1). Lineage (GTDB taxonomy): Bacteria > Bacteroidota > Bacteroidia > Bacteroidales > Prolixibacteraceae > Draconibacterium. The sequence goes on along the minus strand of JBFFMM010000182.1, from coordinate 1,129 downwards.
TGCCAATTTCAAAGATTACTATTTTCAAAAAGAAGTTTCACAACCGGATCCAAAATAGCTTCCTTAACCTTATTTTTAGCAGGAATTGATAAATGCAATTCGCGATCGTTTACCTGAATGGTTTTTATTTCTGAAGTTCCATTCTTATATCTTAATTCAATTTCCAGTGGAAACTGAAATAAATAATTTTCTTGGGTTTGACGAATCGTAATATTTACGTTTTTATTAGTTTGCTCCCAACTAAAATCAAGAACCGGATGTCCGGGCTGCCACAACCACTGCTTAAAAAATAATTCCAAGTCTTTTCCCGAAACCGCTTCCATAACTTGTAGGAAGTCGTTTGTTAGTGCTGTTGAATTTTGAAAATCTGAATAATATTTTCGAAGCCCTTTAAAAAATGATTCATCACCCAAATGTTCGCGCAGCATGTGTAAAAACCAACTGGCTTTTTGGTACGAGTTGGCATTTAATAATCGAATGTAATCAGTTACAGTAGTGTCGATAATAGGAGAGAGGTTTCGTTTTGAATACCGAATAATCCGTTCACGGTCGTTTTTTAATCCTTCCCGAAATACTTCTTCACCATGATAATGTTCGTTGTAAATGTGTGTCAAATAAGTAGCAAAACCTTCGCTAATCCAAACGTGGTGCCAGTTTTGTTCGGTAACTGAATTGCCAAACCATTGGTGGGCCACTTCGTGAGCAAATAATCCTTCCTGACTTCGGTCGCTAATTGCAGAGTTCTCGGCATAGAAAATACAACTTGCATTTTCCATGCCGCCATATCGCGTTTTCGATTGTACATGTGCCAATTTTTCGTAGGGATAAGGACCTAGCAACTCTGAAAAATATTCCAATGCTTTAGATCCGTATTTGTAGTTTTCAAAACCCTGTTTTTCATTTTCAGGGAATACCCACGAACTTACAGGGATGTTTTTATATTTTGTTTTATTACCAATAACAAAATCAGCAACACCAATTACCATCAATTTTGTCGATATCGGAACATCCTCTTTCCAGTGCGTGAATTCCAGGTTATTTCCAAGTAGTTTTTTTTGGATTAAATAACCATTAGAAACCACTTCGTAGTGTTCAGGTGCATATACCAGAAACTCAAGTGTTGCCTTGT
>JBFFMM010000181.1:0-6236 GCA_041554075.1 Draconibacterium sp. | reverse complement strand
TTTTACGGTTATTTTTTATTTGAATATTGAATTTATTTATAAAAATTAACAATAAAAAATAATATTATTTAGCTTTTTGATTGTTAAAACTCTGATAATTATTGAAATGTGGCGTATTTGTTGGTTTCTAATTGTATTATGTATGCTTTTTTATTGCGCAATTTTAAATGGTTTTAAATAAGATAAGGCGAGTGGGATAGTGTTTGGTGTTGATTATAATTAGTTAGCAGATGATCGGTTGCTATCTCGTTGCTTGGGGAAAACTTCAAATTGAAAAAAAATGCCCTTCCCGAACCGGGGAGAGCTTCAAATTGAAAAAAGAGGCCTTTCCCGAACAGGGGAGAGCTTCAAATTGAAAAAAGATGCCTTTCCCGAACAGGGGAAAGCTTTAAATTGAAAAAATAGGCCTTTCCCCACGTGGGGAGGCTTTGAATTTGAATTTTTGGGCTTATCCCCGAAAGGGGAAGGCTTGGATTTGGAAATTTGAATGGAATAAGTAGTTTTGGGAGACACAATTCAGGTGGTGTGTTGGTAGTGCACTAATTTTGCATCCTAATTTTCCTGTTTGCTTGGTGCCTTTAGTTCAACCTGCAGTTTATCTACAATCTCATCGGCAGCCTCACCTATAAATCGGCCTTCTCCTGATAGAAGTTCGATGTTTTCATTGGGCAGAACGGCTAATAATTTATAAACAATATTGGTTTCATTTCGGGCGATAGAAAGAACAGCCATTCCTGTTGTTTGGCGTACCCGAATAATTTGAAGATGCTTAATTGTGGCTATGCTTTCCCATTTTCCTGTTTTGTAGGTAAACAGACCGATGTATTTTTTGATTCGTTTCTTCTCTGTATCGACTAGGATACCTGTGCGGATAAAAAGTAATGGGATCGATAATGGAATAGCGGCAAGGCCAGCAAATTCAGACATAATTGCTGCCAGTACACCAATCAGCAATAAAATAACACCCAGCATAAAGAAATTGAGTGGCAGTTTTCCTGTGGTGAATTGTAAGATCATAACCTAAGGTTTAATTACTATGAAAAGGTAATTAATCTATTTTGAATACACACATCAGAGTTTGATGTTTTTGTCTTCAAGCCAGACGGGCTTTTCCTTTTCCATTGATGAAAAGGAAACAAAAATCTACCGCGGTAGAAAAAAGAACTAAAAATCAGATCATTTCGCTAAAACCTGGAACTCGTCCTTTTAGCCTCTCATTCCTCGAGTCTAACGTTCCTCACACAGGCCAGTTTTTTTTTAACGCTACTTTATTCTGATTTTCTTTACGTGCTTTTTTCTCATGCGGGTCCTAGAACCATTAGGGTTTTTTACTTAGTGGTTAAAATATCTAAACATGTCAAAGTTCCGCGATTGGACTTTTGCTTCACTCCCAATGCGCCAGATATCATAGCTATTGTTTGCATGTGGTAAAAAGTCCCCTTTAGGGGATTTAGGGGTAAAAATATAAATGCGACATCACATTGCTTCTCATATTTAGGTACAGAGTACCGTAGTATTTGTAGCTAGTTGTAATATTATTCCGATTAAGTTGAGAAAATAACCAATCTGTTATTAATCACCACATCTGTAAATTTAAATTCTTTTTTAATCCACTCAATGGTATTTGCGTGGTAAATAAACACGTGGGTTGGATCATTTTTGTAGTACCAATTCGTAAAATCGATACTTTCATCGTAAATGTGTGTCATGCAATACAACTTTCCCTGTGGCTTTAGCAATTTCTTAAGCAGTGTAAATTCCTTTCGGGGATCAAAGAAATGCTCAATCACCTCGCAGGAGGCAATGTAATCGTATTGTTCTTTAAGTAATTCGGGGTATTTGTGAAAGTAAGGATCGTATTGAACGATGGAAAAGCCATGATCAGCCAAGACTTTAGAAATTACAGGGCCGGTGCCAGCACCAAAATCCAAGCCTTTATCGTTTGCTGAGAAATCATGCAAAATGGCCCCGGTAATGGGGGAGACAAACTTCTGATATCCTTTGTCCTCAACATCATTATTGTGTTGCTGGTAATGTGTTATTTCTACCTGACTGGATGGTAGTGAATTGGTAGGTAAGAAAATGCCAAAACAAGTATCACATTGATAATAGCTATTATGCTTATCGGTATGAAAAAGCTTCGCTGTGCTATTACAAAGAGGACATTGTTGAGACATATTTACAAATTATTGGTTTTATGTTTCCGAATGCATTTCAAATAAAGGCCTTCTACTTTTTCGCGGGCCCATGGAGTTTTTCTAAGAAATTTCAGACTCGACTTTATAGATGGATCGCTGGTAAAACAGTTTATTTTAATCATGCTTCCTAATTCTTCCCATCCGTAATACGAAACCAAAAGTTCCAATATGTCGGATAACTTAACTCCATGCAATGGATTATTTTTCTGTTCTCTGTCGGTAAGATTATTCTCGTTCGATTCCATTTTAACTATTTTCTAATTACTCTGTACTAACTACTAATTACTTCTGTACTATATTACAATACCAATAAGCCATTTTCCCGCAACTGGTTAACTGGTTTCGAGTACCAAAACAATTCAAAGTCATCAAATTGATTCTCAAAATCAGTTTTTAAATCGGTTAACGTAAGCAGGTTTTTTTCCTTTACGGATATTTTTTTCAGAATGTTTAAAAGCCAATCCCCTTTTTCTTTTTCAAGGGATACTTCAAAGCTGGCTGTTTTTTCGTGAAAACTCATCTTGTAAAACTCCCAAGTTCTGCCTTTTTTCGATTTCGAACTAGTCAATACTTCTGGAGTGCCTCCCAACCAAATCACATTAGATGAATCTTTTGGTATTCTGTAGTCGGCAGTCTCCAAACAGTTCTGAATAAAATTGTGTTTGATACTGGTTTTAGGAATTCTAAATCCAGATGGCACGTCATCGAACCATTCCTGCAAAGGAATTTCGAAGCCAACACCGTGCATAAAATTGAACAGCGATTTTTTTAATCCGTAGCTAAACAGATTGTGATCGATACCCGTTTTATCGGTAAATTGAATGTCGTTGTTGGCAAAGGAAATCTCGTTGTACTCAGGTGTAATGCCGTAAGCTTCAGGATTTAAACCAACCGGACTGTGAGCGGTAAGTGCAAACTGATGCCAAAATGCTGATTGCACAATGCCAATTTCGAATATTTGGCGAACAACTTCTAAACTGTCAATGGTTTCCTGCACCGTTTCAGAAGGAAATCCATACATTAAATAAGCATGAACCATAATTCCTGTTTCGGTTAAGTTACGAGTTACCTGAGCAACCTGTTGTAGGTCAACCCCCTTGTTAATCAGTTTTAGTAAGCGATCGGAAGCCACTTCCAATCCGCCCGAAACGGCAATACAACCCGATTCTTTTAGCAAGATGCAAAGGTCTTTGGTAAAGCTCTTTTCGAACCGAACATTGGTCCACCAGGTAATGCATAATTTACGTTTCAGAATTTCCAGTGCAAAAGCTTTCATTAGGGCGGGAGGTGCTGCTTCATCAACAAAATGAAAGCCTTTTTCTCCGGTTTGTGCTATAATCTGCTCAACCCTATCTACCAGTATTTTGGCTGCAATGGGGTCGAAGGTTTTTACGTAATCTAAAGAACCATCGCAAAAGGTGCATTTGCCCCAATAGCAACCGTGAGCCATGGTTAGTTTGTTCCAGCGTCCATCGCTCCACAAACTGTGCATTGGGTTTGCTATTTCAATTACCGAAATGTATTTGTCAAGCAAAAGATCCGAATAATCGGGTGTTCCCAATTCATTTTGTTTGTAATCGCATTGGGCAGCGGAATTGTTGTATTGCACTTCGCCGTTTTCCCGAAGAAATGTTCGCTTAAAAGTGGGTGTTTCGTTGGCCGGATGTAGTAAATGATTCGCCAGAAGTTCCAAAGGCAATTCACCGTCGTCCAATGTTATATAGTCAACAAAATCGAACACTCGCGCATCAGTCAAACTTCTTAGTTCGGTATTTGGAAATCCGCCACCCATCACAATTTTAATGGCAGGATATTCTTTTTTAATGAATTGGGCACAACGAAAAGCGCTGTATAAATTGCCTGGGAAGGGAACCGAAAAGCACACTAATTTAGGCTGATTCAATTCGATTTGTTTGGCCAGAATGTTTGTGCTAAGATCATCGATATGAGTGGGTTCTTTTTGCAAATGCTCATACAACTCATCAAAAGAGGATGCACTTCGGCCCAGTCTTTCGGCATATCGGCTAAAACCAAAATTCTCATCAATGCATTCGCTTATAAAATCCGATAAATCTTCCAGGAAAAGTGTTGCCAAATGCTTTGCTTTATCCTGCATGCCCATTAAACCAAATGCCCAATCCAGATCTTCAACTTGTTCAAACCGCGAGGCTTCGGGAAGAAAATTCTCAGTGCAAATTTGTCGGGCTAAAGTCTGATTATTCCCTTGCAGAAAAGATACCACATCGTTAATTGCCACTAAATAATGCTCTCTTAGAGCATATATTCTTTGTGCATTCTCCGAAACAATCTGATCTTGTTCTAAAGCAATTTCGAACAGTTCCGACAAACCTTCTTTGGAAAAAAGCTCCAGAATTACTTCAATACCCAAATCCATTTGAAAAGAGGAGGTGTTCTTTTCATTAAAAAAACCCTTTAGATAAGCCGTTGCCGGATAAGGAGTATTTAATTGAGTAAAAGGTGGAGTTACCAGAAGTAGGTCTTTCACGTGAATGCGTTTTATAAATTGATAGTTGGAATACTTGTTTTTATTATGGCAAGCTTCTATTTGATATTTTTTAGATCAAGGTCCTTACTTTGAATAAGGTTTAGTTTTATTTTCATTTTTTTCTGAATCACTTTAAAGTGATGCTCATCCTCTTCTGTAACAAACGAAATGGCCTCTCCTGGTTCTTCTGCACGTCCCGTTCTACCAATTCGGTGGATGTAATCTTTAGGTGATCGTGGCAAATCGTAGTTCACCACATAAGGCAAAAATTCAATGTCAATACCTCTGGTTAATAAATCGGTAGTAACCAAAACACGTAACACACCCGATTTAAATTTTCGTAGATTTTCAGTTCTGGCTCCTTGACTCTTTTTACTGTGTGTGCTGGTTGCCTGAATTCCATTTTTACTTAGTTTGTAAGCTACCGCATCGGCTTTGTGTGCCGAAGAAACAAAAACAAGTACTTGTTCTATATCGTTGCGCTTAATTAGATATCGAAGAAGTGGCCCTTTTTTTTCTTCTTCAACCGAATAGGCGATCTGATCGATTAAATCAAGCGTGTTTTCTTCTGCTTCAATTTTTATGACGATCGGATCGTTCAAAAGAACCTGATTCACATCTCGTACATCATTACTAAGTGTAGCTGAAAACAAAAGATTCTGACGCTTTTTAGGCAGAAGAGCAAATATGCGGTTCATCTCATCTTTAAATCCCAGATTTAGCATTTTATCTGCTTCATCCAATACTAATGCTTCAATTTCAGTCAGGTGAACTGCATTCGAATCAACTAATTCTAGTAATCGACCTGGCGTGGCAACTAAAACATCTACATTGTTCATTGCCTTCATCTGCGGATTGATTGAAACTCCACCATGAACAGCCAAACATTTAATTGGATCGGAAAGCGCATTTGAAAATTGCTGAAAGACCTCCAGAACCTGCATAGCCAATTCGCGTGTAGGTACCAATACCAATGTCTTGATGTATCTGTTTTTAGAAATACTTCCTCCCTGAAGGTTGGTTAGAATAGGCAAAACGTAGCTGGCTGTTTTTCCTGATCCTGTTTTGGCAATACCCAATACATCTTTTCTCTTAAGAATGGCTGGAATAGCCTCTTTTTGAATTGGATAGGCTTCGGTGTAATTTTGATCGGTCAGAGCTTTTAGTAAAGATGAAGATAATCCTAAAGATGCAAACGACATATATTTTTGTTCTGATTATTATTGCGGATTTGTTTCCGCCCACAAAGATAAGGGAAATAAAGCTCAACTACCTATAAATGGAGAAAGCAACAGCACAATTAACTACAAAGAAAAAGAAGTTGGTTAGGAGTGAGGCGTGTTGGGAAAATTAACCACAAAGTACACAAAGGTATATCACGAAGCACACAAAGTTTTTTTTACTCTGTGTTATTCCTTGCTCTCTGGGGTTACTTTTTAGGAATTGAAACAAACTAAATTGTAAGGGATAATTACTTTTTTTACCACAGAGAGCACAAAGTAACACAGAGATTTCTCCTACCTGTTTATTTT
>JBFFMM010000180.1:0-6262 GCA_041554075.1 Draconibacterium sp. | reverse complement strand
GAAAGAGTATTCGCTTTGTAGTCTACTTCAAAAATAGAAAACGGGCGTCGTAGAAATATCTCGGAAGCATCTTTAATCTCAACATTTACAAACTGTCCGGGTTTAATTTCTGGCAATATTAAATCGCTTTTAATTTTAATCAGAAAATTGGTAGAATTAAGCTTTTTATTCTCTACCACCGTAAAATCGCTTACAAATTTTTTAGGCATGTATTAAAATTTGCGGGCAAAGATAATAGAATTATTCCGGATCAGTTCTACTTTCTAGGGGAGTAAAAATTAATTATCATCTTTGCTGTGTATTTTTTTTAGATAAATGAACTCACAGCAAAGTCAATATAGAGTCCTTGTAGAAGCCTTGCTTCCCACAGAATTGTTTCAGTATTTTGAGATTACCGATGTCCGGTTAACAGAGAAAGAGATTCACGTTTATTTGGATGAACTAAACAATCCTCCGGCTTCTCATAAAAATGTCAAACTTATATCAAAGGGTTTTCACATTCCTGTTGTAATACAAGACTTCCCGATACGCGAACGGGCAGTTTATCTTCATGTAAGAAGGCGTAAGTGGAAAGAAGAGCATAGTGGCAAAACAATAAGTAACAGCTGGGATACCACAGCTAAGGGTACACGTTTCACGAAGGGATTCGCGTCTTTTTTAAAAGGACTATTTGGACAATTACCCGATCAGCAGCAACAGCCTGGAGAAATTCTACCACATTGATGGGAATAAATTAGGACAAAAGTACAAGCAGCATCTTAGCAATTATAAGAGCTGGGCGCAAAGGCCACATGCCGATGACTGGATGACTTTCCCGAAGAATATTGGTAGTCGTTTGAGTATCGACGAAACGTCTTTGTCTAATGGGGAGTTGTATACTATCCTTACCAACAAAGCAGCCAAGGGCAAAAAAGGTGTACTGGTAGCAATGGTTAAAGGAACCAAAGCGGAAGATGTGATTGAGGCCTTAAAAATCATCCCACTCAGAGAGCGACGAAAGGTCAGGGAAATAACCCTTGACATGGCAGGATCAATGGGGCAAATTGTCCGGCAATGTTTTCCTAAAGCTACTCGTGTTATTGACCGCTTCCATGTTCAAAAACTTGCGCTTGATGCTCTTCAGGAGATAAGGATAAAGTACCGCTGGGATGCCATCGATGAAGAAAGCAATGCCAGGGATAATGCTAAATGGGATAATAAACTATATACTCCCTTTCGCTTTGAAAATGGAGATACAAAGAAACAGCTACTGGCCCGAAGCAGATATCTACTATTTAAATCGCCTGAGAAATGGAGCCAGTCTCAAAAACAAAGAGCTAAGATTCTTTTTGCTCAGTACCCCGACCTGAAAAAGGCATTTGGGTTGACTCATGATTTACGATTAATCTTTTCCAAAACTAAAGACAAGGCGGTAGCATATACAAAACTTGCCCACTGGTACAACAAAGTGACTGATTCTGGTTTTCGTTCGTTTAACACGATATCTGCTACCATTCACACTCATTACAGAGAAATACTTAACTTTTTTGAAAACAGAAGTACAAATGCCTCGGCTGAATCTTTTAATGCTAAACTAAAAGCGTTCAGAGCAGCATTAAGAGGTGTTGAACGAAACCTAAAGGTAGCTAAAGTGCTCAGTCTCCAGTACCTTTAGGGTGAGTAATTATAAAATTCGTTATTATGAAAAAAAAGCACCACGTTAATTGAGCAAGCCTGTTTTTCACTCCCTGAATTTAATCAAGTTTATCAGAAGATGCAACGTCAGGTTGTACTTTTAGGCAAGAGCCGGAGTACACTTACCAACTATTCGCGCTGCCTTGCCCGGATGGCCCTTCATTTTAACTGCAACCCGCTGGATCTGGACGAGGAACAGGTAATGGATTATCTGTATCACGTCAAAACCCAAAGCAGTACGCCATCGTCGAGTTACTTTAAACACACGGTTTACGGACTTCGTTTTGCTTACCGAGCCATGGGAATGCCGGAAAAGCAGGTTTTCCTTCCGAAGATGAAGTTTCCCAAGAAGCTACCGGTTGTTTTAAGTCAACAAGAGGTAAAACGATTGCTAAAATCCCCCGGTTTATTAAAACACCGCCTGGTACTTGGCTTGCTTTATGGATGCGGACTCAGGCGCCAGGAACTCTGCAATATTAAGATCCGGGATGCTGACCTTGACCGCAAAATGCTTCACATCCGTGAAGGGAAAGGCCGCAAAGACCGCTATGTTCCATTGGGAGAAAACCTTTCGCGCGGTATAAAAACCTACCTGGAAGCCGAAAATCCCTACCTCTGGCTGTTTAACGGAAAAACCAATACCGGACAGTTGCAACAGTTTACCGGTGCCGGTGTCCGTTGGGTTGTAAAAGAGTCGGTGCGCAAATCGGGGATAAAAAAGAAGGTGAGCTCGCATACACTTCGCCATACCTATGCCACGCACCTGTTGGAAATGGGCATGGACATTATAACTCTAAAAGACCTGCTGGGGCATGTAGATGTTCAGACTACGCTGATGTATCTGCACATCGCCCAACTGGGGAGGGAGAAAACCTTTAGTCCGCTGGATCGCTTATACCGCAAGTCATGAAACCTGTTTATGAAGTAGCCGATGTGTTGCGCCATCAGCAGCATCGGCTCCGGGAGCTTTGTGCCAACAGTTGGCAACTGCGTATCCTGCAGGCTTTGTTGGTTTGCCGCACGGCAGCACTGGGCGGACACATTGATGTTTGTGACCACAGTGATTGTAACACAATACACATCAGCTACAACAGTTGCCGTAACCGGCATTGCCCGAAGTGCCAGGGGCATAAACGCGAACAGTGGATGCAGGCCCGGGAACAGGAATTGTTCCGCACCTCGTACTACCACCTGGTGTTTACCCTGCCCGAAGAGCTGAACCGGCTGGCATTGTTTCGGCCCAAACCAGTGTATTCGCTCCTGTTTACTACAGCCTGGCAGGTGATAAAAGGGTTTGCCGGTAATCCTAAATTTATTGGCGCTGCACCAGGGATGATTGCCATTCTGCATACCTGGGGCCAAAACCTGAGCCTCCATCCGCATTTGCATTGTATAGTTCCCGGTGGTGGGATTACAACTTCGGGAAAGTGGAGAGCAGCTCGCGGAAAAAGTAAGTTCCTTTTCCCGGTCAAAGCGATGAGTAAAGTCTTCAGGGCAAAATATGTACAGGCATTAAGACAGGAAGGCATCGAAGCTCCGGGATTGTACAAGTCCCTGTTTTCCAAATCCTGGGTGGTGTATTGCAAACAACCCTTTTTCGGGCCGCAGCAGGTGGTGGAATACCTGGGGCGTTATACCCACAAAATTGCCATCAGTAATCACCGCATCACTAACATTGAAAACGGGAAAGTGACTTTCACGGCCAAAGACTACCGCAGTGCTGGTGCAAAATATCCGCTTACCCTGGATGAAGAAGAGTTTGTACGGCGATTTTCGCTGCACATTTTGCCACGTGGCTTTACCCGCATTCGCCACTACGGAATTCTGAGCAGTACACTCAAAAAAGTTTGTGTCGAACTGCTGCAACAGGAATTGGGCAAACCCGATCTGCCCGAACGCAACGAGGTACACTTGCTGTGTCCGATATGCCGCAAAGGTAAAATGGTAACCATCTGGCGTTTTCATCAGCGTGGACCTCCTCCGCTGGGTTCTGCCACACTAACCCTTTTGATAAACCTTGTAAAAAAGCCCTGAATAGGGGCCGGGCGAAGCTTTGCCCAAAAGTGAAAAATCCGTGGATAAGCAAGTGCCCTGACTGGTAAAAGAAGGCTGAAAAGGACATTTGAAACTGAAAAACAGGTTAGGCTCAGTGCAAAAAGCAAAAGTCGGTAAACACGCACCACTGAAAACCAAACATCCAAACATCGAAAAAACCATAGTATACATCCCCGCTTCGAACCCGGTATCGTCAACACCCGGTTCAGGCTTGGCCGTGCCGACCGCCCGAACGCTTAATTGTTATCGGCTGGATTTTTTCATCCTTGCTTAATTATTATATTATTAATCCTGCTTGCCTAATATTAATAGAAACATCAGGGCTTTTAAATGTCTTCAAGTACTTGAATGAAAAACAGTAAGCGGTTCTTGTCGTTGAACAGACGCTTTTTTAAGTATATAGTTCATAATTAACCTCATCCCAAAATTAACTCTGACGAATCTGGCTTTTTCCTTACAACTTGAAACACACGCCATACATCCGATACATTGTTTCTTTACGTCTTGATTTAACCAATTACCCGTTTCAGGCGAAATAATATTAACAGGACATCGTTTTGAACAGATACTACAATGGTTGCACTTTTCTGATTTAAAAACTGGTTGTATAAGATTGTAATTTTTAGATTTGGAAAACATATCTCGTTGAACCGGAATATCTTCAAGTGATAAATAGTTGGCTGTATTCCGAATTTCTGAACCTAAATTATACGCTTTGTCCAAATCAGTTTTATCTGGTCTTCCAATAGCGACTGGCACTATATCAGAATATGAATGCTGCCCAATGAATGTTCCTGCAGCAAGAACATTAAAATTATTATTAGAAAGTATTTCAACCATTTGGTAAAGCGCAATTCCGTAATCCCTGTTACCGTATACAACAACTGCTGTACATTTTTTCTCATTTCCACTTATACTTTTTAAACAATCTATTACTTGAATCGGCAACTTGCCTGAATAAACAGGAGCTCCAACAATCAAGTGGTCAATGTCATCTAAAATCGCATTTGGATTAGAAGCTAATTTTGTTCGAAAATCCGGAATTGTCATGTTCAAATCTACCGGGTTTTCTGCCCCCATCCCTAAAGCAATAGCCTTACAAATTTTCTTTGTTGTATTAGTAGGTGAGAAGTAAAGAACCCCAATGTGTTTTGTTATTTTATCTTCCATATTAGTGCAAATAATTCTTGCTTCAATTTTACTCGGATTGACAACAGCAATAATAAATTGAACTTCGTTAATCACATTGAAACAAATTCAATCTTGCTGATAACGGTTCGTAAATCTTGTCGGGGCGGATTTCGAAGAGCATTCCTGTCCGAAGTACACGGAACTGCGAAACGAGAATTGACCGAAGGGAAATCGACCCAAGTCAATCCGCAGTTGGCGTACCACCTAACCCCGCCCTGCAATATGTATTATGGCTCGTTTTTTCTTTTTAAAAATATGTATTCACAGCAAATTCAAATTGATTTATGAAAATCTCTTTGAAATTTGAAATGTTGTTTTGCTCATAAAATAGTATCATCGCTTTTTTATAATCAATGGAATCAACTGTCCGAAATGAAAGTGGACAGTATTTTTCATTCATTAAAATTGCATTGCTAACAATTCTGGCTGTTCTTTTATTTCCATCCATAAATGGCTGAATGTATGATATAAGAACCAAAGCCAATAATGCTTTTTCAAATACACTTGACTTTGCATTAATTAAATTACAAGAATCTTGTAGTGCTTCGGAAATTTGAAATTGATTGTCAAGTGGTCTGTAATTTGTCCCGGAAATACCAACACGCCTATGCCTCAAATTTCTTTCAACATCAAGTTCTTTAACTAAGATACTGTGGATATCTTCAATTTTTGAAACGCTCAAAGAATAGAGGTAATCAGGCGTTTCAATAATAAAGTCAAGAGCATCTTTATGATTCAAAAGCATTACTGCTTCTTCCTTTGTTTTTCCTGCAGCAGTTTCTTTTTCTTTTAAAAGTTTTTCAGTTTCTAATAGCGAATAGGTGTTTCCTTCAATTTGCGATGATTTCCAGCTCAAATCTATGGCTAGCCTTTCAAACTCTTTTTTGTATTCTTTCTCTGTTAGTTGTGAAATATTGTTTTTAAAAATCTCTTGAAGCTTACTTAGTTTTAGTAATTCACTATCGGTAAATACGCTATGTTTTGAAAGTACTTCATTAATTATCTGGGAATTGAATCCTTCTTTTATTTGTCTTTCATCAATCTCTTTTTCATAGTACTTATCAATATCAATGGGTTGAATTACCTGATAAGCCGGAGAAATAAAATATTTAGTTCCTTTTCCTTGTCCTTTCGTTGAAATATAGTTTGAAGAAATTAATTTTGTCAGTATTCTTTTTAGAGTTGCATAGCTTACAGATAAATTTATTTCATCAAAAATTTCTTTTGATGAGCATTCTCCAACTTTTTGGATGAATTCGATTATTTGTTTTTCTCTTGAATCTATCATTGTTTCTTGTTTTAGCTCATAAACATACTAAATAAAGCTCATACAGAGTGTCGT
>JBFFMM010000179.1:0-6270 GCA_041554075.1 Draconibacterium sp. | reverse complement strand
GGCGACAACGAAAACCGTTTAAAACAAGAAATGCTTCTTGGTTTGGGTGGGATAAAAGCCTTGAATAAACTGGGATACAAATCAGACGTGTACCACTGTAACGAAGGGCATGCCGCCTTTATTGGTATCGAAAGAGTTGCCGATCTTGTCCAAACAGAGAAGTTAACTTTCGCCGAGGCAAAAGAAGTGGTAAGTGCATCAACTGTATTTACAACGCATACACCGGTACCTGCTGGTCACGACTCGTTCCACAACGACATGTTCAGACATTACATGGGATTTTTCCCTGAAAAATTGGGCTTGGCATGGGAAGAGTTTGAAATGCTTGGAAAAACACGTAGAGAAGAGGATCATTTTAATATGAGTTACCTTGCCAGCAACTTGTCGCACGGAATTAACGGTGTGAGTATGTTGCATGGCGATGTAAGCAAAACGGTGTTGAAAGACTTGTACAAAGGGTACATGGAAGAAGAACTTGAAATTGGTTATGTAACCAACGGAGTTCATTATCCAACATGGGCAGCACAAGAGTGGAAAGACATTCATAAAAAATATTTTGGTGAAGAATTTCCGGCTACACAATTAAATTTTGATGTTTGGAAAAACATTTACAATGTGCCGGATACGGAAATCTGGGAACTGCGTAAAAAGCTTCGCCAGAAAATGATCAATTACATCAAAGAACGTTTTTCCGATAACTGGATCAAACGTTCGGAGAATCCAAAATTGATTTCGGAAGTAATGGGTAAATTAAACCCAAATACGCTAACCATTGGTTTTGCTCGACGTTTTGCTACCTACAAACGTGCACACCTTTTATTCCGAAACCTCGATCGTTTGTCGAAAATTGTAAATAATCCTGATCGTCCGGTTCAGTTTATATTTGCAGGTAAAGCACACCCGGCTGACAAAGCAGGCCAGGATTTGATTAAAAATATTGTTGAAGTGTCGAAACTTCCTGAGTTTAGAGGAAAAATTCTTTTTGTTCAGAATTACGACATGAACCTGGCAAAAATGCTGCTACAGGGTGTAGATATTTGGCTGAATACACCAACGCGTCCCTTAGAAGCATCGGGTACCAGTGGCGAAAAAGGTGTGATGAATGGAACACTTCACTTTTCAGTTCTTGATGGATGGTGGGTTGAAGGATATCAGAAAGATGCGGGTTGGGCATTGCCGGCCGAGCGTACTTACGATGTTCAGGATTTCCAGGATGAACTGGATGCAGAAAGTATTTACAATATAATTGAAGAAGAAGTTGTAACCGCTTATTACCAGCGTAATTCGCAGGATATACCGGAAAAATGGGTGGGTTATGTTAAAAATACGCTGGCCAATGTGGCGCCTCACTTTACAACCGGCCGAATGATTAAAGATTACCAGGACAGGTACTATAATCCACAATTCGACCATGCGAAAAAAGTAAAAGCCGACAGCTTTAAACTCGCCAAAGAATTGGCCGAATGGAAAGCAAATGTTGCGGCCAAGTGGGATGCAATTGAAGTAAAGAAGATTGAAATTATCGATGGTATTACTCAAAAAATGCTAATGGGCGAAAAATATCCCGTTCGTGTTTGGGTTGACTTGAAAGGATTAAAAGCAACTGAAATTGGCCTGGAAGTAGTAATTACAGAAAATGAAGAGGGCAAGGATAAAATAGTTGCTGCTGTAGAATTTTCTGCTGAAAATTGCGAAGGAACAGTGTGTTGTTACAAACATGTAATTAAACCCGATCATCCGGGATCATTTTCCTACAGTTTCCGCTTGTTCCCGAAACACGACGCATTGCCTCACCGTCAGGATTTTAAGTATGTGAAATGGATTAACTAAAGTTGAAATCATTTTCTATTTTAGGATTGTCGTCATTTCGGTGCAGGCTGATTCTAAATTAGAAGAGAGACATAATATTATAAAAAAGGAGCTGCAAAGCTCCTTTTTTTATGGGTACGAACCTGTTTATCGTACTTTCTAATTTTCTCCTCTGAAAGCGTTGGTTTTGCTGGAATTGATTTTGAATTTGGGTATGTTTAGTCGAATAAATCCGTAACGGTTATTTAGTAGGACTAGTCATAATTCAGCAAAAAAAAAGGTGCCGTTACCGACACCTTTTTTTAAAATTTCGTTTTGCTATGCAGGCATATCAGGTAAGCTCCAAGGCTTACGATAAGTATGCTTAATTAATTCAGATGCAAATTCTTTTGCAGAAACAGGATCAGTCCATGTTTTAGCAAAAGTCGGGTGACCATCATGAATTTTGAAACCATCTTTGATAACTGTTCTGATTTCTTCACTATCGGTTAAGTTCGTGAATTCCATTTTTTCACCATCCCAATCCAATACTTTATTTAACGATTGTAAACGAACACCTAGAACACCCATCACAACCATTTCGTTAAATGGTCCGGCTTCGCTAAAGTCTGAAGCGGTTTTAACGCGGTTCTCAGGAGATTCTTTACAGGCACGTACCCAATCCATTTCGTGGCTTGTTTCCACCCTGCGACGGAACTTAGGAGCTTCTGGTACGCGACCAGACAACAACCAAGGATTAACTCCGTAACAACCACATACTAAAGTGTCTTTTGTTCCGTGGAAAATAACACCACCACCTGAGTCATTCGGATTTTTTCCATCCGGCCATGCTTCAGGAAGCATTGGTTTAATACCACCATCATACCAATAAACATCTACCTGTGGTAAGTCGGCACTTTTCTTTCTTCCTTTCCACTGACGTTTTGGAGCACGTGCAGGGAAGGTCATTTTTACCGATTGCGAAACAGGAGCACAATCTTGTAACAACAAGCTTGAGTTTCCTTGTGCATGAATTGGATAACCTAATTCAAGACCAACAAATACAGGATGTAGAATGTGGCAAGCCATATCGCCTAAAGCACCGGTACCATAGTCCCACCAACCGCGCCAGTTCCATGGGTGATAAACCTGATTGTAAGGACGCATTTTGGCTGGTCCGGTAAATAGGTCCCAATCTAAAGTATCAGGAACCCAATCTCCTCTTTCAGGAGTATTTAATCCTTGTGGCCAGATTGGACGATCGGTAAATGCTTCAACTTTTGTTACTTCACCAATTTCGCCATTTGCCAACCATTCAGTTGTTAGGTTAACTCCTTCGCCCGACGAACCCTGGTTACCCATTTGAGTGGCCAGATTGTTTTTAGCTGCTAATTTGGTAAGTAATCTCGATTCGTAAACGGTGTGAGTTAATGGCTTTTGCACATAGGCATGTTTGCCCATTTCCATGGCTGTGGCTGCAATAATTGCGTGTGCATGGTCAGCAGTGGCAACTACTACACCGTCCACTTCTTTCCCTAATTCTTCGTACGCGATTCTCCAGTCTTTGTACTTTTTGGCTTTTGGGAACCGATCAAAAACACCATTTCCACCAGTATATTTCCAGTCAACATCTACCAGACCGATAATATTTTCCGACTCAAGGTTTTTTAAGTTAGCGAATCCCATTCCGCCAACACCAATACCAAGGATGTTTAATTTGTCACTAGGTGCTTTGTGCCCCAAACCAGCAACCGCATGGCGTGGTACAATTGTCATTCCTGCAGCTGCAGCTGCAGCAGTTCCCAGAAAAGCTCTTCTGGAAACTGAAGATTTGTTCGATTTTTCTTCCATTACTTTTTTTAGTTTTAATTGGATAGGTATATAAATTTTTACTACTGTTTTTTATAAAAACGTTTAAAGATAATGATATTCATTTTCCCAACAACAATAGGTGTTGTTAAAAACATACAAATTTTCAGTAATGCAGACTGCATGTGTTGGTGTAAGTGTCATTGTATCAGTTTGTTGTGCTGCTTTAAATAGCTTTTTTCTATTCCGCTTAAAAAAAATCAATTTGACACGAGCTGTTTTAAAGGCTACATTTGTGTTGAAATTAGAAATAATCAATAAATAAAAAACAAATATCATGAAATCAGTAGGAGAAAAATTTCCAAAATTTAAAAAGCAAGCAGTTTTAGCAGATAACCAATTTGGTTTAATAACATCAGATGACCATAAAAAAGATGGGAAATGGATGGTAATTTTCTTTTATCCAAAAGACTTTACTTTTGTTTGTCCAACAGAATTGGTCGAATTCAATAATAACCATGCAAAGTTTGAAGAACTCAATGCTGAACTTTACGGTGCTTCAACAGATACTCATGAAGTTCACCTGGCATGGAAATCAAACGATCCACGATTAGCAAATCTGGCTTATCCAATGATTGAAGACACGTCTAAATCGTTGAGTAAAAAGTTAGGAATTTTACAGCCAAGTAAAGTGGCTTATCGTGCAACATTTATTGTTGATCCGGAAGGTGTAATTCAGTGGGTAAATTGTAATAACGATGCAACCGGACGTAACGTTGCGGAAGTATTAAGAGCTTTGGAAGCTACTCAGAATCCTGGATTAACCGGTTGCGATTGGAAACCAGGTGATGCTACATTATAAAAATCAGTTGTAATAAAAAATTCGATTAACCTGAAAATTTTGATCATGACAGTAAGAAAAGTAAAATCAGTTTGGAACGGTACCCTGAAAGAGGGGAAAGGAAATATGGATATTACGGGTTATAGTGGCCCGTTTACATTCGCAACACGTTTTGAAAATGCGAAAGGAACTAACCCTGAAGAATTGGTTGGTGCTGCACAATCGGGATGTTACTCGATGTTTTTGTCGGCATTAATTAGTGGCGAAGGACTAAACCCCGAGAGTATTGAAACTTCGGCTTCGGTAACTTTAGGTGAACTGGATGGGGGACCTGCAATTACAAATATTAAACTGGAAACAGTTGTGAAATGCGATGGTCTTTCGCAAGATAAATTTGACGAACTTTCGGTTGTGGCAAAAGAAAAGTGCCCAATTTCGAGACTTTATGCCGGGGGTACTGCAACAATTGAATTGGATGCAAAATTAATATAGATTTGCAGAGAATTTTAAGGGAATAAAGTTGATTTTTGATCAATGATAAAAAATAGGAAGGAGCTGAAAGGCTCCTTTTTTTATTTGTCCATCCAGCGTTTAAATTCTGTAACTTTATCGCGACTAACAATCAAATCGCCGCGGCTTTCGCTATTTAGTTTTAGTTTTAAACGACTCGACGAATACCTGATGATTTCATCGATACAATTTATGTTGACCAAAAAATTCCGGTTAATTCGAAAAAACTTTTCAGGATTTATCATTTTCTCAAGTTGATCCAGTGAATAATCCAAATCGTAAGTTTTTCCTTCAATTGTTTTTAAAAATGTATTTCGTTCTTCTACAAAAAATGAACATACTTGAGCCACCTGAATCGACTGAAACCGGTTTCCGATTTTTATAAAAAACCTTGATTTGTATTGTTTTGATAATTGTTCAAAAACTTGTGAAACCCGTTCCTCGAAACTTCTTTTATCGGCAAAAATCGATTTGAATTTATGCAGTGCATTTTCCAGGGCTTTTGTTTCTATGGGTTTTAATAAATAATCAACACTGTTTACTTTAAAAGCGCGAATGGCATATTCGTTGAAAGCGGTTGTGAAAATTACCGGCGCATCAATTTTTATCGCATCAAATATTTCAAACGAAATTCCATCGTCGAGCTGAATGTCCATAAAAATTAAATCGGGCGAAGGGTTTCCGACAAACCAGTTGATCGAATCTTCTACCGATTCCAAAACGGTAATTACCTCAATTTCTGCATCAATTTGAAGCAGCGTAGAATGCAGCTTTTCTGCAGCTAGTTTTTCATCTTCTATAATTACTACTTTCATGTTTTTTAGTCGGAAGTCCGAAGAAGGAAAAATATTCTTTGCCCCTTATCGGAAATTTTATTCGATTATACTTTATTCAACTTTACCGGGACTTTTACAATAAATTCATCCATGGTTTCCTGAACTTCAATTTCGCGATTTAATATCAGTCGGCACCTTTCATTTAAGTTTTTTAATCCAATTTTCGATGAATTTTTTAGTTGTGTTTTTTCTTGCAAATTATTTCGAACTACCAGTTTATCAATTCCTTCGTTGTGAATTGTAATTTCGAGCGGATTGTTTCGGGTTGCTACGTTGTGTTTTAGCGCATTTTCCACAAACAATTGCAACGATACCGGTAAAATACTCATTTTTTCAGCGTCTAAAATTTCAATTTTCAGAGCAATTTTTTCGCCGTCTCGAATTTTCTGAAGTGCAAAATAGTTCTCTACAAATTTCAATTCGGTGGCGAGTGGAACCATCTCTTTTTCACTATTTTCTAAAATATACCGATATACCGACGACAAT